>JAEDIH010000007.1 GCA_016292575.1 Clostridiaceae bacterium | reverse complement strand
CCACACTAAATTCCACTTCAAACTCCACTGTGGAATTTACTTTGGGAATTCACTCCAAAGGTAGACTGAGGTAGACTGCCAAATTATTGAGCCGATTTCTCTTGACAAAACGGATGATTATTGGTATAATCTTCTCCGCCGTAACGTATGCGGCACTCTTTGCTCCGTTTTTCGGGGCCTAAAGTCCATAAGGAGGTGCAAAACAATGACAAACAACTATGAAACCATGTTAGTTTTTTCAGTAGCTAACGGAGAAGAAGCTGTTAACGCTCTGGTTGAAAAGTTCAAGTCCCTCATCGAGGCGCACGGCGCTGTTGAATCTGTTGACGTATGGGGCAGCCGTAAGCTTGCTTACCCCATCAATTATGAAACAGAGGGATACTATGTTCTTGTCAACTACTCAAGCGAACCGGAATTCCCGGCCGAGCTTGACCGTGTTGTCAACATCACAGAAGGCGTTCTGCGTTCACTCACCGTAAAGAAGTAAGGGAGGAACGAATCATGCTTAACTGTATCGTTCTCATGGGTCGTCTTGTTGCCGACCCCGAGCTGCGGACAACAACAACCGGAAAAAGCGTTTGCAGTTTCAGAATCGCTGTTGACAGAGGCTATGTCAAGGCAGGCGAGGAAAGGAAGGCAGACTTCATTCCCGTTGTTGCCTGGGAGGGTACGGCGAACTTTGTCAGCCGTTACTTTTCAAAGGGTTCAATGATTGCCGTGCAGGGACAGCTTCAGTCGCGCCAATACGAGGACAACAGCGGCGCAAAAAGGACTGCGTATGAAGTTATTGCCCGAGAGGTCAGCTTCTGCGGCTCCAAGGCGGAAACCGGAACAAACACCGCGTTTGCCGCTCCGGCACAGGCAGCTCCCGCTTATCAGACAGCGGTTCCCGGTGACTTTGAGGAGATCACCGACGATGAAGACCTGCCGTTCTGATTGCAACTGAAAATTTTAACAAGGAGGAATAACCAATGGCATATGAAAGAGGAAACGGCCGTCCCAACAGGAAGTCACGCAAAAAGGTTTGCGCTTTCTGCGTAGATAAGGTTGAATCAATCGACTATAAGGACACTCAGAAGCTTCGCAAGTTCACCTCGGACCGCGCGAAGATTCTTCCCCGCCGTGTAACAGGCACTTGCGCCCGTCATCAGCGCGAACTGACCACCGCTATCAAGCGCGCCCGTCAGGTTGCTCTCATGCCTTATACAAGCGATTGAGATTAGTCTCAACACATAAAAGCTGCACCCGCCAAATTTTTGGCGGGTGTTTTTATACAAATTTCAACCGGCATTTTTATGCATTTTTACTCATTTTCGGAATTTTGTCGATTAATTGTGCGAAAAGCAGTCGCTCTGAGCGATGAGAATTACGCTGTTACATACAGCCGAGGATAAATTTGGAAATGAATTTTTTCCGGCTTTCATTGACAAATGGTTTTGTCCGGTTATATAATCAAATTAGCCGGCGGCTTATGCCGACAAATCTTAGGAACCTCTGAATAAATCACAGCATACGCTTTGATGCACATCTTACTTGCATCTTTTCCGCCATATTGCACAAAAGCCGCTTGAAATCCGACAGGATTCCTGCTCGCCTTTTGCACAATCTGACGAAAAATCTGACGGCGTAATCTGTACATCAGATTTAATCAGAGCTTCCTTATACAGAAAGGATGATAAGCAAAATGCAATCAATCACCAAAAGGCTTTTAGCTTTAATCTCTGCCGTTATCCTCATGACAACGTTGCTCATTCCGGCGTTTCAGGCTTCGGCGGCTTCGGTCAAGCTGAACAAAACTAAGATAGTTCTCGTTGTCGGTCAGACCTACAAGCTGAAGGTTTCCGGAACAAAGAAAACTCCTCAATGGAGCAGCTCAAACAAAAAAATCGTCTCCGTCACAAAGAAAGGTGTTGTCAAGGGTCTCAAAAAGGGCACCGCGACCATCACCGCAAAAATCGGAAAGAAAACTTATAAATGTAAAGTTACGGTTGAAGCACCAAAGCTTTCAAGCACCAAAAAGACCGTTACGGCAGGAACAAGCTTTGCTCTTAAGCTGAACGGAACAAAGCGCACCGTTAAGTGGTACACGAGCAACAAAAAGATTGCCACGGTAAGCAGCAAGGGCGTTGTTAAAACGCTCAAGGCAGGCAGCGTGAAAATTACCGCAAAGCTTGCCGGAAAAAGCTATGTCTGCCGGGTAACCGTAAAGGCGAAGCCGGCGGCACCCGTTGTTATCGAAAAGGCTAAGGCTGCAGCTCAATATAACGCGCTCATCAATAACCTTAAAAAAGAGAAGAACATAACAGTTTACCGCGAGGAAAAGCTTGTCATGAAGCCGCAGATAAGCAAGGCGATGCTGGAACTTTTGAAAGCAATTATGGGCAATGACGTCAAGGAGCTTACCGAAGGCATCAACGAGCAGAGCAAGGCTACGCGCCGCTTTACCGACGGAAAGGCTCCCGCAGGAGATCAGTATATCACTCTCAACGCTTATATTCCGCCTGAAAACAGAGCTGCTGCTCTTCAGAGCAAATATATCAAGTCTGCAAAAACAGTGAAAAATGCGGACGGAGGATATACTATGACTGTCGCTCTTATCAGCGAGACCTCAAAGTATGACGGAAAGAAATTCTCCGCAACGCCTGCCAACAATTCCATATGTGATTCTTCACTCGGCACGGCGGACTTCGGTATGGAAGATATGCAGATGGACATTACGCTTGCCCTCACCGGAACAACGGTTCAGGCAACGGTCGGCGCAAACGGAAAGCTTTCAAAGCTTCAGATCAACATGCCTTTAAAGATGTCGGCCTCTTTCGGTCTTTTTGATATCGCTTTTATCGGAACTGCCACCGAGCTGCTCACATTCACCTATTAATACCGTTTTTCCTGCCCTCGTTCACTCTGAGCGGGGGCAAGGCTCATCTTGCTTCATTGATTAATAAAAAAGCTTACGCAGTAAGGACAAAAGGAGGTTTGAACGTGAAAAATGCTTTAAAAAGACTTTTCGTTGTGCTGCTTTCTTCGGTTATTATGATAGCATTTTTTGCTTCGGCAGCCGAAGCTGCGTCAATAAAGCTGAATAAATCAAAAATCACTGTTTCGGTCGGGGAAACTTACAGGCTCAGGGTCTCCGGAGCGCAAAAGCCTCCCAAGTGGAAGTCCGGCAACAAAAGAATTGTCTCCGTCGGCAAAAAGGGGAATGTTAAAGGTATAAGTTCCGGCACCGCAACAGTCAGCGCCAAAGTCGGGAGGAAGGTCTATAAGTGCCGCGTTACCGTTGAGTCTCCGAAGATCTCTTCGGTCAAAAAGATTGTTCCTGTGGGCAAAAGCTTTGCCTTGAAGCTTATCGGAACCGGGCGGCACGTCAAATGGAGCTCAAGCAACAGGAGGATTGCCTGCGTTACCGAAAACGGTATTGTTAAGGCGCTGAATCCCGGCAGCGTAAATATTATTGCCGAGGTCGGAAAAAGCAGATACCTTTGCAAGGTTATAGTCAGAGCAGACGCCGTGCTTTATTCGGAAAGAATATACGCTCCTGATTCTCTTTTGGTTTCTTCCGTTCGTCCGGCTGACGGATATCACCGATTATAAGCCGCCTTTGAATTGACAATCCAATAATGACGCCTGACAAAAAGCACGGCAGCTTTTCATCGGTTTTGTTTAGAAAGCTTTTCTCCTGCCCAAAATACTTTAGGTGATGACTGTGAACAAAGAACTGCGCCTTGAGGCAAAGGAGGCACTTTGCACAAAGAGGAAAAAAGTATATCTTGCCTTTTTTACCGAATGTTTTTTGTTTGTTCTGCCTTTTGCAGCCCTGTTATTGCTTGACCGTTCGGGCTTTTCTTCCGCCTTGCGCCGAAATTTTTGGCTTGCTTTTGCAATCCTTGCCGCCGTTTCGGTCGTTCTGCTTTTGTTTTTCAGGGCTTTTAATGCTCACTTGTTTCTTGCAAAAAAAGATAAAAAGCGGAGGTTTGGTTCGGCGATAAGCGCGGCGGTGCTGGAGCTTTTGCTTGCTGTGATTAGGGCAGGACTGTTTTTGTTCTGCCTTTTGCCGTTTTCGGCAATGATTTTTTGCATTGCAAAAGCTGTGAGCAATGAGTTTCCGCTCATCGCCGTTGCGGTAATGGGTGCGTTTGCCGTTTCGCTTTTGGTGTTGGGAGCAATTTTTTACAGGCGCTTTTCCGCGCTTCTTTTTCTTGCACCGTATATTTACTGCTCCGGCAGCTGCACAATGGCGCAGAGTATAAAAATGAGCTTTCAAAAGTCTGACGGAAACATTGAAAGCTTTCTCTGTCTGCGCAGAAGCTTTTCCGGTTGGTTTTTGCTTTGTCTTTTTGTTTTTCCTGCCGCATATGTCTGGAGCTATTATAAGCTTACCGAGGCAATTTTTGCCGAAAGGTTGATTTAACTGTTGTTTTCGGGTATAGTTAAGGAAGCAACGGGTTGCAGACCGGCGAAAGAAAAGGATGACAAATAAGACACATGAATAAACGAAAAATCATAAGAATAATTTTGGCGGTGCTTATAGTACTTAACATGGCGGCAATTTTTTGCCTCTCCGCACAAAAGGCGGTTCAATCCGATGAAACAAGCGCCGGTTTCATAACCGCCCTTTGCAAAGCGCTTGTGAGCAGGTTCGACTCCCTTTCGCCGCAGGAAAAGGAGAACCTTGTGGCTTCCTTAAGCTTTGCCGTGCGCAAGGGGGCGCATATGGCGGAATTTGCTGCGCTTTCGTTTTTGTGCTCGCTTTTTGCGGCAAGCTTCGGCGTGAAGCCGAAGAATTTTGCTGCGGCTTTTGTCTTTACCGTTTTCTACGCGGCAACCGATGAATTTCATCAGCTTTTTGTTGAGGGGAGGAGCGGTCAGCTTTCCGATGTCTGCGTTGATTCCGCCGGAGCCTTGCTCGGCGCAGGCGCAGCGATTTTGCTTTGTCTGCTTTTTTTGAAGCTTTTTAAAAGGAAGAAAAGCAGAAATTCTGCCGAATGAAATATTATACTACAGCATAATATTAGTTTTCGGGGCGTGTTTGCAAAGCAGACGTGCTCCGTTTTTCCTGCCCGGAAATGGATTTTTCTTTATTAAAACTGCTAAAAAAGGGATTTGAGAACCGCCTGAATGAAGCTTGAAAATGTTATATTTTAATAATTCCTATGATATTTCAAATTACACAAAATTCTCGACATTTTTCCTCTCTTTTCCTTGATTTTATCCTTAAAACAAGCTCTTTTTTTGTTTACATCGGACAACACTTTATGCTATAATTATTTGGTTTATTATCTTGGTGTTAAACGGTGGTGCAGGAATGAAAGCTTCTGAAATGGAATTTTTGAGGGCTGTAGCGCAGCATTTCAATCCGGATGACGAATTTTCTGTTTCAAAGGTAAATCTTCCGGAAATTTTTTTCCTTGCCCGTAAGCATAATATCCTGCCACTGGTCTGTGACGTCTTGTTTCCGAACTGCGCCTCAGACAAGCTTTTTAAAGGAGAAAAGGCCGCCGCAATAAGCTGCTATCTTGCGCAGACCGTTAAGAGCGCAAAGTTTCTGTCGGTTTATGAAAAACTTCTTTCGCTCAAATTCCGCCCCGTTTGCGTCAAGGGCGTAACGCTGCGCGCGCTTTATGCCGATGGGGATCTGCGCCCCTCCGGAGACGAGGATCTGCTTATCTCAAAGCAGGAGGAAGAACGCTTTGAAAAGGAAATGAAGAACCTCGGCTTTGAGCTTAAAAGAACCGGTATGAACGAAAAAACCTATTCCGATCCCGAAACCGGTCTGGTTGTTGAAGCGCATATCTCCCTTTTCTGCGAGAGCGGAGCACTCGGTGAAACGCTCAAGGCTCTTTTTGAGACTGAGAGTGAAAACACTTGTTGGACGGAAATAAACGGCGCCAAGGTGCTGACTCTTGACGCGCAAAGCACAATTTTGTATCTTGTCTGCCATGCGTTCAAGCACTTCATAAGGTGCGGCTTCGGCATAAGGCAGGTCTGCGACATTGCCGTTTACCTCAGGAAGTATAAGGGCTGCATTGACTTTGAAAAGCTGCAAAGAGACCTTTCAAAGCTGAACGCGTGGGTGTTTTTTGAGGGAATTGTAAATATTGCGCGCGAATACCTTGCCTTTGAGGACATTGCTTTTGAGTCTCTTGACCGTAAGGTTGAAACAAAGGAGCTTCTTGAGGATATTCTCGAAGCAGGTATTTTCGGCAGGGGAGAAAGCTCAAGGCAGCACAGCGCTGCGCTCACCCTTTCCGCCGCCGGCAAGAAAAAACGCAATCCGCTGATAACGGCGCTGTTTCCGCAAAGGGAAACGCTTGCCGCTTCTTATCCGCTTGTGGCGCGGTATAAATGGCTGTATCCGTTTTTCGTATGGGTGCGCATTGTGAAATATGCTTTTTCGGTTCTTTTCAAGAGAGAAACAAACGGAACGCCTGCTCAGAGCCTTAAAATTGCAAAGGAACGAACCGAACTGATGAAAAAATACAAAATTATCTGAGCTATACGGCGAATTTTATCGTTATGGAGGCAATATGAAAGAGGCTGACGGAACAGAACTTTCAAAAAAAATCGGCAATGACGGAATTGTAAAAATCATTCTTTATAAGCTGTCTTGCGGGGAAGAAGTATTTCTGACGGTTACGGGAAACAGTATGCTGCCGTTCCTTGCGGACGGGCGCGACAGGGTCGTTTTGCAGAGGATTGAAAAAAAACCGAAAAAAGGCGACATTCTCTTTTACAAACGTAAAAACGGCGCTTATGTGCTTCACCGCGTTGTCGAAAGGAAAGGGGAAAGCTTTTTCTTTTCCGGTGACGCGCAGACCTATGTTGAAGGTCCGATTGAAAAAGGTCAGCTTCTTGCCTGCTGCGTTGCTGCCGAGAGGGACGGAAAGCTGATTAAAAAAAACAGCGCGCTCTGGACGCTTTATAAATTACGCTTCTTTAAGACTAAAAGGAATATACCTGCCGCGTACAGATAAACAGCGGTTTTTGATAGATAAAAGCGAAAGGATGAACAAATAAATGAAAGAAATCTCGAAAGTGAAAAACAGCAAGGCTTTGTTCGGCAGTTTGCTCGGAACTGTCTGTATAATTATTGCAGATATTATTCTGGTCAACGCTTCCGGATTTTTTGCGCTTTTCACCCGTTTTGAGTTTGATTTTGACGAGCTTGTGTCCTCGGGCTTTCTTGATTCTTTTTCAAGAACCGTGCCGCCAAGCACCGTTGCCGCAATACTTATCTTTGCTCTTTTCAGGCTTTATTCAAGCGTTTGGGCTTATGCCGGAGTGGGCGAGCTGATACAAATCATTTGCGCGTGCTTCCTTTCGTGCGTTTTTGACTGGATATACATCAGGCTGATGCCGTATGCTCTTCCGCGTTCATATGTGATTATCCGTTTCCTTTTGCTCATCGGCCTCATAAGCTGCCTGAGGTTTTCGGGCAGGATTTCGCGCGGTCTGATTTCCCTCAAGAGCCGCGGACAAAAAAGGACAATGCTCATCGGAGCCGGTCAGAGCGGAGACATTGTTCTGCGTGAGATGCAAAGCAGCTCCCACGCTAAAAACCGCATTGTGTGCATAATCGACGACGACTTTAAAAAGAAGGGCAAGCGCCTGCACGGAGTCAAAATTGTCGGTTCAAGGGAAAATATTCTTTCCGCGGTTGAGCAGTACCGTGTTGAGGAAATCATAATCGCAATACCCTCCGCCACCGCAGAGCAGAGGAGGAGTCTGCTCAAAATGTGTCAGAAAACGGATTGCGAGCTTCTGACGCTGCCTGCAATATATCAGCTTGCAAACGGAGAAGTCAGCATTGAAAAAATACGCAAGGTTGACGTTCTTGACCTGCTCGGCCGCGACGCGATAAAGACCGATACCGACGAAATCAGCGGATATCTTACCGGAAAGACCGTGCTTGTAACAGGCGGCGGCGGATCAATCGGCAGCGAGCTTTGCCGCCAGATTGCAAAGCATAAGCCTGAAAAACTCATTATTTTTGATATTTACGAAAATAATGCCTATTCCATTGAGCAGGAGCTTTTGAAAAAATATCCGCAGCTTTCGCTTGTTGTCCTCATAGGCTCGGTGCGCGACCAGAAACGCGTGTTTGAAGTTTTTGAAAGGTACAGACCGGAGATAGTTTTCCACGCGGCGGCGCACAAGCACGTTCCGCTGATGGAAAATTCCCCGGCAGAGGCGGTCAAAAACAATGTTTTCGGAACATATAATACTGCTCTTGCCGCCGATAAATTCGGTGCGGACAAGATGGTGCTCATTTCAACCGATAAGGCGGTCAACCCGACCAATGTTATGGGCGCTTCAAAGCGTATCTGCGAAATGATTGTTCAGATGATGAGCAAAAAGTCAAAAACGGTTTTTGCCGCCGTGCGCTTCGGAAACGTCCTCGGCAGCAACGGAAGCGTTATTCCGCTTTTCCGCAAGCAGATTGAGCTCGGCGGTCCTGTCACTGTCACCCATAAAGATATTATCCGCTACTTCATGACGATACCGGAGGCTGTCTCCCTTGTTTTGCAGGCGGGCGCCTATGCAAAGGACGGAGAAATTTTTGTCCTTGATATGGGCGAGCCGGTCAGGATAGATGACCTTGCGCGCAATATGATCCGCCTTTCGGGCTTTGAACCGGACGTTGATATCAAGATAAAATATACGGGTCTTCGCCCCGGAGAAAAGCTTTATGAGGAGCTTTTGCTCAGCGAGGAGGGCATTGAAAAGACCGACAACGACCTTATCTTCATCGGTCACCCGGAGGAATCGGATGAAAGCGTTCTGCTCTCGCACCTGAAAGTGCTTGAAAATGCGCAGGACATGAGCGGAAGCGAGCTGCGCAGGCAGCTGCGGGAAATTGTTTCACAGTACAGATACGAAAGGAATGAAAGTGATGAAGTATCAGGCGTTCAAGCGGTTTCTTGATTTTGTTCTTTCTCTTTTGGCGTTTTGCGTTTTGAGTCCGTTGCTTGCGGCCGTTTCGCTTGCCGTAAAGCTTGACTCAAAAGGACCCGTTGTGTTCAGGCAAAAGAGGATAGGCAAGGACAAAACTCACTTTGAAATGCTCAAGTTCAGAACAATGAGAACGGATACGCCCAAGGATATGCCGACTCATCTGCTAAAAAATCCCGACGCATTCATAACAAAGGTCGGCTCTTTCCTGCGCAAAACAAGCCTTGATGAGCTTTTGCAGCTTATCAATATCATTAAGGGCGAAATGTCAATCGTAGGTCCGCGTCCCGCGCTCTGGAATCAGTTTGACCTTATTGCTGAAAGGGATAAATACGGCGCAAACGCTGTCCGTCCGGGTCTTACCGGCTGGGCGCAGGTCAACGGAAGAGACGAGCTTGAAATTCCCGAAAAGGCAAGGCTTGACGGCGAATACGTTAAAAACATGAGCCTTTTGCTTGATATCAGGTGCATTTTAAAAACGGTTCTCGGCGTTCTCAAAAGCGACGGAGTTGTTGAAGGCGGCACGGGCGCAATGAAGGCGGAAAGCGAGATTCAAAAATGAAAATTCTCTTTTTGGTAAATCACGAAGTAACGCTTTATTATTTCAGGACGGAGCTTTTACAGGCTCTTGTCCGTGAGGGTCATGAAGTGTTCCTTTCAATGCCGCGGGCAGAACACGCCGCATTTTTCGAGGGTCTGGGCTGCACTGTTCTTGATACTCCTATAACCCAGTACGGCATGAACCCCCTCAGAGAAATAAAGCTCATTAAAAAATACAAGGCGATGATAAAAGAGTATTCGCCCGATATTATACTGACATACACAATAAAGCCCGCGCTATACGGCGGAATTGCCGCAGCCGCAATGCACGTTCCGTATATTTCAACGGTAACGGGACTCGGCGCCGCGTTTGAAAGGGGCAGGCTCTTTTCGCTCCTTATCTCCTCGTGGTACCGTTTTTCAACGAGAAAAATATCCTGTATGTTCTTTCAGAATGAAAAACATTCAAAAAAGTTTGAGCAGATGAAAATCGCGACCGGAAAGCACAGAATTGTTCCGGGCTCGGGTGTGAATCTTGAAAAGCACAGCTTTGAGCAATACCCGGCGGAGGACGGAACGCGCCTGCTTTTCATCGGACGAATGATGAGAGACAAGGGAATTTTTGAGCTTTGCGAAGCGGTCGGAAAGCTGTCGGAAAAATATGACATATCGCTTGACATCATAGGCTGGTGCGAAAAGGAATGTGAAGAGCTCAAAAACTCTTTCACCAAAGACGGCGCGATACATTATCTCGGCTGGCAGGAGGACGTTCATTCCTTTGTTAAAAGGAGTCATGCGGTTGTTCTGCCGTCCTATCATGAGGGAATGGCAAACGGACTGCTTGAGGCCGAGGCAGGCGGAAGACCTGTTCTTGCAAGCAACATTCCCGGCTGCTGCGAAACATTCGATGAGGGCGTGACCGGCTTCGGTTTTGAAGCAAAGGACGAAAAAAGCCTTGAAAATGCGATTGAAAGGTTCTGCCTGCTTGATAACGCACAGCGCGCCGAAATGGGCAGTGCAGCGCGCAAAAAGGTTGAAAGAGAGTTTGACAGGAAAACAGTTGTCAGGGCATATCTTGACGCAATACACGAATTCGGAGGTAAACGCAGATGAACGGACTTTATGAGAACCTTATTGACCGCAGGGAAAAGCTGTCGCTGGTAGGTCTCGGCTATGTCGGAATTCCTATTGCCGTCTCCTTTGCAAAAAAAATTGACGTAATAGGCTTTGACCTGAACGAAAAAAAGATTGAGCTTTACAAAAACGGAATTGACCCCACGCAGGAGGTCGGAGACGAAGCAATCAGGAACACGGCGGTTGAATTCACCTCGGACGAAGCAAAGCTCAAGGAGGCGAAGTTTCACATTGTTGCCGTTCCCACTCCGGTCAACGCCGACCATACGCCCAATCTTGTTCCTGTTGAGTCGGCAAGCAGGATAGTCGGAAGAAATCTTTCAAAGGGCAGTATTGTTGTCTATGAATCAACGGTCTATCCCGGCGTGACGGAGGATATCTGCGTACCGATACTTGAAAAGGAATCCGGTCTGGTTTGCGGAAAGGACTTTAAGGTCGGCTACAGCCCGGAAAGGATAAATCCCGGAGACAAGGTTCATCGCCTTGAAACGATAGTCAAAATCGTTTCCGGAATGGACGAGGAAACGCTTGAAACCGTTGCAAAGGTGTATTCGCTTGTTGCTCTTGCAGGCGTGCATAAGGCTGAAAGCATTAAGGTTGCCGAGGCGGCAAAGGTCATTGAAAACAGCCAGCGCGATATAAATATCGCTTTCATGAACGAGCTTTCTATCATTTTCCACAAGCTCGGAATCGACACAAAAGCCGTCCTTGAAGCCGCAGGAACAAAGTGGAACTTTTTGAAGTTTGCACCCGGTCTTGTCGGCGGACACTGCATCGGCGTTGACCCTTATTATCTCACCTATAAGGCGGAGGAGATAGGCTACCACAGTCAGGTCATTCTTTCCGGCAGACGGATTAACGATTCAATGGGTCAGTATGTTACCGAATCGCTCATTAAGCTTATGGCAAAGAGCGGCGTGCCGATAAGCGGTGCAAAGGTTGCCGTTCTCGGTCTGACCTTTAAGGAAAACTGCCCTGACACGAGAAATTCACGCGTCGTTGACATAATTCATGAACTTCGTGAATACGGAATCGAACCCGTTGTCTGTGATGACGTTGCCGATAAGGGCGGCGCAGAGCGTGAGTACGGTCTTGAGCTTACTGAATTTGAAAAGGTTAATAACTGCGACGCCGTCGTTCTTGCCGTGGCTCACGATGAATTTAAAACGCTTTCAAAGAGCGATTTTGACGCGCTATATAAAAATGAAACAAAAATCCTGCTTGATGTAAAGGGTATTCTTGACAGGAAGACCTTTGAAAGCGCCGGATATAAATACTGGAGACTTTAATATGGGCTACTCTGAACTGAAATTTCCGGAAGATACCGTTTTTCTTGTGACCGGCGGAGCAGGTTTCATCGGCTCAAATCTTTGCGAGGCGATATTGAAGCTCGGCTGCCGCGTCCGCTGCCTCGATAACCTTTCAACGGGCAGGCAGGAAAATGTCGATCTTTTTAAAGATAACAAAAACTATACTTTTATCAAAGGCGATATTACCGACCTTGAAACCTGCATGAAAGCGTGCGAGGGCGCAGATTACGTTCTCAATCAGGCGGCGTGGGGCAGCGTTCCGCGCAGCATTGAAATGCCGCTTTACTATGAACAGGTCAATATCAAAGGCACGCTCAACATGATGGAGGCCGCGCGGCAAAACAAAGTAAGGCGCTTTGTCTATGCGTCAAGCTCGTCTGTTTACGGCGATGAGCCGACGCTGCCGAAAAAAGAGGGCAGGGAGGGCAATCTCCTTTCGCCCTATGCGCTGACAAAGCACGTCTGTGAGCTTTACGGAAAACAGTATTCAATGCACTACGGTCTTGAAACCGTGGGACTGCGGTATTTTAATGTTTTCGGAAGAAGACAGGATCCGAACGGCGCCTACGCTGCGGTCATTCCGAAGTTTATTAAGCAGCTGCTTTCCGGAGAGCGCCCGACAATCAACGGCGACGGCAGACAGAGCCGCGATTTTACCTATATTGAAAATGTTATTGAGGCAAATCTCAAAGCCTGCCTTGCGGAAAAGGAAGCGTCCGGCGAGGCGTTCAATATCGCTTACGGCGGACGGGAATATCTTATTGACATTTATTACGGTCTTACAAAGGCGCTCGGCGTTGACATTGAGCCGATTTTCGGGCCGGACAGAGCCGGCGATATCAAGCACTCAAACGCCGACATTTCAAAAGCAAAAGCGCTTCTCGGCTACGACCCGTCATACAGCTTTGAGGACGGAATAAAGCTTGCTATTGAATGGTACAAGGAGAATCTTTAATGGTTGATTTTTATAAAAAAATTTTCAAAGATAGGGAAAAAAGGCTGAAGCTTGTCAGCTTGCTTTCTTTTATTCCGGACGAGCCGTACATAAAGTTTGTGTACCGAATCAAAACGGGAAAAAGATTGAATTTGAAAAACCCAAGAGGCTTTACAGAAAAACAAAATTGGTTAAAAATTCATGATATTCACCCCGAATATGCTCAGCTCGTTGATAAATTGAAAGTCAGGGAAATAGTTAAAGAAAAGATTGGAGAAAAATATCTAATCGAACTTTTGGGCTCATGGGATAGGTTTGAAGATATAAACTTTGATTTATTGCCTCAGAAATTTGTTCTGAAATGCAATCATGATTCAGGCAGTGTTAAACTTATTAACGATAAGAATAAAATTGACAAAGCGGAGCTTTCAAAATTTTTTTCCGGAAGACTTTCTTTGAATCCGTATTGTCTTGGAAGAGAATATCCGTATAAAACGGTGAAACCTAAAATTTTGGCTGAAAGATTTATGGAAAATGACTCCGGTGAGCCAATAAGAGATTATAAATTTTTGTGTTTCAACGGTGAGCCGAAGTACGTTTTTGTTTGTTCTGAAAGAGGAAGCGAATCTGGAACAAAGTTTGACTTTTTTGACATGGATTTTAATCATCTTGATATCAGAAGTGCGGATGGTGAAAACAGCAAAAAGTTGATTGAAAAGCCGATTTCTTTTGAAGAAATGAAGCAGTGTGTAAGGGTACTTGCAAAGAAAATTAGATTTGTCAGAATGGACTTTTACGAAATTAACGGTAAGTGTTATTTTGGTGAATACACATTTTTTGATTCCGGAGGATATGATGTATATCGTCCTATCGAAGTAGAGTATAAACTAGGAGATATGATTGATATCTCGGATATTAATGATTGATATTGAATTAAATAGCGGAGAAAAAATGGAACAAATAAGAATACTTCATGTTGTGACCTCTCTTGACCGCGGCGGTCTTGAAACCATGCTGATGAACTTTTACCGGAAAATTGACCGGAATAAAGTTCAGTTTGATTTTCTTGTTCACAAAAGAACGGAGAACGGCTTTGAGCAGGAAGTTCGTTCAATGGGCGGCAGAATTTTCAATGCACCCGAAAGAAGCCTTGCCGCAATGCCGCGGTATATAAAAAAGCTTGAAGCTTTTTTTGGTGAACACAGCGAATACAGAATTGTTCATTCGCATATCAACACATTTAGCGTGTTTGTCCTTATGGCGGCAAAAAAAGCCGGCGTTCCGGTGCGGATAGCGCACAGCCATACAGCTAAGACGGAAAGCGGATATAAACGCTTTTTTAAAAACTTATGCAAGCTCTTTTTGAACCGGTACTGCACCTTCCGCTTTGCCTGCTCCGAGGAAGCCGGCCGCTATCTTTTCGGAAACAAAATGTTTGAAGCCGGAAAGGTTTCTGTCATTAAAAACGGAATTGACTGCGCCGCCTTTGCCTTTGATAAAGAAGAACGAAACAAGATGAGAAAGAAGCTCTCAATTGCTGAAAACGAGCTTGTTCTCTGCCATGTCGGAAGATTTGACAAATATAAAAACCAAAGCTTTGTTATTGAGATTCTTGACTCATTGAAAAGCATGGGAGTGAAGACCAAAGTGCTCCTTCTCGGTAACGGAGAGGACCTTGAAAAGGTAAGGGCTCTTTGCAAAGAGCTTTCGCTCCAAAGCGACGCAATCTTTACGGGCGTTGTTTCAAATGTTTCCGATTATCTTCAGGCGGCGGACGTCTTTGTGTTTCCGTCGGTTTTTGAGGGACTGCCGCTGACGCTTATTGAAGCACAGGCAAACGGACTTTGCGTTTTCACCTCAACCGCAGTTTCACGGGAAAGCGATGTGAGCGGAAACCTACGTTTTCTGCCTCTTGAAGACGGAGCGCAAAGGTGGGCGCAAAAAATTGCCGCGGCGCTGCCGCTTGAACGGAAAGATAACATTGAAGCAATTCAAAAGCACGGCTATGATTCCTATCAAAGCGCAGAAATTCTGCAAAAATTCTATCTTGAAAAGTGGTGCTGAAATGGAAAGGCTTACTATCTTTACCCCCGCATACAATCGGGCGCACACCCTGCCGCGTGCCTTTGAAGCACTCAAAAAGCAGAGCGACAAGCGCTTTGTCTGGCTGATTGTTGACGACGGCTCAACCGACAATACAAGGGAAGTTGTTGAAGACTTTCAAAAAGAGGACTGCGGCTTTAAAATTGAATATGTTCACAAAGAGAACGGCGGAATGCACACCGCACATAATCTTGCATATAAGCTCATAAAAACCGAGCTTAACACCTGCATTGATTCCGATGATACAATAGGCGATGAGGCAGTCGGTAAGATACTCGATTTCTGGGAGAAAAACGGCAGTGATGAATTTGCAGGCATAGTCGGCTTCGACACCGATTTTGAAGGCAATGTTATCGGCTCTCGCTTTCCCGAGGATTTGAAGAAAACAACGCTCGGCGCTTATTACAAAAACGGCGGAAGCGGAGACAAAAAGCTTGTTTACCGAACAGACGTGGTGAAAAAATATCCGCCCTATCCGGAATATGAGGGCGAAAAGCTTGTTCCTCTCGGCTCGCTTTATACGCTGATTGATGAAGATTATGAATTACTTGTGCTTGACGAAGCACTTTGCCGCGTTGAATATCAGCCGGACGGCTCGGGCGCAAGCATCTTCAGACAGTACCGCCAAAGTCCGAGGGGCTTCATGTATGCGAGGATTATACGGATGAAATATGCCGCAAGCTTTAAAGGAAAAGCAAGCGGAGCAATTCATTATATATCCTCATGCATTTTTGCAAGGGAAAAGCATTTCCTCAAAAAATCGCCGAAAAAGCTTTTGACGGTTTTGATGATACCGTTCGGCGTTCTGCTTAATATTTATATCAGAATTAAGAACAGATAGTATTATGAAAGGCAGGTGAGAGCAAATGCTTGTATATTGGTCGCTTCTGGCATGGACAACATTTGTCGGTCTCACCTGGAAAAAATGGTTCATAAATAAAAAAAGCGTTTTGGATAACGGCGAGGTCAGGTTGATTCCGACTTTAGTTTCAATGATGTTTTCAATGCTCCCGTTGATTTTTATTATCGGCATGAGAACAGCGGTTGCCGACACCGTTAACTATATTGAGTCCTTTAATAATCTTACCCCCACTTTTTCGGCAATGCTGAAGATACAGAATAAGGATAAATTGTTTTATCAGTTTGCTACTTTGATAAAAATGATTATTCCTAATTCAAACGCATGGCTTACTATTACGGCGTTCTTTCAGGTTTTGTTCATCTGTGTGACTGTAAAACACTACTCGGCAATGCCCGGGGTAAGCTTTTTCCTTTTTGTTGCCTCGGTAGAAATTGCATATATGTTCAACGGAATGAGGCAGTTTGTTGCCGTAACGCTCCTTTTTGCGGGATACCGCCTTTTGGTTGAAAAAAAGTATGTTGCATACATACTTTTAATTGTTCTTGCTGCGCAGTTCCACGGAACGGCATATGTAATGATAATCGGACTTCTTTTCTCGTTTATCAGACCCTGGAGCAAGGCAATGTACCTTATTATTGTGGGACTGACTTTTACAATGATTTTCATCGATCCGCTTCTTTCCGGAATGCAGATCTTTTTTGAAGATTCCGAATACAGCAGGCAGATGGAAGAGCTTATGCAGGCCGATGGTGTCAATGTTATCAGGGCTTTTGTTGCGCTTGTTCCGGTTGCTCTGGGCTTTGCTTTCCGGAATAACAGAGCGTTGTTTTCAAATCGTGAGTATGCGGTTGCGTTTAATATGTCCATACTCAATGCGGTGTTTTTCATTGCCGCTTCAATCGTAGGCGGTAATCTTATGGCGCGCTTTGCGGAGTATTTCACAATATATCAGCTTCTTGTCTATCCGGCACTGTTCAAGTGCTGCTTCAGAGCGGGAAAGGAGCGCAGCGTGATTGTCCTTGCTTTTGGCGCTTTTTATTGTATTTGGTTCTGGTATCAGATGGACGTAAACTGGCAGATGACATATATCAGCGATGTTCTTGGCTGGTATTTTTAAGAGGGTGAAAGAATGAAAAAGCTTCTTTTTGTAATTCATACGCTTGAAGGCGGAGGAGCGGAAAAGGTGCTTGTGAACCTTGTTAACAATCTTCCGCGCGAAAAATATAAAATTACGGTTGCCGGTGTTTTTGACGGCGGAGTAAACAAACGCTTTTTGAAAGATGATATTGAGCACATTTTCCTGTTCAAAAAAGTTTTCCGTGGAAATGTAATCCTGTTTAAATATCTGCCGCCCGAAAAGGTATATAAAAAGCTTGTGGGTGAAAGGCATTTTGATATTGTTATATCATACCTTGAAGGTACAACCGCGCGGATAGTTTCCGGCTGCAGGGATAGGCAGACGAAGAAAATCTGCTGGATACACCGGGAGCTTGACGAAGCGTTTTACAAAGGTTGCTTTAAAAGTAAAGAGGAGGCCGACTGCGTATATGCTTCGTTCGACCGCATTGTCTGCGTGGCAAACGGCCTTATCAATAATTTTTGTTCCTTCAACGGACTTTACGAAAAAACCGTTTGCCTTTATAATGTCAATGAAACCGCAGAAATAATAAAAAAGAGCAAAGAAAGCGCAGATGAAGCCTTCCTTTCGGACAACGTGGTAAAAATTTGCTTTATCGGCAAAATAATCAGGAACAAGGGTGTCTTACGGCTTTTGAGGGCGCATGAAATATTGTGTGAAAAAAACATTCCGCACCGCTTTATCCTGATAGGAAAAGGACCGCTTGAGAGAAAGCTTGCGTCCATGCTAAAGGAAAAGGGAATTGAAAAGGACTTTGTTTTTGCAGGCTACCAGACCAATCCATACAGGCTGCTTTCACGCTGCGACATTTTTGCTTTGCCGTCATATTTTGAGGGCTTCAGCACTGCCACAACCGAAGCACTCATTCTGGGTCTGCCCTGCGTTGTAACGGAATGCTCCGGAATGAGCGAGCTGCTCGGAGAAAACAACGAATACGGCATTGTTGCAAAGAGCGAGGACGAGTTTTATTCTGCTCTTGAAAAGATGGTAACAGACAAAAAGTTCAGGGAGCATTATGCCCAAAAAGCTAAAATCCGCGGCGAAAAATTCAGCATGAAAGAGACGCTCAAAGCGCACGAAAAGCTCTTTGACGAACTGACGGAGGCTACTGATGAGACAGAAACTAACTGATTTTTTTGCAAAAGTGTATCACGGCTCTGTCGGCGCTCTGCTTTGCGCCTTGCACCATTTGAAAAATGATAAAAAGCCTATCCGGGAAAAGGCGGTTCTTTTTGTCGCCCATCCCGATGACGATGCTCTGTTCTTTCATACCGTGCTGAAAAGAGAAAAGCCGTTTGTTGCTCTGATGACAACCGGAAAGTCTCTTCGCAGAATAAAAGAATTTAAGAAAGCAATGAAATATTACGGCGTGCATTACACCTATTTTCCCCTGACGTCAAGAGATAAAAGGGAAAACCTGCTTTTTAGAAATGTCAGGCTTGTTTTGTCGCGCGGAAATTTTGAAAAAGCGTATACCCACTCACCGTCAGGCGAATACGGTCATGAAATGCACAAACGGGTGAATAAGGCTGTGACGTCCTTATTTGATGGAGATATTTATATTACTGTTACCGAACAGGAAAACGCCGCTTTACCCGAGCTTCCTCAGAAAACGGTTGAAGAAAAAATCTCGGTCTTTAAAAACATCTATCCGTCTCAGCTCTTTGTCCTTGATATGTGGCAAAACTGGGTTCGCCGCGAAAAACACATAAAATATGAGGTGAAAAAATGAACATCGCTTTGCTTGCAAGCTACGCTGCGCCGTATCCGGGAAACTTCATTTCGTCTGTTCGTCTGCTTAACGAAAAGGTTAAGGAGAAGGGCGGAAAAATAGTCTTTGTCTTTCCTCAAGAGGTTCAGGAACGCGGGTGGATTTCGCAGTTTAAAGATGAAAAGGTATACTTTCTTCCGTACGCTCCGTATTCCTTTTCAACGATAAAGACCTTGAGAAAAATATTCAAAGACGAAAAGATTGACGTTATCTATTCGCATTTCAGCGGCTGGGATATCTCATCGCGTATAGCGGCTCCGTTTACACGAAATGTTTGGCATTGCAGAATGAATGTCAGAACCGATACGGTTTTAAAAAAGCTGAAATATTTTATAAAATACAAAATTATCGGTGCAAACAGAACATTTTCAATAGGTGTTTCGCCGGCTGTCGGCAAAAAGCTGACGGCTGTTGCCGGCCGAAAAAAGGCCTGCACAATTTGCGACGGAATCGATTTTTCGCGCCTTCATATCAGAGAAAATTATGCTGAGGAAAAGAAGCGTGTGCTCATTCTCGGCTGGCAGCCGCAGGTCAAAGGCTTTGATACCGCTTGCAATGCTTTTGAAAGCGGTGTAAACGGACTTACGCTCGCTGTTTCCTGCCAGCAGGCAACAAAAGATTATATTGCCGCGAGGTTTAAGAAAACGCTTCCGTCCTGGCTTGATACCGTTGAGCCTACCGATAATGTTGCCTCGCTTTATGACAACACGGATATTTTTCTGTCGGCAAGCATCACCGAGGGCTTTGCAGTTGCTATTGCCGAGGCACTTTATTCCGGACTCCCGTGCGTTATCTCTGATATTGAGGGTACTGACTGGGCGTGGGAAATGAAGAATGTTTTTGTTTTTAAAACAGGCGACGCAAACAGCCTTGCCTCCGCTTTGCAAAAGTGCAGGGAAACTGCAATGACCTTTGAAAACGCGGAATATAACAGGAGGATATTGCTCGAAAAGTACTCGCTCAACTCCTGGAGCCAAAAGGTAATGAATGTTCTGGGTGTTTAAAAAGAACTTTATTTGACAGGATTGATGAAATTGAACGCAAAAGACCTATCGCCTGAAAAAGCGCAGCTTTATCTGCTCGGACTTTTTGCCGAGTTCAAAAGGCAGTGCGAACTTGCCGGAATAGAGTATTACGCCACCGGCGGAACCTTGCTCGGAGCAGTCCGCCACAAGGGCTTTATTCCGTGGGATGACGATATTGATGTGATTATCCGCAGGGAGGATTACGATAAGCTTTTATCATCTTTCAAAGAAAATCTTCCAAGCGGATTTTCCCTGATTTCTCCGGAAACAAACCGGTATTACTATCAGGAATATCCGAAGCTTTGCTATGTAAACAATGCCGGTAAGACGAGTGAGTTGTGCGTTGATATTTTTGTTTATGACAAAACTAATGTAAAAAGGCGTTTTTTCAGAGCATATCAGAATGCTGCAAAAATAACACTTTTCCATATAAAGCGCTTTAAGGTGACCAAGGCTCTGACCGGTAAAGGCGCAAAGGCAAACAATTTTTTGGTTCAGTGCGTTTTCAGACTGCTTTCCGGTGCGATGAGCTTTGAGTATATCAATAAACGCCTAAAACGCATTATGACGGCAGACAAAAACGCAAAGGGCGGCTATGTTACAAACTGGGGCTCTTGCTATAGCTATAAAATTTCCACTTTTAAAGAAGAGGATGTTTGCAGAAGGAGCGTTGAAATGCCGTTTGAGGGTATTTCGATGAGTGCTCCGTGCGGCTTTGAAGCATATCTTAAGATAACCTACGGAGAGGATTATATGACCTTGCCGCCGGAGGATAAAAGAATAGCACATGCAAACTCTTTATGCGGCTGCGAGGATGTTGACCTTGATAAGCTCAAAGAGGCTGTTGAAAAAGCAAGGAACGCTTGAAAAGGAGGAACGTGATGGCTTCATCAAGAAAGAAAAACAGCACAAGAAATCTTGCGGTTTCTCTTGTTTCATATGTTCTTTACACGTTATTGAGCTTTGCGCTGCGTGCGGTGTTTATCAGAACTCTCGGCGAGACATATCTCGGAATCAGCGGTCTTTTTTCAAATGTTCTCACGCTCCTTTCCTTTGCGGAGCTCGGAGTTGCGCAGGCCATTGCCTTTCACCTTTATAAGCCCATTGCAGAGGAGGACTATGAAAAAATTGCGTCTTTGATGCAGCTTTACAAAATTGTTTACAGAATAATCGGGTGCTTTGTTATCGTTGCCGGTCTTGCGGTGATTCCTTTTTTTGGCGTGATAATCAAAAGCAAGCCGGACATTCCGGAAAACCTTGTAATAATATATCTTTTCTATCTCCTCAACACAGGCGTTTCATATTTCGTCTCATATAAGCAGACGCTCATCAGCGCTGCGCAGAAAAGCTACATTATTTCAGCCTACGGAATTGTTTTCAAGTTTCTGCGCGTTATTCTTCAATCTGCCGTTCTGCTTTTGTTCAAAAGCTTTTATGGCTATCTTTCGGTTCAGCTTGTGTTAATGATAGTTGAAAACATCATACTTGCCGAAAAGGCAAACAGACTTTATCCGGAAATTAAAGGCAAAAACATTAAAAAGCTTGACAAAAGCGAAAGAAATGATATTTTTTCCGGAGTACGCGCGCTTCTGATTTACAAAATCGGCAGCGCAATCATGAACGGAACGGATAACATTATTATTACAAGGCTCATCAGCCTTGAAGCCGTAGGTTTTTCGGATAACTACCTAATGATAATTACGGCGATATCCGCAGTTGTTGATCAGATTCCGAAAGCGGTCACGGCGAGCGTCGGAAATCTCAACGCAACGGCGGATAAGGAGAAAAAGTATTCCGTTTTCAAAAATATGGTATTCGTCTGCGGCTGGGTATACGGCTTTTGTGCTTCGGGCGTGTTTGTGTTCGGCTCGCAGTTTATTGAGCTTGTGTTCGGTTCAAAATGGGTGCTTGAACCCATAACCGTTTTCGCTCTGGCTTCAACCTTTTATATCAGCTCTTTCCATTCGCCGACTGCAACCTACAGAATGACAACCGGCTCGTTTGTTCACGGACGTTACGTTGCGGTTCTGTCCTCCGTAATGAACATTGTGCTTTCTGTGGTGCTCGGAAAGCTTATCGGTCTTTCCGGCGTTTTCTTTGCAACAACGATAACGAGAATCTTTTCATACGGCATTATTGACGCATATGTTCTATATAAATATATCTTTGAGCGCAGAGTTTGGGAATACGGCGCAATGAGCCTGTTCCATTTTGCTGCCGCCGGCGTTTCCGGCACTTTGGGATATTTTGCCGTAAAGTATATTGCCCTCGGCGGTGTGCCGGGCTTTGTTCTCAGGCTCGTTGTGTATTCCGTTGTTTTCAATGCGGTTTATCTGCTTTTGGTTTTTAAAACGCCGCAGTTTAAAGAGATTTACAGTATTGTTCTGAACGACTTTTTGAAAAAGCTTGTCTCAAAAATCAAAAAGAAAGAGTGCTGATAGGTATGGTATTGCGCGACCTGCTTTTTTTGCTGCTTTTGTTCCTGAGCCTCGCCTTGTTTGCTGCGCTTTATTATGGGCTTAAATATAAAAGGAAGGAAAAGACGCTTCGATTTATCGGAGCATTTTGCGGTGCCGGCTTTTGCGCCTTGTTCCTTTATCTTGCCGTGTTTTCGCGCAGTCCGCATGATGCGGGAACAGAGCTTGTGCCGTTTTGGTCATACAGGGCGAGCGTCAGTAAGTATTATGCGCTTGATGTTTTTATGCAGATACTTGAGAACATTGCAATTTTTATACCTATTGGCTTTTTTCTGCCGTTTACCTTTGGAAAAAGGGAACGCGGTGTGCTACCTTTTGCGTTTTTACTGAGCCTTTTTGCCGAGGTATGTCAGTATGTTTTTTCGCTCGGAGTCTGCGAAACGGACGATATTATCAACAACACGCTCGGCGCAGCGGTAGGCTTCGGGCTTTACTGTGCAATGACTGCGGCGGAAATAAAAGACGGCTGTTTTGAAATTGCAAAGCCACGGCGGTTTTTGACGGGGCTACTTCCGCTCTTTGCGGTTTATGAAATAACGGTTCTGCTTCTCGTCGTGCGCGAGCTTATTCATATCGGATAGTTTACGAAAGGGGGAAAGAAAAATGAAAAAGCTTTTTAAAAAGCTGAGCAGTCTTTCGCTTTCCGAGCTTTATACCGAGCTTCGATGGATTTGGCAATATATCAAAAAGTACAAAAACAGCGTTGCACTTTATGTTGTAATTGGCTTTTTTTCAAGTGCGCTCGCTCTTGTTCCCTCCGTGCTTTCAAAAAGGCTCATAAACGCCGTTATGGCGCATGACAGCGCGGCGGTTGTTCCGGCGGCCGTTTTCCTTTTAGTGTTCGGTGTGCTGAATATTATTCTTACCGCTGTAATGAGCCGAATTTCCGTTCGTTCAAACACAATGGTAACGAGGGATATACGGGACGGCGTTTTTTCAAGAGTTCTTTCGGCAAAGTGGCAGGAAACGGCCGCTTTCCGTTCGGGAGATATCCTCAACAGAATCAATAACGATGTTACAACCGTTTCCTCTGCGGTGCTGACGTGGATACCGACCTTTGTTACAAAATTTTTTCAGTTCTGCTGCGCATTTTTTCTGATTCTCAGTCATGACAGGACAATGGCTCTGCTTGCGCTTGTCGGCTCTCCGGTCACCGTAATAATTTCATCATTCTTCCTTTCAAAAATGCGTGAAAACTCAAAAAATGTTCGCAAGGCTTCAAGCGACCTTGTTGCGTTCCTTGGCGAAAGCCTCTCTGACATTCAGAATGTTAAGGCGTTTGATCTGACAGGTTTTTTCAGACTCAGGTTTGAAAGCATTCAGAAGCTTCTCATAAACGCCACGTTCAAGCAAAACCGCTTTTCCGTCCTTTCCGGCGCAGTTGTGTCGTTCCTCGGTCTTGTTGTGTCATATTCCTGTCTGGGCTGGAGCGTATACAGACTTTGGAGCGGAAAAATAGATTTCGGAACGATGACAATGTTTCTGCAGCTTGCCGGGGTGCTTTCGTCGGCGTTCGGTTCGCTTGTTTCGCTTGTTCCGGGAGCTGTTTCGTCAACGGTTTCCGCGCGCAGACTTATTGAGCTTTCAAACCTTACGCCTGAGCAGGAGGAAAACAGCGAAAAGGAAAAAGCCTTCATTGAGCGAAATAAAAATTGCGGACTTACAGTTTCGCTTAAAAACGTAAAGTTTGGATACAGCAAAAACAAGCCTATTTTTGAAAACTCGGATTTCATAGCCCGACCGGGGGAAATTGTTGCCCTGCGCGGAGAATCCGGTGCCGGAAAAACAACGGTGCTGCGGCTTCTCCTTGCCCTTGTTGAGGGCGAGGGAGAGCTGCTTCTTGAAAGCGGTGGCGAAAAAATGCCGATATCACCGAGGACGCGTTCTGCCTTTTCTCTTGTTCCGCAGGGGCACTCGCTCTTTGCCGGAACAATTTCCGAAAACCTCAGAATGGCAAAGCCGGACGCAACGGATGATGAAATTGAAGCGGCGCTTAAAACCGCCTGCGCCTATGATTTTGTCATGAAAACTCATGACAAAATCAATTCCGTTGTTGGCGAAAACACAGTCGGTCTTTCCGAAGGTCAGGCACAGCGGATTGCGATTGCAAGAGCGGTTTTGAAGGGCAGCCCCGTTCTGCTTCTGGACGAGGCCACGTCCGCTGTTGACCCCAAGACGGAAAAGGAGCTTATAAACAACCTTAACTCACTCAAGGAAAAACGTACGGTGATAATTACCTCTCACCGAGAAAGCCTGCTTTCCTGCTGCGACAGGGTGTATGAGGTTGAGGACGGTTTGATAAAAAGCTGAACTCTGCATTTTTGTCAAAGCACACAAAAATTGTGCTTGAATAGCCTAAAAACGCAAGGTCTTGTCGATTGACGAAGCGGTCGATATTTGATATAATGTTCGATACATTTTAAAGGAGGCGGCAAAGTGGTTGATATTCATTCTCACATTTCTCCGCACCTTGATGACGGAGCGGACGGAGTTGAAGAAGCTCTGCTCATGCTCAATAATGCCTTTGAAAGCGGAACAAAGCACATCGTTCTCACGCCTCATTATCTCAATAAAGCGCAGTGCCGCTTTGACGTGCGGAAAAGCGACATAATTTCTGCGTTTGAAATGCTCCTTGAAAAAAAGAACGAGGCAAAAATTCCCATTGAAATTTATATCGGAGCCGAGCATTTCGGCGTGACCGATATCGGACGCATCGCGAGCGAAAATATGCTTGTTCCTATCAACAACTCTCGCTATGTTCTTGTTGAATTTGACTTTACCGATGATATTCACCGCGTCAGTTTTGTAACTTCAGTCATCAGCCAGGCCGGGTTTGTTCCTATCATTGCCCACCCGGAAAGGTACTTCTTTTTGCAGGATGATCCCTCAAGCGCGTTTTCACTGCTTGAAAAGGGCTGCCTTTTTCAGGTGAACAAGGGAAGTCCGCTCGGAAAATACGGAATTCCGAGCATGGAGCTTTCGCTTTGGCTGCTGGATAATCACCTTGCTCATTTTGTTGCAAGCGACTGTCACTCACCTTATCAGCGCACGCCGCAGATGCGCGACGCACACGAAATGCTGACCTATCGGCTCGGCTCTTCGTATGTCAGCAGAATATTTACCGAAAACGGAATGAAGGTTTTGAAAAACGAATCGGTTTCTTTCGGCAACTTTTGAAATGTTTCATGGGAGGAATAGAAAATGCGCTTTTTGCGTTTTATTGTGCCGGCAATTTTTGTAATTGTCTGCGCAGCCGCCTTGTTTTTTAATCTGAAGGTCAAGCCGGACACTTCTGCGCCGTTGTTGACCTGCGGTGTGAGCAAAATTGAAGCTCCTTGCTCAGTCTCGGAAGCTGAGCTTCTGAAGTATGTTTCGGCAAGCGATGAAAAGGACGGCGACCTTTCGTCTGAGGTGTTCGTGGAGAGCATTTCTCAGTTTATCGAAGAGGGTGTTTCCGTTGTAAGCTTCTGCGTTTCGGATTCGGACGGAAATATTGCAAAAAAGAGCGTTCGCCTTGTATACACCGACTATGAAAAACCGGAATTTGTTTTGCATGACGACCTTGTTTTTGCAAAAGGCAGCACTATGAACCTGAGCAACGTCGCTTCCGTTACCGATAAGTTTGACGGAGATATCACTCAAAGACTTTATACCATTGTTCCCGACGGCGAAGACAATGATTCTCCTGTCAATATTCTTTTCAAAGTGACCGGCAGCAAGGGCTTTACCTATCAGTGGAACTTCAAAACGGTAAGGCTTGACAATGAAAAGCTGGGCTCGACTATATATAATATTAAGCTTAAAAACAACTGCATTTTTGTTGCGCAGAACAGCGGAAAAATCGACTTCAACGCCCTTGTTGAGGGTGTTTATGAAAACGGGCGTCTTATTCGCGGCGCGCGGCTTGTTGTTGACGATTCGCAGGTGGATACAAGCCGCAGCGGAACATATGACGTATGGTTCCGTTTTTACACGGGAAAGGGAAAGGATCGTGCGCTTGCCGCAACCGAAAGGCTTATTGTTGTGTGTGAGGGAGGCGGAAAATGAAAAACTCGGGTTTTCCAAAGCTTAATTTGTATGTTCTTTTCAAGGATCTTTTTTATAACTTTTTTGTGATACTGCTTGCTTTTCTGACAGGCTTTATCGCTGTCAGGACGTATTTCAATTATGTCTATGTTCCGAAATACAGAAGCACAATGACAGTTTCGGTCAATGTTGCAGACTCAAATGTTTCGCAGAATATTTCAAAGACCATTGAGATTGCCGGAATTTTTCAAAACGTTTTTCAAAGCGATATTATGAAAAAAATCATCAGGGAAAACGTAAAAGATTTTGAAGTTGCGTCGGTTTCGGCAACGGTGGTTGAGCAGACGAACCTGCTCACTCTCAGCGCCGAGGGTGCAAACGCCATTGACGCTTACAAGACGCTTAAAGCGGTTTATGACAATTACACAAAAGTTTTTGCAGACAATATTTTCGATGATGTTTATATAAACGCAGTGACTTATCCGTTCGTTCCCGCCGCGCCGTATAATCCGGTAAACTCCGGAAAATACGCTTTATTAGCAGGCTCGGCTCTTGCTTTCCTGTGTATTGTGCTCATCTGCCTGTTTTCCGCCTTGCGCGACACTGTTAAGCAGCAAAGCGATATTGAAAAGAAGATTGACGCGCCGTTTTTCGGCGAGGTCTGCCATCAGCACGTTACCCGTGCCATGCGAAAAAGGGCGGAAAAAGAAAAACGGCAGATCAGCATCAGTATCCTTAATCCAATGGTGGACTATTCCTTTTGTGAAAGCGTAAACCGCATTGCAACAAAGGTTGAGTATCTTAAAAATTCGCGCAGCGCAAAAACGTTTATTTTTAGCAGCGTTGACGAGCACGAGGGTAAAACGACCGTTTCGGTCAACGTTGCACTGAACCTTGCTTTAAAGGGCTATAAAACTCTCCTCATTGACGCCGACCTTAGAAGACCTTCGGTTTTCAGATTCTTTTCCTCGGAAATGTTTGGCTCATACAGCGAGCTTGGCGATTACCTTCTGGGCAAGAACGAAATTTCGGATATAATTAAGCATGACTCAAAAAGCTCGCTTGACATTATCGGCGGAAAGAACAGCTATCAGTTTGCTTTTGAGCTTTTAAGCTCGGAGCGCTTTAAGGATATGCTCAGGGAGCTTTATTCTGAATATGACTATATCATCGTTGACACTCCGCCGACATCTCTGACCGCCGACGCGGAGAACATTGCCGACAGTGTTGACGTAACGCTCATTGTTGTCCGTCAGGATAATACACCGGTAAGTCAGATCAACGATACCGCAGATATACTTACAAATCTTGACTCGTATTTTGCCGGCTGCATTCTTAACGATTACCGTGACATCTATTCTTCGGTTCACAAGGGCAAAACGAGAGAAACATCAGGAGCTTATTCGTCTTATTACTATAGATGACGAGAATTGAATCCGCAAGGGTCAATTCTTGCAGCAGAAAAATATGTTGATGCCGCCGAATGAATCAAATTGCGCTGAGGGGCGTTGGTTCGGACGGCTGCAGACAAGCGAGGTGAAAGCAGAAATGGCAGAAAATCCGGTAAGCGAAGGCCGCGAGGAAGAAAACGGGCTTTATTTCGGCGACATAATAAAGCTTGACGTTCTTCTTGTCGATTTTTGGAAGGGCTTCAAAAAGTTTTGGTATCTTGCGGTTTTGATAATTGCTGCTCTTTCGTGCTTTGCTTTTTATAACTGCAAGAAAAGCTATGTGCCTAAGTATATTTCACAGGCGTCGTTTTCAATTTCAACCGTCAATTCAAGTCAGGGCTCTGTCGGTGCGAGCTCTTTTTCCTCATATTATAATTCCGTCCTTGCCGAGCAGCTTTCAAAAACCTTCAGCTATATCATCAACAGTCAGACGATGAAACAGATACTCATGAACAAGCTCGGTGTGAACGGTCTTAACGGAAGCATCACCGCAAAGAACGATGTTGCAAGCACGCCGCTTTTCACAATCTCGGTGACGAGTACTTCGCCGCGCGATGCATATGACATTCTCTGCGCCGTTATTGAGAATTATCCGCGCCTTGCACAGTACGTTCTTGGCGAAACGCAGATGTCAGTTTATTCACCGGCGCAGCTTCCGCAGGCGCCATATAACAAGTTTTCGTATAAAAAAGACGTTGCGGTCGCGGCGGCAGCAGGTATTCTTATCTCCTGCCTTATCTTTTTGGCGTATGCATTTTCAAGAAGTACCGTTAAAAAACGCGATGATATCAGGGAAAAGCTCAATCTGAGGTGCATCGGCGAGGTACCTTGGGTCGAGGTCAAAAAGCGCAGCAGACGCGCTCCTTCGCTTGTGACCATATCTCCCAATAATGCTGATTTTTCAGAGGCGTTCAGGTATCTCAAACGCCGCGTGCTGAAGTGCCTTGACGCGGACAACAAAAAGGTTCTTGCCGTTACAAGCGCAGTTCCCGGCGAGGGAAAAACAACTGTTTCCTATAATCTTGCCCTTGCTTTTGCACGCAGCGGAAAAAAGGTTGCGCTGCTTGACACCGACTTTGCAAGGCGCAGCATTCAGAAATATCTCGGCGCAACGCTTTTGAGCCGCGGACTTTCGGATTATATTAATAACGATTGTTCCCTTGGAGATATTGCCACCGGCACGAGCCTTGAAAATTTCAAGATATATTATGCCGGAACAAAGCCTTTGAAGAACATTCCCCGTGAAACCCTGATACGCCTTTTTGACCATCTTCGTGAAAGATATGATTATGTTATACTCGATGCGGCGCCGTGCGGTGTTGTTTCAGACAGCGCACGTATAATAGATATGGCGGACGAAACTCTTTTTGTCATAAAGCAGGACAGCGCCTCAGTCAGCAAAATACGCCGTTCGCTTCAATATGTCTATGACCTTAACGCAACTGTTGCAGGCGCAGTTTTCAATGCCGTCAGAACCGGTCTTGACGGTTACAGCGGCAGCGGCTATTATTCTTACGGCTATTACGGCAAGAAATACGGCTATTACGGCAAAAAGTACGGTTACTACGGCAGAAAGTACGGTTATTACGGCAGGAAATACGGTTACTACGGCGGTAAGACTTACGGTTACGGCAAGTACGGTGATTATGGCTATGGCTATAACGGCTATGGCTATTCGGGCGGAAAGCGCGTTACTGAAAATGTTACGGATAAAAGGGAGGAGACGGCGCAAGATGAACAGTGATATTGTTGTTCCGCGCCTTGACTGGCTGCTCGGCGGCTCAAGAATCGGCGGAACATATAATAAGTATTTCGGCTCTTGCGGAACGAGTGCGGCAAAGGGCTGCTTTTCGGATGATCTTTTCAATTACACGGTTTTCATTGAAAAGACCGAGGAGGGAGACGAGTATATCAAAGCAGCGGTATACAGGGGAACAAAGAGCTTTTCCTGCCGCAGCGAGGACGAATATGAAGCCGAGACCTTTGAAGCAACAGAGGACAGCCTGCCTGTTATCAGGGCATGGATTGAAAGCAAAAGACAACTAAATATAGTGGTATAAAGAAAACCGCCCCACAAACACACCCGGGAGGGTGTACAAAAGCGAAGAAAAGGTCAAAAAAAGGGAGAAAAAGGGTTGACAACGGGAAAGATAGGTGATAGAATAACGACACTGTTTCCGAGAGGGTACAGGAAAATAGCCTGACCTATCACGAAAAAAACTTTAAAAAAGTTGAAAGAAAACTCTTGACAAGAGAGGTAAAGATGTGATAGAATAGGCGAGCTGTTTCGGAAGAGGCAGCGGATTGAACCTTGAAAA
>JAEDIH010000096.1 GCA_016292575.1 Clostridiaceae bacterium | reverse complement strand
ACGAACGAAGATTATTTAATATACGTTAGCTTGATTTTTGTGTCTGAAATGTGTATAATAAAATGATTAAATATTAGCTCTTACAAGAGGTGTGATATATGGACGCAAAGGAACTTTGCTTTGAACTTGCCGCCGCTGACGGAACTTCCGGCGATGAGGCGGCAGCCTGCGCTGTCTGCGAAAAGTATCTTTCAAAATTCATGACCGTTAAAACGGATACAACAGGCTCGCTTGTAGGCACACTCGGAAACGGAAATTTCAAAATTCTGCTTGACGCTCATATTGACCGTATAGGTCTTGTTGTCAGGGAAATTGACGAACAGGGCTTTCTGCTTGTTTCCGCTGTCGGCGGAATTGACGCGCGCGTGCTGGTCGGTGCTGAAGTTACCGTTATGGGCATAGAACCTTTGCTCGGCGTAATCTGTTCAACTCCGCCTCATTTGCTCACAAGTGAGGACAAGGAAAAGGGAGTTGAGGTCAAAAATCTTGCCGTTGATATTGGCTTTTCTAAAGAAAAAGCGGAAAAGATTGTTTCTGTCGGTGACCGTATTCTCGTTTCGTCAAAACCACTTTCGCTTCTTGACGGAAAAATCTCCTGTGCCGGGCTTGACAACAGGAGCGGTGCGGCCGCGCTTGTTCTTGCGGCGCAAAAGGTTTCGGGCAGGCTCAAGAACTGCTCGCTTGCTTTGCAGTTTTCCGCGCAGGAGGAGGTTGGCGGAAGCGGTGCAAAAACCGCCGCCTATACAGCCGACAGCGATGTTGCAATAGTTGTGGACGTCGGCTTCGGTTCAGACGCTTATTGCGATAAGACGGAAACCAACACTCTTTCAAAAGGTCCGTCAATCGGAATTTCTCCAACTCTTGACAGAGTGCTCGGAAAAGAACTCTCCTGCATTGCAACGGATAACGGTATTCCTTTCCAGCATGACGTGATGAGCGGCAGAACGGGTACCAATGCAGATCAGATTAACATTTCGCGCGGCGGAGTAAAAACGGCTCTGCTTTCAATACCTCTTAGATATATGCATACCCAGGTTGAAGTTATTGACACAAAAGACGTTGAATATACCGCGGACCTGATTGCGGCATACATTCTCAAAAAGGAGGCTGAGCTTGATGCTTGAAACGCTTAAAACACTGTGCGAAATGAACGGCACCTCCGGTCGTGAGGAAAAAATCCGCGAATATATTTTGAAGCGTATCGGGGATAAGTGCGAAACCGGGGTTGACCCCCTCGGGAATGTTATTGCTTTCAAAAAAGGCAAAAAGCGTGCAAAAAACAAGGTTATGCTTTCCGCTCATATGGATGAAGTAGGCTTCATTGTAACTTATATTACCGACGAGGGATATCTCCGTTTTGACTCGGTGGGCGGCATTGACGAAAAAGTTATTGCCGGACGCGCCGTAACGGTCGGCGACAAGGAGATTCCGGGCGTTATCGGCGTCAAAGCGATTCATCTCACCGACAAGGCGGACAGCGGAAAGGTTCCCGCAGTTTCAAAAATGTATATTGACATCGGCGCAAAAGATAAGGCGCAGGCCGAGGAATATGTTTCGGTTGGAGACAGCGCATATTTTATCTCTGACTTTGTGCGCTTCGGTGATAATAAGATAAAATCAAAGGCTCTTGACGATCGCTTCGGCTGTGCTGTTATGCTTGACATGATTGACAAAGAAACGGAGTATGACGCATACTTTTGTTTCCTTGTTCAGGAGGAGGTTGGTCTGCGCGGCGCGTCTGCGGCGGCATATACCGTTGCTCCCGACTATGCAATAGTCCTTGAAGCTACAACCGCTTCGGATGTTGCCGGAGTCAGGAAGGAAGACTGTGTCTGCTGTCTTTCAAAGGGAGCGGTGGTGTCGTTCATGGACAGGTCAACGGTTTATAACCGTGCGCTTTTCAAGCGTGCATTTGAGCTTGCGAAGGAAAAAGACATTCCCTGCCAGACAAAAACAACGGTTGCGGGCGGAAATGACGCAGGTGCAATCCACAAAAGCGGCGCAGGAGTATATACGCTCACCGTTTCGCTTCCGTGCAGATATATCCATTCTGCAACAAGCGTTGCCGATATAAACGACATGGAAAGCTGCAAAAAAATGGCGTACGCTCTGCTTTCGGAGTTTGCAAATGCTTAAAGCCGCGACAAACAGCGATTTTGCAAGGCTTTGTGCCCTTTGCAAAAACAGTGTTTTCGGCACATACGTCATCTGCCGCGCGAAGGCATACGGCTTTGAGAGAAGCTTTGCCGAAATATTTCTTTGCGAAAATGATAACGGCAAGCTTATAGGCGCGGTATCCGTGCTAGATAATAATGCAGTTGTTATTGCGAATGAAGCTTGCGATTTTGAAGAGCTTGCGTTTTTTGTTGCCTCTTTCGGCTTTGCTTCTGTTTTTACCGATGAAGTGACAGCGAAAAAATGCGGCTTTCACGGCGCTGAGATAAAAACCGTGCTTTGTTTTGATTCTGGCGAAAAGGATTTTCAAGCCGATTCTGCGGCGGACATGAAAAAAGTTTACGAGCTTTTTTGCTCATGCTTTCCTCAAAGCTTTTCTCGCGATAAAAACTCATATCTTTCATGGCTTTCCGATTTTACGTTCAGGAAAAACCGCGGTCTTTCGCGGCTGAAAGCCGTTTCTTGCGGAGGAGAACTCTGTGCGGCGGCGGTAACGAGTGCCGAATGCTGCGACGGCGCCGTAATTTCAGCTGTTGCCTGCGGCATGGAATACCGCAAAAGGGGATACGGAAAAGCGGTTACTCTGTCGCTTGCCAACGAATTAAAAAGAGAAAATAAGACGGTATATGTAATCTCTCAGGATGAAAGCACAACGCATTTTTATATGAAGCTCGGCTTCAGGAGCTGCGGCAGTGCCGCTTACATAGAAAGGCTGTAGAATAAAATGTTTGATTTTGATGAAAAGATATATAAATACTCTGCCGAGGCTCTTGAAGCTGCAAAAGGCGAGTTTGAAGCGATTGACAGAATTACCGAATTCAATCAGCAGAAAATGCTTAAAGCGTTCATAGATAACAACGTCAGCGAGTCAATGTTCAGCGGAACAACGGGCTACGGCTATTCCGACAGGGGAAGGGAAACGATTGACAGGGTTTTTGCTCAGGCTGTCGGCGCCGAGGATTCACTCGTCCGCCACAACTTCACCTGCGGAACGCACACCCTTGCCGTTGCGCTTTTCGGCGTGCTTCGTCCGGGTGATACAATGCTCTGTGTAACAGGCACTCCGTATGACACCATTCACCCGGTTATCGGCTTGAACGGAAAGGACAACACGGGTTCGCTTGCCGATTTCGGAATTAAATATAAACAGGTTGAGCTTAAAGCAGACGGAAGTCCTGATTTTGAAGAAATTGAAAACGCTGTTGACGAAAGCATTGCCATGGTGTATATCCAGCGTTCAAGAGGATACAGTCTCAGACCGTCGCTTTCGGTTGATGAAATTGGCAGAATCGCCGAAATTGCAAAGAGAAAAAGCAAGGCTGTTGTAATGGTCGATAACTGCTACGGCGAGTGGGTTGAGGAAAGGGAGCCGACTCAGGTCGGCGCTGACCTTATTGCAGGCTCACTTATCAAAAATCCCGGCGGTGGAATTGCAAGAACAGGCGGCTACATTGCAGGCCGTCACGAGCTGATTGAAAAATGTGCCTGCCGTCTTATCACTCCGGGTATCGGACGCGAGGTGGGAGCAACGCTCGGAATGAACCGCGAGCTGTTTCTGGGTGTATACAGCGCTCCTCATGTTGTCGGCGAAGCGCTTAAAAGTATGGCGTTTGCCGCGGCGCTTTTCAAAAGGCTCGGCTTTGATTCAACTCCTGCTTCGGGCGAAACAAGGCACGATATTATTCAGGCAATTAAACTTCACAATGAAAAGAACCTTATTGCTTTTTGCCGCGGTATTCAGAAATGCTCTCCGGTTGACGCCTTTGCCGCTCCCGAACCGTGGGATATGCCCGGCTATGATAGCAAGGTCATCATGGCGGCAGGTGCGTTCACTCTCGGTTCCTCCATTGAGCTTTCGGCCGACGCTCCGCTGAGAGAGCCGTTTGCCGTCTGGATGCAGGGCGGTCTCAATTTCCACAGCGCAAAGCTTGCAATAATGAGCGCAGCGGACGAGGTTTTGAAAGTTCAGTAATCTTGCGAAAGGAAAACGGTTAATGGACAGCTTCAAGGGCTTTGACAGAGATACTTTTCTCATGCTTGCCGAAAACAAATTTAATGACAGCAAGCCGTATTACGAGTCGGTCAAGGAACAGCTAAAGCAAAAGGCTATTGTTCCGATGCGTGAAATATGTGCCGACCTTGCCGACCTGCTTTTTGAGATTGACAATCATATGAATCTCATTCCCGTAAAAATGGTTTCAAGAATACGCCGCGACACACGCCGCGCAAAAAACATGAACATGTATCGCGATAACATCTGGTGTATGTTCATGCGCAACAAATACGAATGGACTCATCAGCCGTGTATGTGGTTTGAGATTATGCCCGGCTGCTACTCGATAGGAGTCGGAATGTTCAGGACTGATTCCGCTTTCCTTGAGTGTTACCGCGAGGTGTTCAGGGAAAACAGCGGTGAGTTCAGAGCCGCACTTGAGGGCGTTCTTTCGGCAGGGGCTGAAAAGGACCTTGAACGTTACGCCAAGGACAAACCGGGGAAGGTTCCGGACGATCTTGCGGATTATTACAACGCCAAAAACCTATATTTTATCAAAAGCAGTTTTGATATGGAGCCGCTGTTTGACGGCAGCGTTCTTGAGGAACTGAAAAACACTCTTTCGGCCTATGCTCCGATGTATAACTTCTTTTTGAAAGCTACGGAAAAATCTATTACCGAGAAAGGAAGATAACCCGATGTCAAGATATGACCTTTACAAAAAACTCAAAAGCGGAACAGATATCAGAGGTGTTGCCGTTGAAACCGAAGGCTCTCCCGTTCAGCTTGATGACTTGGCGGTTTATGACCTGACCTGCGGCTTTTGCGAATGGCTTTTGCAAAACGGTGCTTCGCTTTCGGGCAGGATTGCAGTCGGTCACGATTCGCGCATCTCTGCCGAAAGGATAAAAAAGCAGGTAATCAGCGCCCTTTGCACTTACGGCTTTTATGTTTACGACTGCGGACTTTCTTCAACTCCGGCAATGTTTATGACAACGGTTGAGCTTAACTGCCTTGCCGCCGTTCAGATTACCGCAAGCCACCACCCGTTTGACAGAAACGGACTGAAATTTTTCACAAAGCACGGCGGACTTGACAGCGGTGATCTTGACGCCGTTATTGAAAACACCCGCACCTTTGTTCTGCCGAAAAGGCATCGCTTTTCAATCGAAAAGATTGATTTCATGTCCGTTTACGCCAAAAGACTGCGCGATATGATCTGCAGTGAGGTTAACGCAAGCGAATATGACCGGCCGCTGCTCGGATATAAGATTATTGTTGACGCCGGCAACGGAGTCGGCGGCTTTTACGCCACCGAGGTTCTTGCAAAGCTCGGTGCGGATATCAGCGGCAGTCAGTTCCTTGAACCGGACGGAATGTTCCCGAACCATGCGCCGAACCCCGAAAACAAAGAGGCAATGAAGTCCATCAGCGACGCCGTTATCAGAAACCACGCCGATCTCGGAGTCATTTTTGATACCGATGTTGACAGAGCCAGCTGTGTTGACGAAAACGGAACGGAAATCAATCGTAACCGCCTTGTTGCGCTTGCTTCAATTATTGCGCTTGAGGGCAACGAGGGTGGAACCATTGTTACCGACAGTGTTACCTCGACCGGTCTTACCGATTTTATCAACAATTTCCTCGGCGGCGTTCATTACCGCTATAAGCGAGGATACCGCAATGTTATCAACGAACAGCTTCGGCTCGAGAGCGAGGGCGTCAACTGTCCGCTTGCCATTGAAACCTCGGGTCACGCAGCTTTCAGGGAAAATTACTATCTTGATGACGGCGCATATCTTATCACAAAGATTGTTATCAAAATGGCTCAGATGGGTAAAAAGGGCATGAAGCTTGAATCCCTGATTGCAGACCTCAAAGACCCTGAAGAAGCGTGCGAGCTGCGCCTAAAAATCAATAAAGATGATTTCAGGGCCTACGGAAACGGTGTTATTGCCGCGCTTGAAAAGTATGCAGCAGGAAGAAAGGGCTGGAAAACAGCCGATGACAACCGCGAGGGTATTCGCGTTTATCTTGACAAAGACCACGGCAACGGCTGGTTCCTGCTGAGGCTCAGTGTTCACGATCCGATTATGCCGCTCAATATTGAAAGCGATTCGGCAGGCGCAACAAAAAAAATTGCCAAGGAACTCTATTCTTTCCTTGAAAATCTTGACGGTCTTGAAACGGACGTTGTGCGAAACTATATCGGCTGAAAACAGGAAAAAAATGCTTTGAAAAGGAGTGAGGAAGCGAATGAAAAGGTTCACAACGGCTGTTATACTGCTGATGCTCTTTGCGGCCGGTCTGATTTTGCTTTTCAGCCTTAAATCAAAGCCTATAGACTCGCTTCTTCACGCTCCCGTGCGCGATGAACAGAGTGCTCAGATCTGGCAGGTCTTTGAAAAGGCCGCCGGCAGGAATTATAAGCTCAAAACCCCGACGGACGGCGAACACCGCTCGGCTCTCATTCACGTTGACCTTGACGGCGACAGTAAAGAGGAAATTCTTGCTTTCTATTCAAAAGAGGGCGCGAGCGAAAACGTTTCTCTTCAGATTTTCGGTGCCGAAGATAGCGGCTGGGCTGCTCTTGCCGGAGCGGAAAGCGGCTTTAATGAGGTCAAGCAGGTTGAATTTGCCGATATCAACGGCGACGGAATGCTTGAAATAATCATCGGCTGGGGACTTCAGAGCAGCAAGCTCATTCAGCAGCTGAACATTTATACCGTTGATATTGAAAAAGCCGAGATAAAGAGCATTTTTCTGACAAAGTATTCCGTGTTCGGAGTTTTTGA
>JAEDIH010000095.1 GCA_016292575.1 Clostridiaceae bacterium | reverse complement strand
CCAAGTCTGTAGCGGACTTTCACCGCCAAGTGGTTACGCATGCCGAGCACACCACGAAAAAACCGCCTAAACCTTTCAGTTTAGACGGTTTTTCTTCAAAATGGTCCGAGTGACAGGACTTGAACCTGCGGCCTCTTGACCCCCAGTCAAGCGCGCTACCAAGCTGCGCTACACCCGGATGTGTTTCAAACCACTTGGATATTATAATGACTACACTCTGAAATGTCAAGAGTTTTGGGAAGTTTTTTCAAAAAGATTGATTGATTCACGAGATTGATTAATGAGATTGATTCATGAAAGCTACAATTTGAATGTTCAGAAGTCAAGCGTGATAACGAGAGTTGCAGCTGAATAAAAAGCTTGCGGCTGAGCTTACTTAACAAAGCTCAGCCGCAAGCCAGAATCAAACCATTTTTTTAAGATATTGACCGGTATAGGAGTTTGTAACTTCGGCAATCTGCTCCGGCGTACCTGCGGCAACTATAGTGCCTCCGCCGTCTCCTCCCTCGGGACCGAGATCAATGATATAATCCGCAGTTTTGATAACATCAAGATTGTGTTCAATAACAACGACCGAGTTGCCTGCGTCAACAAGAGCATGAAGTACCTCAACAAGACGGTGGACATCTGCAGTGTGAAGACCTGTGGTGGGCTCGTCAAGGACATATACCGTTTTTCCCGTTGCACGCTTTGAAAGCTCCGTGGAAAGCTTTACGCGCTGCGCTTCACCGCCGGAAAGGGTTGTTGCAGGCTGACCTATCTTGATATATCCCAGACCGACGTCGTAAAGGGTTTTCAGCTTATTGTAAACCCTCGGAATGTTTTCAAAAAAGTTCATTCCCTCAACAACCGTCATTTCAAGAACGTCATAAATTGACTTTCCCTTATATTTTACGGCAAGCGTTTCGCTGTTGTATCTCCTGCCCTTGCAGACATCGCACGGAACAAAAATATCGGCAAGAAAATGCATTTCTATCTTGACTATTCCGTCGCCGCTGCAGGCTTCGCAGCGTCCGCCCTTAACATTGAACGAAAAGCGGCTCGCGGTATAACCCTTCATTTTTGCGTCAACCGTATTTGCAAATAGCTCGCGTATGTCGTTGAACACGCCCGTATAGGTTGCGGGATTGGAGCGCGGCGTTCTTCCTATCGGAGACTGGTCAATGTTTATTATTTTATCAAGGTTTTCGGTACCCTCTATCCGGTCAAATTTACCGGGAAATTTGCGCGCATTATTAAGCTCGGACGCAAGATGCTTATACAGAATCTCGTTGACAAGCGATGATTTTCCTGAGCCGGAAACTCCGGTAACGCAGACAAATTCACCGAGAGGTATTGTTACGTCAATACCCTTGAGGTTGTTTTCGCTTGCATTGAAAATTTTGAGAAATTTTCCGTTTCCGCTTCTTCTTTTTTCGGGAACGGGAATCTTTTTTTTGCCGCAGAGATACTGCCCTGTTATCGAGCTTTCGCAGTTGATAATGTCTTGGACGCTGCCGCTGCAGACAATTTCTCCGCCGTTAATTCCCGCCGCAGGTCCGAAATCTACAACGTGATCCGCCGAACGGATTGTGTCTTCGTCATGCTCAACAACAATAAGCGTGTTTCCAAGGTCGCGCAGATGCTTTAACGTATTTATGAGCTTTTCGTTGTCTCTTTGGTGCAGACCGATGCTCGGCTCGTCAAGGATATACAAAACGCCCATAAGAGATGTTCCGAGCTGGGTAGCAAGGCGGATACGCTGACTTTCACCGCCGGAAAGAGTACCGGCGGAGCGCGCAAGAGTTAGATAGCCAAGACCAACACTTGAAAGAAAGTGCAAACGGTCGGATATTTCCTTGAGAATGATTCTTCCGATCATGAGATCGCGGTCGGAAAGTGTTTTGTTCAGTGAATCAATGAATTCAAGCGATTTGTCAATGGAGAGGTTTGAAACCTCATCAATGTTCTTTCCCCCAACAGTTACGCTGAGTGCCTCCTTGCAGAGCCTTGCGCCGCCGCAGTCCGGACATTTTTCACTCGTCATAAGCTGCTCAATTTCTGAGCGAGAAGCCTCACTGCCCGACTCGTTGTATCTGCGCTGAAGATTGTTTATAATGCCTTCAAAATCGGTGTAGTATACGCCTCCGCCGAAAGACGTGGGACGTTCCATTTTCATTTTTTCGCCTTTTGTACCGTACAAAATCGCGTCAATGGCGCTTTTACTCATATTCTTAATTGGAGTATCAAGCGTAAAACCGTATTTTTTTCCAAGCGCAGTATAATACATTCCGGCGATAGAGCCCTCGGAGACAGAGTTCCAGCCGTGCGCACGGATTCCGCCCTTTCTGATTGAAAGCGAAGGATCGGGAATAACGCTTTTTTCCGAAATCTTCATGAACACTCCGAGACCGGAACACTTTTTGCAGGCGCCGAAAGGATTGTTGAACGAAAACATTCTCGGCGTAAGCTCATCAAAGCTGATTCCGTGCTCGGGGCAGGCGTAATTGAGTGAATACAGCTGCTCGTCAACGCCGACCCTTTCAACAAGCAGAAGTCCCCCGGAAAGCTTTGTTGCTGTTTCAACGGAGTCGGTAAGCCTTGAACGAATGGAGCTTTTCATAACAAGGCGGTCAACAACAACTTCAATGTTGTGCTTCTTGTTCTTTTCAAGCTTTATATTTTCCGAAAGGTCATATATTATTCCGTCAATACGAACGCGAACAAAGCCGCTTTTCCTTACTTGCTCAAGTTCTTTTACAAATTCGCCCTTTTTTCCGCGCGCTATCGGGGAAAGGAGCTGAAATTTTGTTCCCTCGTCAAAAGTCATTATCTGATCGACTATCATATCAACCGTTTGAGGCTTGATTTCGCGGCCGCAGACGGTACAGTGCGGAATGCCTATCCTTGCATAAAGCAATCTGAGGTAATCATAAACCTCGGTGATGGTTCCGACTGTTGAACGCGGATTCTTTGACGTTGTTTTTTGGTCAATGGAAATTGCCGGTGAAAGTCCGTCAATAAGGTCAACGTCCGGCTTTTCCATCTGACCGAGGAACTGCCTTGCATAAGACGAAAGCGATTCCACATATCTGCGCTGACCCTCAGCGTAGATAGTATCAAAAGCAAGCGACGACTTGCCCGAGCCGGAAAGTCCGGTAAAAACGATCATTTTGTCGCGAGGAAGAACAAGGTCAATGTTCTTTAAATTATGCTCGCGCGCGCCTTTGATATATATGTTTTTTTCTGGCACTTTGTGTTACCTCACTTCAATGATTTGAGTTTTTCAATTTTGTCGCGCAGATACGCAGCGTGTTCAAATTCAAGTATTTTTGCGGCGGCACGCATCTCTGCGGTGAGTGCTTTTATCGTCTGCTCGCGTTCAAGGCGCGACATACGCCTGAAGTTCTTTTCAATATCGGCGCGCTTGGAGGATATTTCAAGAACATCGTGAACGTCTTTGACTATTGTTTTCGGAACTATGCCGTGCTCTTTGTTGTATTCGCTCTGAATTTTTCTTCTGCGCTCGGTCTCGGTTATGGCGCGCTCCATTGACGGGGTGACCGAGTCGGCATACATGATAACTTCGCCGTTGGCATTACGTGCGGCGCGTCCGATAGTCTGAACGAGCGATGTTTCCGAGCGCAGAAAGCCCTCTTTATCTGCGTCAAGAATTGCAACAAGCGAAACCTCCGGTATATCGAGTCCCTCTCTGAGCAGGTTGATTCCGACAAGAACATCGGTTTCGCCGAGTCTCAGATCGCGGATTATCTCCATTCGTTCAATGGTGTCGATATCGTAGTGCATATACCTGACCTTGATATCAAGATTTGAAAGGTAATCGGTCAGCGATTCCGCCATTTTTTTGGTGAGAGTTGTAATCAGCACACGCTCCTTGCGTGCGGTACGATCCATAATTTCGGAAACAAGGTCATCAATCTGACCGTCGGTAGGTCTGACGGAGACGAGCGGATCAAGCAGTCCCGTCGGTCTGATGACCTGCTCAACAATCTGGGCGCTCTTTTCGCGCTCAAACTCTCCGGGTGTTGCGCTTACAAATATTTTCTGACCGACAATGTCATAAAATTCATCAAAACGCAGCGGCCTGTTGTCATATGCCGACGGAAGACGGAAACCAAAATTAATCAGGCTTTCCTTTCTGGCTCTGTCGCCTGCATACATTGCTCTGACCTGAGGCAGCGTAACGTGGGATTCATCAACAAACAGAAGGAAGTCATCGGGGAAATAATGCAGAAGCGTGAACGGGCTTGAACCTGCCGGTCTTCCGGACATGATGCGCGAATAGTTTTCAATGCCTTTACAAAAGCCCGTCTCGCGCAGCATCTCAAGGTCATAGCTTGTCCGCTGACGGATGCGCTCGGCCTCAAGCAGCTTGCCCTCACGGGTAAATTTTTCGGCGCATTCCTCCATTTCGGCATGTATCTCGGAAATTGCCTTTTCCATTTTGTCGCGGCTGACAACATAGTGCGAAGCCGGGTATATTGCAACATGGGAAAGCGTTGACTTAATTTCCCCCGTCAGCGGATTGATTTCACAAAGACGGTCAATCTCATCTCCGAAAAATTCCACCCTTATCGCCGTATCGTTTGAGTAAACGGGGTAAATTTCAACAATGTCTCCGCGCACGCGGAATTTGTTGCGGATAAAATTGACGTCATTTCTTTCGTATTGGATATCCGTGAGCTTTGCGATAAGCTCATCACGGCTTTTTTCCATACCGGGGCGCAGTGAGACAACCATACTGCGGTAATCAATAGGGTCTCCGAGAGTGTATATGCACGAAACGCTTGCAACTATTATTACGTCCCGCCTTTCGGAAAGCGCTGAGGTTGCGGAGTGGCGAAGCTTATCAATCTCGTCATTGACCGCCGAGTCTTTTTCGATATATGTGTCTGTTGTCGGAATATATGCCTCGGGCTGATAGTAGTCGTAATATGAAACAAAGTATTCAACCGCATTTTCCGGAAAAAACTCCTTGAATTCTGAGCAAAGCTGAGCGGCAAGCGTTTTGTTGTGGGCAAGCACAAGGGTCGGACGGTTGAGTTTTGCAATAATATTTGCCATTGTGAAGGTTTTTCCGGAGCCGGTAACACCCATGAGCGTCTGCTCCTTATCGCCGTTTTTAACGCCTTGAACAAGGCGTTCTATTGCCTGCGGTTGATCGCCTGTCGGCTGATATTTTGAAACAAGCTTAAACTGATCCACAGCATACATCACCACCAAGGAAACAAATGTTCTTTTATTTTACCACAAACAAACACAAAAATAAAGAGCTGCGCAAGTTTTTTTTGCACAGCTTTTTAAGATTTTATTCCTTAATTATTCCCGGTGTTTACAGGAACTGTCCTTTTCCTTGCTGACCTTTTCAAGCGAAAACAAAGCTTCAAGCTTTATAGCGCTTTCCGGACAAAAAGAACCGCATTTTCCGCAACGTATACATTCCGCGCTGTTAGGATCTTTCAAAACTTCAACCTGCATCGGGCAAACTCGCTCGCACCCATGACAAGAAGTGCATTTGCTTTTGTCAATCTCCGTGCGGAAAAAGCTGAAACGGTTGAACAGACCGTAAACAGCACCGAGAGGACAGAGATATTTGCAAAACGGACGCTCGATAAATATACAAAGAAGAAGAATAATTATTAGGGCAGTAGTTTTCCAAACAAACAGTCCACCGGCAGCAGACCGAAGGCTCTCGTTCAAAGCAAGCAGTGAAAAGCCGCCCTCAAGTGTGCCTGCCGGGCATATCCACTTGCAGAAATACGGTGAAGAGGCGCCGTATTTATCGCTCAGAAGAAGCGGAAGACCAAAGACAAATACAGCAAGGATAATATACTTTAAATATCTGAACAGACGGTCAAGCTTTCTGTTTAGCTTAACCTTTTTGAGCGGAATTTTGAATATCAGCTCCTGCAAAAAGCCGAACGGACAGAGAAAGCCGCAAACAACCCGACCGAGAATAATTCCGAACAGCATAATAAAGCCGAGAACATAGAACGAAAAGCTATACTTTCTGTCCGATATTACGCTTTGCAGACTGCCGATGGGACATGAGCCGAGAGCTCCGGGGCATGAATAGCAGTTGAGCACCGGAACACAAAAAAGCTTTGTTTTTCCCGTAAAAATTTTGCCCTTTGCAAAGCCTGCGGCATAGCCGTTAAAGAGCACGGCAGCGGCAGTCTGAACTGCCGGCCGTATTTTCTGAAGAATATTCTTCCTTTTCATTATCCGATACCGATACACTCAAGACAGATTCTGACACCCTTTTGCAATACAACGGTCGTTTCGCCGCGAAAAATGCCGAAAAGAAGCATTGAAACGGCGGCAAAAAGTATTATTGCGCGAACGACCGCAAGACGCTTTGAGGTCAGCTTAATCTGTTTCATATGTATATCCTCTTTCATACTGAATGATAAAATAATTTTACATTCAGCCGGTTAAATTGTCAAGGAGTGTAAAATTGGGTTTTACCCAAAGAGGTTTACTCCTCAACAAAGTTTTTCGCCTTATCGAATTCAGTAGTAATATCGTCTGACGGCTTTGCGGTGCAAAGCGAAACAACAACGATAACGATGCACGAAATTACAAAAGCGGGAAGAAGCTCGTAAATTGCAAAAACACCGCCGAGAGGTTTGAGCAAAAGCTTCCAGACGAACACCATAATACCGCCGGAAAGCATACCGGCAATAGCGCCCGGACGGTTGACGCGCTTCCAGAAGAGCGAGAAGAGCATAATGGGTCCGAAGGTTGCGCCGAAGCCGGACCATGCAAACGAAACAATTTCAAAAATAACACTGTTTTCGTTCCACGCAATGGCTATACCTATTATTGAAATAACAAGAATCATTGCTCTTGAAACACGCATAACCTGCTTGTCGCTTGCGTCCTTTTTGATGATTCCCTCAAAAAGGTTCTTTGAAACGGCAGAAGCGGCAATCAGAAGATATGAGTCGGACGAGCTGATTGTTGCTGCAAGGATAC
>JAEDIH010000094.1 GCA_016292575.1 Clostridiaceae bacterium | reverse complement strand
AAAAACTCCTGAATCCTTATAACCAAAGGATTCAGGAGCGTTTTACCTGGTGATCCATCGGGGATTCGAACCCCGGACACCTTGATTAAAAGTCAAGTGCTCTGCCAACTGAGCTAATGAATCAAACAGCTTGACTATAATAGCCTATTTGCCCGGAATTGTCAAGCATTTTTTCAAGATTTTTCAATTTTTTTGTGTGCAATTGTTTATAAACGGTCATTTTATTTTTGACGGACGGAGGAGAAATATGCTTCTTTCAAACTTAAAATATGTTGATAAGAATTTTTCGGTAGTAACCGGCAGCATTGAAATCGACGGCGAAAAGCTTCGCGCTTTTTCGTCCGCAAAGGGCGGAACGGATATGGAGGGACTGCTTGCCATGCCGGGCTTTATTGATATTCATACCCACGGCGGCGACGGTGTTGACTGGTGCGATAAAGACGAAAACAAGCTGCAGAAGCTTACAATGTATTACGCAAAAAGGGGAGTGACCTCGGTCTGCCCGACAACTATGACTCTTCCGGAAAGTGCGCTGTGTTCTGTTCTTGAAGCTATCGAAAAAGTCAAGGGTAACGAAAACGGCGCCTATATTCACGGAATAAACATGGAAGGACCGTACATTTCATATGAAAAGTGCGGCGCACAGAATCCCGAATATATCAGACCGGCTGATGTTAAGGAATTTGAACGTCTCGCCGGTGTTTCAAAAATTTTGCTTGTTGACCTTGCTCCGGAAACCGAGGGCGCGCTCACCTTTGCACGCAGCGTTTGCGGCAGCTGCGTATGCAGCGTTGCCCATACCGCCGCAACCTTTGAGCAGGCTGCAAGGGGCTTTGAGAGCGGCTTTACTCACGCCACCCATCTTTTTAATGCTATGACGGCGTTTGAAAGCAGAAGCCCCGGCGTTGTCGGCGCCGTTTTTGCGTCTGACCGCGTAACTGCCGAGCTAATCTGTGACGGTTTTCATCTTGCGCCCGAAACGGTTAAGCTGTCGTTTAAAATTCTTGGTTCTAACCGTGCTGTTGCAATAAGCGATTCACTCAGCAGCGCCGGCTGTGCGGACGGAGAATATATGCTCGGCGGACAAAAGGTTATTGTTAAAAATTCGCGTGCGCACCTTGAGAACGGAACCATTGCCGGCAGTACGACCAATCTTTTCGATGAGTTCAGAAATCTGCTTTCTTTTTCAATCCCATTTGCGGACGCGCTTGCAGCCTGTACGATAAATCCGGCAAGGGTTATCGGCTTTGACAGCGTTTGCGGAAGCCTTGAGGAGGGCAAAAACGCCGATATAATTTTTGTTGATGCTTCCATGAATTTAAAGCATGTTATGATAAAGGGAAAATTGATTTACTGAGTTGAATTTTGCTTTGAAATATGATATTATATTCAACGATTCGACAAAAAATGTATAATATTTTCAATTTTATCATTATATGAAAGGAAAAGACGCGGAAAGCTTTTTGTCCCTTCTGCGTCAATGGTGCCACAATGAAATATGTTGTTGTTCTTTACGACGGAATGGCTGATTATCCCGTTCCGGCTCTCGGCGGAAAAACGCCCATGATGTGCGCAAAAAAGCCGCTTTTTGACTCTCTTGCAAAACGCTCCGTTGTAGGTCTTGTCAAAACCGTTGACGATTCCCTTAAGCCCGGAAGCGATGTTGCCAACATGAGCGTAATGGGCTTTGATCCGCTCAAGTATTACACAGGCCGTTCGCCGCTTGAAGCGGTCAGCATCGGAGTCCGGCTTCGTGACGATGATATTACCCTGCGCTGCAACCTTGTCACCCTTTCCGAGGACGAGCCTTATGAAAGCAAAACAATGGTTGATTATTCTGCCGGCGATATCTCCACAGAGGAAGCGCGCGAGATAATGAAAAGTGTTCAGGAGCATTTCGGCAATGAAGAGTTCACTTTTTACCCCGGCGTAAGCTACCGTCACTGCCTTGTTGTTCACGGCGGAACGACCGACCTTGGAACAATGACCCCTCCGCACGATATCAGCAAAAAGGTTATTGCGTCTCATCTTTCAACAAACAAAAACGCCGCAAAGCTTATTGCAATGATGAAAGAAAGCTACGGTTTTTTGAAAGAACACCCGGTCAACAAAAAGCGGATTGCCGCAGGCAAGCGTCCGGCGAACTCCATTTGGCTCTGGGGCGAGGGAAAAAAGCCTGTTCTGCCGTCGTTTGAAAGTCTTTTCGGTCTGAAGGGCGCCGTTGTTTCCGCTGTTGATCTTTTAAAAGGAATTGCAATCAGTGCAAAAATGGACGCGCCCGATGTTGCCGGCGCAACGGGATATATTGACACAAACTTTGAAGGTAAGGCAGAAGCCGCAATGAAAGAGCTTGAGGACGGAAAAGACTTTGTCTATATCCACTTTGAAGCTCCTGATGAATGCGGTCACAGGAACGAGCCGGAAAACAAGGTCCGTGCTATCGAGCTTATTGACGAGCGCGTTCTTCCCATCGTTCTCAAAAGTCTTGAAAAATATGACGATTATAAAATTATGATTCTGCCGGATCACCCGACGCCTATCGTCACCATGACCCACGCGCGCGATCCCGTTCCGTTTATGATCTATCACAAAAAGCATGAAGTTGCCGGCGTTGACACCATTAACGAAGAAACTGCCGCAGCAACGGGAACTTTTGTTGACAGAGGCTGCAAATTAATGAAAATGTTTATTTCGGAGGACAGCGAACAATGAGTAAGATCCTTATAATTGATGACGAAAGCGCAATAGCCAATCTTGTTTCCGACGCTCTTGAGGATGAGGGCTTTGAAACGGTGATATGCAGCGACGGTAATGAGGCTTATGATTATGTTGAAGCGCATTCATCAGAAATTTCCCTTATTACCCTTGATATAATGATGCCCGGACTCAGCGGACTTGAGCTTTGCCGCATGATAAGGAACAAGGTTGATTGTCCCATTATTTTTGTCTCTGCAAAAGGTAAGACTCTTGATACCGTGCTCGGACTTGAAATCGGCGGAGATGACTATATCTCAAAGCCCTTTGTTGTTGAAGAGCTTGTTGCAAGAGTCAAGGCTCACCTGCGCCGCGAGCAGCGCAGCAAAGATGTTTTTGAAGATGGAGTTATCAAGGTCGGGGATATTGAAATACATACCGGTTCTTTTGAAGTCTTTAAGAATTCAAAGCCGATTCAGTTTTCGACCCGCGAATTTCAGTTGCTTCAGTATCTCATGGAAAATGCCGGAAAGGTGCTGACCCGTGAGCAGATTTTCAGCCATGTCTGGGATACCGAATTCGGAGATATCGGAACCGTTGCGGTCAATATCAAGAGCATCAGGGATAAGCTTGACCCGAACAATGAATACATCAAGACCGTTTGGGGCGTCGGCTATAAATTTGTTAAAACTCACTGAGATTTATAGGGAACTTTACAAATGACTAAGGACAGAAAAGCAAACTTCGTTGTCATACTCCTGTTTTTGGGTGTTATTGTTGCGTTTGCGTATTCATATAACGCCTCCGTTACCACCGCGGTCACAAATTCGGCGTACAACGACGAGGAAAGCCTGAAAAAGTATAACAATGAGATTATCGAAAAGCTCGGGCAGACAGAAAGCACCGATGAGTGGTCTGCAATAGTCGAGCAATACCGTGACATTGTCATCGTGATTGAAGACAGCTCGAACGAGGTCGTAACGCGCTCTAAGGACAGGAACTGGACGGCGCTTGACGTCAAGGTAAGGACCGCGTTTGAGTATAAAACCAAAGCGTATATGCTCATTTCCTCGGTCTATCTGCTTCGTGATTATACGGCGGACAGCAAGGAGCTTGTCAAGTTTGTTTTTGTTGAGTTTCTTATAGGACTTTCTGCGCTGTTCCTTCTGATTTTCATAATATACACGATGATGCTCAAGCCGTATCGAGAGTTTTATCAGCTCATTGAGGAATACGAGCGCGGAAAAACACTCTCAAAGCATCATTTCAGGGGCTATATCGGTCATGTTTACGACCGTTTTGTTTCTCTTACACGCAACCTTGAGCATCAGCAGCAGAATCAGCAGAGGATAATAGCCTCAATTTCGCACGATATCAAAACGCCGCTGACTTCAATACTCGGTTATGCCGAGCGCATCAGGAGCGGAAATATCGGCGAGGAAAAAAAGCTTTGCTATCTTAACACCGTCTATGAAAAGGCGCTTGAAATTCAGGAGCTTGTTGATGAATTCGACGAATACCTGAGTTATAACATGGCAAAGCAGGTTCATACCGAAAAAATAGATACAGGAACGCTCAGGAAAGCTCTTGAGCATGAATACGAAGCCGAGCTTGAAATGTCCGGAATTTCATTCAGAATCATCAATAATGCCGAAAAGGCAAGCATAATGATTGACCGCACAAAGATGCGCCGTGTTTTCGGCAACATTATCGGAAACAGCGTCAAGCATATGCTGACTGATGATAAAAGAATAGAAATTGATATCAACTGCGACCGCGAAAATGTTTATATCAACGTAAACGACAGCGGAGAGGGCGTTGAAGACGAAAAGCTTGAGATCATTTTTGAGCCGCTCTATACCTCAGATGAGGGCAGGCGCGTTGCGGGTCTCGGTCTTGCAATATGCCGAGAAATTGTTGAAAGTCACGGCGGAAGCATTTATGCAAAGCATTCATCTCTCGGCGGCTTGGAGGTTTGTATTGAGCTTTCGAGGGTAAAGTGATTTTTAAAGTGCATGGAGGAGAAGGGCAGTGTCATTTATAAAAAAGCATAAGATACTCACTTCTGTAATTATTGTTGCGGTTTCGCTCTGTATGCTCGCTTTCGGAACGTGTTACTATTTTTTGGACAAGATCAATATTGACGACTCAAACGCGGCTGCGGAAACAACCGGCGCGAATTTTGAAAGCATTGTTGCTGCGGAAAACGATATTCCGGATTTTGACAATCTTGACAAAGACGACAGGAAAACGATTGACGCTGCGGACGAAAAAATCCGCCAAAACCTTGACAACAGCAAGATATGGAGAAGCGACAGCGTGCTCAACATTCTGCTGCTCGGAACGGATTACGGAACCGGCAGCTCTACCTACGGCCGCTCGGACGCAATGATCATTTTGTCAGTTAACAAGGCTGTTCAAAAGGTTAAGCTCATTTCAATTTCAAGAAACGTCTATGCCGCAATACCGGGCTTTAAAAATTCAATGATAAGCCATGCGCACATTTTCGGCGGTCCCGCCCTTGCAATAAAAAGCGTTGAGCAAAATTATAAGATAGGCATTGATAACTATGTAAGCTGCGGCTTTGATTCGTTTGTAAAGATCATTAATATTTTGGGCGGAGTTAGGCTCATCCTCAGCGAAATTGAAGCCAAAGCCATGAGCAAATATGACAGCTCTATCACCGGAGCGGGAAGCTATCTTCTTAACGGTGAGACCGCGCTGCAGTATTCACGCCAAAGATATTTTGACAGTGACAAGAACAGAACAGAAAGGCAGCGTAAGCTGCTTTCGGCGCTTGCGGATAAGTTTAAAAGTATTACTGTAAAGCAGGCGCTGAAAATTGTTAATACTGTTTTGCCGCTTGTGAATACGGACATGAAAAAAAGCGAGATCCTGTATCAGCTTGCTTCGGCTATCAGATATCTTTCATGGGAAAGGGAGCAGTATTATCTGCCTACAAAATCATATGATTATGTTATGAAAAACGGATATTATGTAAATTTTCTCGACTGGCCATATGAACTGAATTACGCGCATAAGCTGATTTATGAGGGCGTCATTCCCGAGTATAAGGAGCAGAGCTGATGGGCAAAAGAAAAAGCAATGTTCTTCTCAAAAAGAACGATGAAATAACACTTGAGATAACGGCTTTGACCTCGCAGGGCAGCGGGGTCGGCCGTTTTGAATCAATGGCGGTTTTTGTTGACGGCACTGCACCGGGCGATATTGTTCTTGCCCACATCATTCTTGTTAAGCAGAGCTATGCTGTCGGCAAAATCAAAAGAATAATCAAGCCCTCAAAGCACAGAATTGCCTGCGACTGCCCTGCAGCATTCTCCTGCGGAGGTTGTTCATACCGTCATATTGACTATGCCGAGGAGCTTAAAGAAAAAAAGAGACGTGTTCAGGACGCGTTTGAGCGCATCGGCTCAATCAAAATTCCGGTCAATGAGATTCTGAGCGGTAAAGATATCAACCGATACCGAAACAAAGCGCAGTATCCGCTTACGCTTACAAGCGAGGGAAAAACGCTTATTGGTTTTTACGCCAAAAAGAGCCACAGGATAGTTGACTGCCGCGACTGCCTTTTGCAGCCGAAGGAATTTGAGAACATTCTTCGCGTTATCGAGCGCTGGGCGGCGCTGTGTTCAATAAGCGTCTATGATGAGCAAAAGAAAAAAGGACTGCTTCGCCGCATCTATCTGAGAAAAGGATTTATAACAGGACAGGTAATGGTCTGCCTTGTTGTTACAAGTCGCTTTGTAAAGGGTACCGACAGGCTGATAAACGATCTGCTTAAAGAAAACGATAATATAAAAAGCATAGTTCTTAACGTCAATTCAAAGGACACTAATGTTGTACTTTCAAATGAATGCATAACTCTTTGGGGCAGCGATTATATCGAGGACGAGCTTTGCTCGCTGAAATTCAGAATTTCGCCGCTTTCGTTCTTTCAGGTCAATCCGCAGGGCGCGCAGATACTTTATGAAAAGGCTGCCGAATATGCCGCTCTCACCGGTAATGAGACTCTGCTTGATCTCTACTGTGGAACAGGTACAATAGGTCTTTCAATGGCAAAAAAGGCAAGGAAAGTAATCGGCGTTGAGATCATACCGCAGGCAATCGAGAACGCAAAAGAGAATGCGCGGCTCAATAAGATTGAAAATGCCGAATTTTTTTGCGATGATGCTTCGGGTGCAGCAAGGCGCATAAGCGAAAGCGGCACAAAAATTGACGTTATTGTTCTTGATCCGCCGCGGAAAGGCTGCAGCCGCGATGTAATTGAAGCGGCGGTGAAAATGGCACCCGAACGCATTGTTTACGTTTCCTGCGATCCGGCAACCCTTGCAAGGGATTGCGCGCTTTTTGCTTCTTACGGCTATGAGGTAAAGCATATCACCGCAGTCGATATGTTTCCGAGAACGAGCCATGT
>JAEDIH010000093.1 GCA_016292575.1 Clostridiaceae bacterium | reverse complement strand
GCTTTCGGCAGCATATATTTATATATACCGGGTAAAACCCCCTGCCTTGCCTGCGCTCTCGGGGAGACCGAGAGCAAAGACAAACGTACCTGCGCCGCCTGCTGCGGCGTTGTCGGCTCACTTGCCGCAATGCGTGCGCTTTCTGCACTTTGCGGCGCCGATATTCATGAAGGAAAAATTGCCGTCATCGACTGCCTTGAACTGACAGTTGACCTTCTTTCGATAAGGCAGCGAAGCGGCTGTGATATTTGCGGAGGTGAACAAAAATGAAAGACAAACTCCTGGGCTATATGGGAAAGGTCCTCAAAATTGATTTGACAAACCGAACAAGCGAGGATTTCCCTTGGACCGACAAGGACCGCGAACGTACCCTTGGCGGAAAGGTCATGGCTGCCGACATTCTTTTGAGCCATGTCAGACCCGGAATGAAAGCCTATGACGAGGACAACTGGATTGTTGTTACAACCGGACCTCTGACCGGCGTCGGCTGCCCGAATACATCAAGATTCAATATTTCTACCATTTCACCGCTCACCGGTATTATTACCTCATCAAACTGCGGCGGTGATTTCGGACTGAGCCTCAAGCGCTCCGGCTACGACGCCGTAATTTTTACAGGACGTGCTTCCTTGCCGGTTACAGTAAACATCATCAACGGAAACGTTACCTTTGACGACGCGTCTGCGCTTTGGGGTCTTACCACCGGAGAAACCCAAAATAAGCTCCCTGCGTACCACGGAAAGCTTGTCATTGGTCCTGCCGGCGAAAACAAGGTTCGCTACGCCTGCGTTTTCAGCAACGAACGAACGGCAGGACGCGGCGGCGTCGGCGCTGTTTTCGGGGATAAAAAGCTTAAAGCCGTTACTGCCTTCGGTGTAAAGATTCCGGAAGTTGTCGACCGTGAAAGTCTCAGAAAGCTCAACGAAAAATGGACGCACACTCTTCAAAACCATCCGCTGACAGGTCGCCAGCTTCCGAAGCTCGGCACCGCAGGTCTTGTTTCTCCTATGCAGGCGCACAAAATTCTTGCAACCAAGAATTTTTCGGCCGGAAGGTTTAAGGATTTTGAAAAAATCTCAGGCGAAGAGCTTGCGGAAAACCATATGGTGAGCAACGCCGCCTGCACCACTTGCGTTATCCGCTGCGCAAGGACGGTTTGTGTTGACGGAAAGCACGTTAAAGGACCTGAGCTTGAAACCCTCGGTCTTTTAGGCGCAAACATACTTAACAACGATATTGAACAGATTATCAAATGGAACTATGAGCTTGACGAGCTGGGAATGGACACAATTTCCGCCGCAGGCGTTATTGCTTTTGCAATGGAGCTTAAAGAAAAAGGTCTTTGGGACTGCGGTCTTGAATTCGGCAAGACCGATAATATCTCCGGAATTTTTCATGATATTGCAATGCGTAAGGGCGACGGTGATATTCTTGCCGAGGGTACGCGCATAATGAGCGAAAAATTCGGCGGCAAGGAATTTGCAATCCACGCAAAGGGAATGGAGCTTGCGGCATATGAACCCCGCCACGCCGTGGGTCAGGGTCTCGGCTATGCAACCTCAAACCGCGGCGGCTGCCACCTCAACGCAGGCTATATGGTTGTTGTTGAGGGTCTCGGTCTTGACGTTGATTCACTGACACCGCACGGAAAGGCCGCTCTTACAATTGCGTTTCAGAACCTTATGGAGGCTGTATCCGCCTGCGGAAGCTGCCTTTTTTCGAGCTATGCAGTCCTCCCCGGTTTTCTTATTGACAAGCCGAACTGGTTTTTGACAAGGGCAATTCTCGCCTGTTTCCCGTATGTCGGTCCTGTTGTAAATCTTCTCAGCCATTTTACAAAGGTTGCGGCAATCAACCTTCCGCTTGTTCCCCATTCATATGCCCTTAAATATGCAACCGGCATCAAATCCACAGTCGCAAGAATGCTAACCTGGGGTGCCTTTGGATATAATACCGAAAGGATTGCCAACATTGTGCTCGGACAAAAGGCAAACGCAGATAAACTTCCGAAGCGATTGACAAACGAACCTCAGGATCTGTCCGATCCGCGTACAAAGGTTCCGCTTGAGGTCATGAAAAAAGTATACAACCGCGCAAGGGGCTGGAAGGACGGTATTCCAACCTATCACAGGCTGAAAACACTGGGCGTCAGGATAAGCAAAGAGCTTTATGATTCTGTTGTTAAGGAGGCGTATTGCAATGGCAAAAGTGACTGTTAAGCTTTTCGGCGTGCTGAGGATGGATACAAAGCTTAAAGCTGAGGATATAGACATTGATAAGGTTGAAGATATTTTTAACTCGCTGAATCTGATTGTTGACGAAAGATTTGAAGAAAACAAAAAGAGCAATCCCCTGCTGCCTCACCCCGATAAGCTTTCGTTTAAGGACGCGGTTATCTTTATCAACGGTGAACGCTGCGCAAAAAAGAGCAAAAAGCTTTCGGACGGCGATGAGGTCTGGCTGCTTTCGCCTGCCTCGGGCGGCTGAGAAAGGAGTGGTATAATGTCATTTGTTGTTGACCTGAATAAATGCGTCGGCTGCGGCGCGTGCAAGTATATTTGTCTTTTTGAAGCACCGATACCCATTGACGAGGCAAAAAGTAAATATGAGATCAAAAGCTCAAACTGCCTCGGCTGCGGACAGTGCGAAGATATTTGCCCGAACAACGCAATAAAACCTGCTCCGGGTTACAAAAGGATTAAAAACGTAACCATTATTGAAGAAAAATGTTTCGGCTGCGGCGTTTGCAGGCACTTCTGCCTTGCCAAAGCGCCGGACGGAGAAAGGAATAAGCCGTTCAAGATTGACTCGGAAAAATGCTTCAGATGCGGCGTTTGCGTTTCAAAATGCCGCAAAGACGCTATTGTTGCCGAATATGAATGATTAGAAATCTTTGAATACATAAAAACAATAAACAAAAAAGCTATAATTTACAAAAGCACTTTTGCTTTCAGTGAATTATAGCTTTTTTTAATTTGTATTTTATAAACTAAAATGTAAATAACTTCGCTTTAACCGGCTACTTTTTACATTTATCACACGGGTAATTACAATCTTTGCAGCAGCTGCAGCCGCCTGATTTTCCTTTTTTCACTTTTATTATCGCAAAAACAAGAGCCGCAACAATCAAAACAAGACAAATTATATCGGCAGCGTTCATCACGACACCCCCAAAAGTATTCCGACAAGCCGGGCGGCAAACGCAATCAGGTATGCAACGGCACACTGACCGATTACAACTCCGGCGGCCCACTTTCCGCCGAGCTCCCGACGTATTGAAGCTATGGCTGCAATGCACGGTGTGTACAAAAGGCAAAAGACCAAAAACGAAACTGCGGCAAGCGGTGTAAACAAGGTTGTGATTGAAGCACCAGAAAGCAGAACCGACAAGGTTGAAGCAACGCTTTCTTTTGCCATAAAGCCGGCAATAAGAGAAGTGCAGATCCGCCAGTCATTGAATCCGAGCGGTGCAAATATCGGAGCAATATAGCCGGCAATGGACGAGAGCATACTCTCCTCTTGCCGTCCCAGAACCGGATTAAGTCGGAAATCAAAGCTCTGCAAAAACCAAATTATTACCGTTGCAATGAAAATAACGGTGAATGCGCGCTGAAGAAAATCCTTTGCCTTGTCCCAGATGAGCTGAAGAACATTCCTGAGCCTCGGCATACGGTAATTTGGAAGCTCCATCACAAACGGAACAGCCTCGCCCTTAAAGGCGGTACGCTTCATAATAGATGCCACAACTATTGCGGTTAAAATTCCGAGAAAGTAAATGCCAACCATTATAAGTCCGCTGTACTCCGGGAAAAATGCCTGAGTCAAAAGACCGTAGATAGGAAGCTTGGCCGTGCAGCTCATAAACGGAATGAGCATAACGGTAAGACGGCGATCCCTTTGCGAGGGCATTGTTCTGCTTGCCATTACGCCGGGAACGGTGCAGCCGAAACCTATAAGAAGCGGAACAATGCTGCGACCGGAAAGACCGATTTTTCTGAGCAGCTTATCCGTAACAAAGGCAATGCGCGCCATATATCCGCTGTCCTCCAGAAGCGAAAGGAAAAGAAACAGAATAAGAATTATCGGAATAAAGCTCAATATACTGCCGATACCGCCAAAGATTCCGTCAATAATCAGCGAATGAATAAGGGCGTTGACTCCGGCATTGGTCAAAAAGCGGTCAACAAAGACGCTGAAAGAATCTATTCCCGCTTGTAACAGATTCTGAAGCGCAGCGCCGAAAACATTAAAGGTCAGATAAAAAACAAGTGCCATTATACCTACAAACGCAGGAATTGCCGTATACTTGCCCGTTAAAATTTTATCAATTCTTCTGCTGCGCCTGTGCTCCTTGCTTTCGGCAGGCTTAACAACGCAGCGGTTGCAAAGACGAGTTATGAAAGAAAACCTCATATCGGCAACGGCGGCGGCGCGGTCAAGTCCGCCCTCTTTTTCCATCTGAAAAACAATGTGCTCAATCATTTCCTTTTCGTTTGCGGAAAGCTTGAGCGCGCTCGTAATCATCTCATCGCCCTCAATAACCTTAGTAGCCGCAAACCTCAAAGGAATTTCAGCACTTTTTGCATGGTCACTGATAAGCTCCATAATTCCGTGCAGGGCGCGGTGAACCGCTCCGCCGCGGACATTTTCATCGCAGAAGTCCGTTCTGCCCGGACGTTCGCGGTATTGAGCAATGTGAACGGCATGACGTATCAGTTCGTCAACGCCCTCGTTTTTTGCCGCGGAAATAGGCACAACCGGTATTCCGAGCATTTCCTCCATTTTGTTGATATCAACGGTTCCGCCGTTTCCGCGGACTTCGTCCATCATATTAAGGGCAAGCACAATGGGTATTTCAAGCTCCATGAGCTGAAGCGTCAGATAAAGATTGCGCTCAATATTTGTGGCGTCAACAATATTTATGATACCCGTCGGCTTTTGTTCAAGAATAAAGCGGCGCGAAACCAGCTCTTCGCTTGTATACGGCGAAAGAGAATATATTCCCGGCAGATCCGTCACCTCTGTGTTGGGATAGCCGCGGATTGCTCCGTCTTTCCTGTCAACGGTGACCCCGGGAAAATTACCGACGTGCTGATTTGAGCCGGTAAGCTGATTGAAAAGAGTTGTTTTTCCGCAGTTCTGATTTCCTGCAAGGGCAAAGGTCAGCAAAGTCCCTTTCGGCACAGGATCACCGCTGCCTTTAACGTGGTATTTTCCGTCCTCTCCGAGACCCGGATGCTCGCTTTCTTCAATAAATGAAATTCCTTTTTTTCTGAACAAATCCGAGGGCTTTAACGGCTCGACTTCAATCTGCTCAGCATCGGACAATCTGAGGGTCAGCTCATAGCCGTGGATCAGAAGATCCATGGGATCGCCCATAGGGGCAAACTGAACCAGTGTTACATTTGCTCCCGGAATTACACCCATATCCAAAAAGTGCTGGCGCAAAGTGCCCTTTCCGCCAACCGATAAAATTTTCACAGTCTGACCTGTTTTAATTTCGCTTAATTTCATTCTTATTCCTCGTTTAAAACAATCAATCGCTTATGTTAAAGCCTCAAATTAACGATATTATAGCACGCAAAAAGAGTAAAATCAATTCATTTTTTCTGAACCATATTGAAAAAATATCTTTTCTGTGTTAGCATATTTAAGGTCGTGTTACCGCCAAAAAATTATTGGGAGAGTACTGAAAATGAACAATCAAAAAAAGACGCTCACATTCGGCAAAATCATAGTGTATTCCGTCGGCATCTTCGGAATCCAGCTTCTTGTCGGATACATCAACACTTATCAATCACAGTTTTACACGAGTGTTCTTGCGGCAGACCTGACAAAGTGCGCCGTAATAATTCTGATTTCTAAAATCATCAGCTCATTTGCCGATCCGATAATCGGAAATATCATTGACTCGGCACACTTCAAGTCCGGCAAAATGAAACCGTTTGTTGCAATGAGCATAATTCCGTTCGCCCTTGTTACAACGATAATGTTCATCGCAATCGACTTCAAAAGCGAGACTTTCAAGTACGCCTACATCACCGTCACCACCGTTCTTTGGAACATTGTCATGAGCTTTGCGGACATTCCCAGCCAGGGTATGCTTGCCGTTCTCAGCTCCTCAAGCGAGGAGAAAAACAGCTGCGCGGGAATTGCAAATATGCTCAAGTCTCTCGCTCTTGTTGCGCCGAACCTTGTGGTACCCGTAATCTGTATGCTCACCGGTTCCGCTGTTATCACAAAAAAGGAATACATAATTTCCGCCGTGGCAATGGGCATTTTTGCAATACTGACAACGGCAATCATGCTGCGCGGCTCAAAGGAAGTTGTTAAGAGCGAGCCAAACAAGCTCGGCTTCAAGGAAATGTTCTCCGAGCTGTTTTCAAATAAGCCTCTTATGATAATCTTCCTCATCAATATCCTCGGCTTCGGTCGCAACATGGCGGTCAGCATCGGCGTTCAGGCTGCAGCAGTTCTGCTTGACAAGGTCACCATTCCCGGACTCAACATCACCCTCGCCGGCGAAAACCTCCCGATTATCCTCGGAGTCGGCGCGGCAATTCCGTCAACACTGTCCGTGGTTCTCACTCCGCTCATTTCCAAGAAGCTCGGCGTTAAAAAAACATTTATGATCTTCGGCGTATACGGAGCGGTTGCCGCAATGGGATACTACCTGCTCTTTGCTTTCGGTCCCGAATGGTTCCGCTCCCTTTGGGGAATACTTCTCGGTCAGTTCGTCATCAACTTCATGTTCGGTCCGCACGGCTTTGCTCCGCTTATTATGCTTTCCGACTCCGTTGACTACCGCGAAATGACAACCGGAAAAAGAACAGAGGGAATCCAGTACTCCGTCCTCAGCCTTTCAATCAAGCTTGCAAACGCATTTTCCGTTGCAGTCGGAATCTTCATTGTGGGTCTTTCGGGCTACGTCGGAACAATGAGCTTTGCCGATGTAACGCCGCACATGAAAAACGTTGTAATGGCTGCATATTGGTTCATTCCCGGTCTCTGCACAGGACTTTCAATGATTCCGATGCTGTTTTATAAGCTTGACAGAAAAGAAGTCAGGCAGCAGATACGCGACTTCATTGCAAAGCGCGACAGTGAAACCGTTGCAAAATAAAACGTAAACAAT
>JAEDIH010000006.1 GCA_016292575.1 Clostridiaceae bacterium | reverse complement strand
AAGTCTGTAGCGGACTTTCACCGCCAAGTGGTTACGCATGCCGAGCACACCATAAAATCAACCGCCGCATTTCTGCGGCGGTCATAATAGCAAATTGTCAGGTTATATAACGCTGCGTTTTCAGATTCTTGCAACGCCGCTGTCAACAGCAGCCTTTGCAACAGCCTTTGCAACTGCGTCCTTAACTCTGGGATCGAATGCTGCCGGAATAATGTAATCGGCATTGAGTTCTTCGTCGCTTACAAGACCTGCAAGAGCGTAGGCGGCGGCAACCTTCATCGCGTCGTTGATATCGCTTGCACGAACATCAAGAGCACCGCGGAAAATTCCCGGGAACGCAAGAACGTTGTTGACCTGGTTCGGGAAGTCGCTTCTGCCGGTTGAAACAACAGCTGCGCCGCCTGCCTTTGCCTCGTCCGGGAAAATTTCCGGAATCGGGTTTGCGCAGGCAAAGATGATGGGATCCTTAGCCATGGTCTGAACCATTTCTTTGGTGAGGGTTCCGGGAGCGGAAACGCCAATGAATACGTCTGCACCCTTGATAACTTCTGCAAGAGTACCCTTTTCGCAGTTAAGGTTGGTGATTTCAGCCATTTCCTGCTTGATGGGATTGAGTCCCTCACGACCCTTATAGATAGCACCGGTACGGTCAGTCATAATAACGTTTTTAAGACCCATGCTCATGAGGAGCTTGATGATTGCAATACCTGCCGCGCCTGCGCCGCTGGTAACAATCTTAACCTCGTCAATCTTTTTGCCGACAAGCTTGAGAGCATTGATAAGACCTGCAAGAGTGATGATGGCAGTGCCGTGCTGGTCGTCGTGGAAGATGGGGATATCGCAGCATTCCTTGAGCTTCTTTTCAATTTCAAAGCATCTCGGGGCGCTGATGTCCTCAAGATTTACGCCGCCGAACGAGCCGGCGAGAAGCGCAACGGTCTTAACAATTTCATCAACGTCCTTTGAGCGGACGCAAAGGGGAATTGCGTCAACATCGCCGAAGGCTTTGAAAAGAACGCACTTGCCTTCCATAACGGGCATACCTGCTTCGGGACCGATGTCGCCGAGACCGAGAACTGCCGTACCGTCGGTTACAACGGCAACAGTGTTCCAACGGCGGGTAAGCTCATAGGACTTGTTGATGTCCTTCTGAATTTCAAGGCAGGGCTGAGCAACGCCGGGAGTGTATGCAAGGGAAAGAGCTTCCTTGCTGTCAACTGCAGCTCTGGGGGTAACCTCGAGCTTACCTTTCCACTCGTAGTGGAGTCTGAGGGATTCTTTTGCGTAATCCATGGATATTCACTAACCTTTCAATTAATCTAACGTCTGATATCTTACTTTTCCCAGGGGAAGGTGTAATCAAGCTTGAGGTCATCGCGAACCTTGCACATTTCCTTCTGAACGGGCTCGCTTACGGGTACGCCGCTGTCCTTTCTCTCGAGCCAGACAAGATACTCTTTTTCGCCTGCGGTGTAAATTCTCTCTGCGCCGGGAGCTTTCTTTGAAGCGCGGATTGAGCGGAGAATCTCGCCTGCTTTATGTCTTGTGAGCTCTTCGCCGAGGAAGTGGTTGGTGTCGATAGCAATGAAGAAGTGTCCGAGATGATAGGGAACCTTGTTGCCGTTTTCGTCCTTGCCGTTAAGAGCCTTACCGTAGTTGTTATCCTGAAGAACCGAGGAAAGGAGTTCAACAACCATTGCATAGCCAAAGCCCTTGTAGCCGCCGAGTGCCTCGCCGATTCCGCCGAGAGGAGCAAGAGCAGCCTCGCCGTTTCTGATCTTCTTGAGGCAAGCGCCTGCGTCTCCGGTTACGGGACCGCCGTCAAGACCGATGACGGTGCCTTCGTGAACGGGCTCGCCGATTCTCTCGTAGTATTCAATTTTGCCGTTCTGGGTTATCGAGGTTGCGCAGTCAATGACAAAATCGAAGTCCTCATCGGTCGGGATACCGATGGTGAGCGGGTTGGTACCGAACATTCCCTCAACGCCGAAGGTCGGAGCAACCGAGGGACGTGCGTTTGTGCCGGTGATGCCGATGCAGCCCTGCTTGGTAGCCTGAGTGGCATAATAGCCTGCAATGCCGTAATGGCAGGAATTGCGGGCAACAACCATACCCATGCCGTACTTCTTAGCCTTGTCGATAGCCATCTGCATCGACTTGTAGCCGATAACCTGACCCATGCCGTCATGACCGTCAACAACTGCGGTTGTTTCGGTTTCCTTAACGATTTCAAAGTTGGTTACGGGGTTCTGAATACCGTCGTTGATGCGGTCGATGTAGATCGGCTTAAAACGGTTGCAGCCGTGGGATTCGATTCCGCGTCTGTCAGACTCAAGAAGAACGTCAACAACGATCTTCGCGTCCTCTTCGGGAACGCCTACACCAATGAAAGCGTCACGAATGAAATTTTCGGCTGTTTTCCAGTCGAGTACTACTTTACCCATGAATTATCACTCCTGTAAATTATTTGTAATTTTATGTGAAAGAGCAAAAGCTCTTATCATCCGGTGTTTTTACTGTTATTCCTTTTCAACCCAGTTCATGGATCTTTCAACGGCCTTTTTCCAGCCGGCATAGATTCTGTTCCTTTCCTCCATGCTCATCTGAGGCTCAAAAATTCTGTCAACCTCGCGGTTTGCTTCAATGTCCTCAAGGCTGTCCCACACGCCGACGGCAAGACCGGCAAGATATGCCGCACCGAGAGCCGTTGTTTCAACCGTTTTGGGTCTGTCAACCTTTGTCTGAGCCATGTCAGCCTGAATCTGGAGCATGATGTTGCTGACCGAAGCGCCGCCGTCAACACGCAAATCGGCAATCTCAATTCCGGAATCTCCGCTCATTGCCTCAAGCAGATCCGTCATCTGATAAGTTATGCTTTCAAGAACGGCTCTTGCAATATGAGCGCGGTTGACACCCCTTGTCAGACCGACAATGCAGCCTCTTGCATACATATCCCAATACGGAGCACCGAGTCCCGTGAAAGCCGGAACAAGATAGCAGCCGTTTGCATTGGGAACGCTTTCGGCAAGCTCATCGCAGCGGCGGGGGCTGTCAATAAGCTGAACCTCGTCGCGCAGCCATTTGATGACCGAGCCTGCGTTAAAAGCACTGCCTTCAATCGAGTAGGTGGTTTTTCCGTCAAGGCTCCATGCAACGCCGGTGAGCAGGTTGTTCTTTGATTCAACGCGCTTGTTGCCCGTATTCATGAGCAGGAAGCAGCCTGTGCCGTAGGTATTCTTGGCCATGCCGGGCTTGAAGCAGGCTTGACCGAAAAGGGCTGACGGCTGGTCGCCGATGGCGCCGCAGATGGGTACGCCCTCAAGCTCCTCAATACCGATGATTCCGCCTGCAACCCAACCGTAAACCTGACTTGAGGGAACGGGAGTCGGAAGAATGTTCATCGGAACACCGAGCTTTTCGCAAAGATATTCGTCCCAGCAAAGCTTATCAACATCGAAAAGCATCGTTCTTGACGCGTTGGAATAGTCGGTAACATGAACCCTGCCGCCGGTAAGATTCCAGATGAGCCAGGTTTCAACGGTTCCGAAAAGGAGCTGGCCTGCCTCGGCAAGAGCCTTTGCACCCGGAACGTTATCAAGAATCCACTTGATCTTTGTTGCTGAAAAATATGCGTCAATGATAAGACCGGTGTGAGCGGTTATGTATTCGCAAAGCTCCTTGTCCTCCTTGATTTTTTCGCACATTTCGGCAGTTCTCCTGCACTGCCAGACAATGGCGTTGTAAACGGGCTTGCCCGTTGCTCTGTCCCAAAGGATAGTGGTCTCGCGCTGATTGGTTATGCCGATACCTGCGATATCCTTTGCGTTGACCTCGCCCGAATTGAGTATTGAGGTGATAGAAGTTATCTGGCTGTAAAGAATCTTGAGCGGATCGTGCTCAACCCAGCCTGCGTGCGGATAAATCTGATCGAATTCGTTCTGAGCCTTGGCAATAATGCTGCCGTGCTTGTCAAAAACAATGGCTCTTGAGCTTGTTGTGCCCTGGTCGAGGGCAAGTACGTATTTTCCCGGCATTTTCGTATCCTCCTTAAAATTAAATCGCAAAATGCGACTGATGAACCAATAAAAAAAGAACAGAAAATGCCACCGCCACCGAAGAAGGGCGAACCTTCCCCCTGCGGTGTTTCGATGGGATCATCTCTATTCTCAATTCTCCATAGATTAATCTCACTTAATCCTATTCAGTTCATTCACAGGTTATTTTACTTCAAATGCACCGTTTTGTCAACATTAATCGAAATAATTTTGCACGCATTTTGCTTCAATCCGGAAAGCGGCAAAATGCACCGCAGTCATTCCTGACAAATGCGGTGCAAATTTTTTCATATTACAAAAATAAGACTGAACAAACGCTTGATAAACATGATGAGCATCTGAATAATATTGAGCGATACGCCGCTTTCGCCATTTTCAAGGCTTTGGGAGGAAAGCCAGGAGATAACGCCATTCGGAAAAGACAAATTGACCTTTTCACCGTTTGCGTTCACGGTCTCGCTCGCATAGTAGACCTCGCCGCTTTTCATGAACATATCATAGGTCACGGCGTCCCATGTGTTGTGAACGTCCCCGGCGTTTTCAACTCCCTCGGCGTGATAAAAGGTTGAAAACACGGTGAGCCTGCTCTCCTGCGGAAAAGCACAGTTGCTGCTGAAATATTTCCAGTTCGGTTTTACAACGGTGTTGTAATCAAGGGAAAGATACTTGTCGTTTTTGTTAACAAAAAGCCAGACGGGCATTTGACCCATGGTCTTGAGCTCGCTCCTTGACGGCTCATAGACGGGAGACATCGGAAAAGCCGCGGCAAAATAGTCCGGATAGCTGCTTGCCATTATGATTGTCATCTTTCCGCCCATGGAATAGCCGCCGATATAAATTCTTGAAGTGTCCACCGTATCCCGGTTGCTTTCAACAAAGCTGTCAATGGTGCTTTTCAGCGCGCTCTTGCGCTCAACGCCCCATGCAACCGGAGCAAAGGTTCCGGTCGGGCAGCGCGGAAGCAGGAGATATGCGCCCTGCGTGCCCTTAAAACGCTTTTGATATTCCTCGCTCGACCAGTTATAGATGCAGCTGTTCCTCACCTGATGTCCGGGATAATCGCCGGAGGAATTGCCGTGCAGCCAGACAACAAGCGGATACCTTGCGCTGTCGTTTTCGTTCTTTATCGGCGAATAGTAAACATAATCAAGACTTGACTTTCCGGACTGAAACTGCGCAACCATTGCGTCCTTTCCGTCATTTATGCTGACCGCTGAGGACGAAAGCACAAGGCACGCAAAAAGCGAAAGAACAAAAATCGCCAGCATTATCGTTTTTTTCATGGTGTTACCTCCGTACTTCTGTTTTCCGTAATGATTGTACAATATTATTAACAGATTGTCAACTTTTTGCGTTTCGGTCTGCTGTGAGTTTTCAGCCGCGTTTTTGTCGGTTTTGTAAAATCCTTATACTGCAATAATCACAATATTGTGCTTTTTCTCACTTGACCTTGCGGATATTATATTGTATTATATTAATGACTGCTGATTAATTACGGTGACGCTTTAAAGGGGTTTATATATCATGGAAAATGTTTTTTCAGGCGAGATTCTCAACATTACGCCGTTCAAAAAAGGCTTTGTTTTTGCCGCAAAGGGTCAGTCCTCCGATGGACGGCTTGTTGCAAATTTTTACGGCTACGACGCCGTAAACGATAAATTCACCCACATTAAAAAGAATGTATTCCTGAAGGTTAAGTTCGGCTTTGAATATGAGGAAATTGCCGCAACGCTCGGCGACTATGTTTCCTGCGATGTAGGCGTGCTCAACGACAACAAAATCATGGCCGTTTTTCCCAACGGCGAATACTATATCTTCAACACCGACGGCTCGGTCAACGTCTCCTCGCTTCTGACCTACCACGGCTCCCCCGTCTGCGACATTGCCGTTGACAATTCCTATGTCTGGTGCGCCGTTCCGGGCGAAAACGCCATCATCAAATACTCCCCGCGCGAGGGCAGGATTCTGCTTCGGATCGGCGGAGGCGAAACAACCGCCTTTGAGCGACCCTGCGCCGTTCACCTCATGGGAAGCACGCTTTACATCTGCAACCAGGCCTCCAAAAAAATCCGCACTCTGAACATCACCACAAACTCCGTCAGGGACTACCGCGTTTTCAACGAAAAGGTCTACAAATATATTAACGTTGCCTCAAGGGAGTTCGTCTGGCTGCAATCGGGGCTTTATCTGCTTGATTGATAGGTTTTTCGCCCTTGCTTCTTAGCCTTACTCTTTATATTCCAATTAAAAATCCGCCGCTGTTCTTTTTGAGCAAGCGGCGGTTTCACTGTAATATTGCGGCTGTTACACCGTCTCTTTCAAAGCGCCCTCGGGCTCTTCGGCAAGGGCGGCGCGGCGCTTTGCAAGCTCCTCAACCATTTTGCGGTGCTCTTTTCCGGTAATTCTGTAAAAGTGCATCGGTATGAGCATCAGAAGATAGCCAACTACGGGAGCAAGAGTGGTCAGAAGGAACAGCGCCCAGCGTGTTGCGCTGTTTTGAACAAGCGAACCGTTTGTATGCGGTGTGTACTTTGTTTTTGCAAGAACGTCCAGTCCGACGGAAGCGGAAAACGAATTTTCAATCTTTCCGGTAAAGGACATTATGGCGAGCATAATTCCCTCAACCCGTGTTCCGGTCTTATACTCAACATAGTCAACCGTTTCAACCTCCATCTCTTTTTGAATGAGGTTTTTGAACTCAAGCGGTATTGTTGAAAGTCCGGTGAACAAAACAACAAGGATACCCGTGAACAGCGAAACGGAAGCCTCCTCGCCCTTTTTCATCAGTCCGCTGTATGTTGTTGCCGCAAAAACAAGGTGTATCAGTATTGCGCAAACGCAGCAAAGCCTGTACAGCTTTCTTGAATCAACCTTTTCTTTGAATCTTTCAATAATTTTCGGAACAATGATTCCGGCAAGGAACAGACCGGGAGCCTTGATAACGTCAATCGCAACATTATACTTCCTGTTGAACATTAAATCTGAAACGAAAAACGCAGAAACCTGCTCCGGTATCTTGCAGAAGATGAAAGCAAGATTCGCAAGGAAAAGCATGAACAACGGCTGATTTTTGAAAAGCAGCGATAAGCATTGTTTTACCGAGGGCGTGTCCTCGTGGTGCGCAATCCTCTCTTTTGTGTTTTTATATGTCATTCTTGTCAGCAAAATTATGCCGGCCGCCGAAATGCAGGCGGCAACAAGGTATGCCGTTTCCTGGTGATCCTTGAGATACGGCAAAAACGCCGCGCCGGAAACGAGCGCAGCCGGTATTGCTCCGACTATTGCGCGGACTATTGAGCTGATTCCGAAAAGCTTTGTCCTTTCAACGCCGTCCGGAGTGATTGAAAACGCAAGCGCACCCATCGGGATATCGAAAGCGGTGTATGTAACGTCAAGCATGACGAACAGAACGGTTGTGTAAAGAATGTTGAACCAGAGCGGCGCGTTTCCCGAGCCGACAAAAAACAGCACCATAACAGCCGAAACAAAAAAGGGCGCCCACTTGATATACGGCCGCATCTGACCGTTTTTCGTCCTGGTTCTGTCAACGAGCACACCCATGACCGGGTCGTTGATTGCGTCAAAAATTCCGCAGTAAAAACGGATTCTTTTGGTAACGTCCATCGCTCTGTCGCCAAGCGCAACAAAGAGAATGTTCGCAATGAACTGATTGACATACTTTGAGCTTGTCATGCTCGTACACATTCCCTGCGCACCGCGTCCGAGCGCATAGCTGAGAGTTTCGCGCCAGGTGAGGCAGCCTTCCTCGCCGGTTTCATCGTTCCTGACGATTTTTGTGTTAAGAAAATCTTTTATTCGTCCCATGTTATCGCTCCGTTCACAGATTATTCGGACTGTTATAATTATAGGTGAGCAGCAGTTCATTGTCAATAACTTTTGTCTTTTCAGTACTTTTGAACATTTTTGGGCTTCGTCACTTGTGCAAATGTCTGATTTGTGCTATCATTAATTGTGCAACAGTGCACACCCAGGCAAAAAGGCAAATGCAAAGGAAGTATGCCCTTGAAAAGCTTCACCGTATCAAAAAACGACAGCGGAAAAAGACTCGACGCTTTCCTTTTGAAAAGCTTTCCGAATCTTCCAAAGCCGCTTATGTATAAATACATAAGAAAAAAGCGCATCAAAATCAACTCAAAGCGTGCAGAAATTAACACCCGCCTTTGCGAGGGCGATGTTATCGACCTTTATATCAACGATGAATTTTTTGAAAAAAGCGAAACGCGATACGACTTCCTTTCCGCTTCAAAAAAGCTTGACATTGTTTATGAGGACGAAAATATTCTCTTGCTCAACAAAAAGGCCGGTCTGCTCTCCCACCCCGATGACAGCGAATATATCGACACGCTGATAACAAGGGTCAAACGCTATCTGTTTGAAAAGGGCGAATACAGACCGGACGATGAGCTTTCCTTTACTCCGGCACTTGTCAACCGTATTGACCGCAACACCGCCGGAATTGTCATTGCCGCAAAAACGGCCGAAGCCTTGCGTGTTTTAAACCGGAAGATGAAGGACAGGGAACTGCACAAATACTACCTTTGCGTACTCCACGGAACGCCTAAGGAAAAAGAGGGTATTCTTGAGGGCTACCTTGAAAAAAACGAGAGCAAAAACAAGGTTTTCATCTCCAAAAATCAAAAGGACGCTTCAAAGCTTATCAGAACAAAATACCGTATACTCAAAAGCAAAAACGGTCTTTCACTCACCGAGGTGGAGCTTCTGACGGGCAGAACGCACCAGATAAGGGCGCACTTTGCCTCAATCGGGCATCCGCTTCTCGGCGACGGGAAGTACGGCTCAAACGCCCTCAACAAAAAAAGCGGACTCAAAAAGCAGTGCCTTTGCTCATACAAGCTTATCTTTGACTTTTCAACGGACGCCGGCTCGCTTGCATACCTTGATAAAAAGGAATTTGAAATTAAAAATGTCTGGTTCAGAGATGAGTTTGACGAGCTTGCAAAAAGCAACAGGGAGCTGTAAAAATGAAAACATATATTGATTATTTCAAAGAAATTTGCAAAATTCCCCACGGTTCGGGCAACACGGAAAAAATCAGCGATTACTTTGAAAGCTTTGCAAAGGCTCATTCGCTTGAGTACATCCGCGAGGACTGCGGAAACATCATCATCTTTAAAAAAGCCTCAAGGGGCTATGAAAACAGCGAGCCTGTCATTCTTCAGGGTCACCTTGACATGGTTTGCGTAAGCGAAGGAAAAACACAAATCAACTTTGAAAGCGACCCTCTTACGGTCTGCGAGGACGAGGATTTCATCTTTGCAAAGGGAACCTCCCTCGGCGGAGACGACGGAATTGCCGGAGCGTATGCGCTCGAAATTCTTGCGCGCGGCGATATTTCTCATCCCGCGCTTGAGGTTGTTCTCACCGTTGACGAGGAGACGGGAATGGACGGAGCAAATGCGCTCGACGTTTCCGTACTCAAGAGCAGAATGCTCATCAACCTTGACTCCGAGGACGAGGGAACGCTGCTTACAAGCTGCGCCGGCGGAATCAGGGCGGACACGGAAATTGCCTTTTGCACCGAAAAAGCCGCCGGAGAAACGGTAAAAGTTACCATCTCCTCCCTTGCCGGAGGACATTCCGGAACAGAAATCCACAAAGGAAGACAAAATGCCGCCGTGCTTCTCGCTTCGCTTTTGAAAAAGGCGGATATCAAAAAATTTGCCTGCTTCAACTCCGGCAATGCGGACAACGCAATCCCGTTTTTTGCCTGCTGCGTTATTGAAAAGGACGAAAAAAAGCAGCAGCTTTTGCAAAACATGTTTGAAGAAGCGAAACAAAACTTTTGCAGCGATGATGAGCAAGCCGTTCTTCTTTTTGAAAAAGCGGAGGAAACCGAGCTTATGAGCGAGGAGGCTTCCTTGCGCGTGCTTTCATACATCACAGACGTTAAAAACGGCGTTGTTTCAATGAGCAAAAATGTTCCCGGTCTTGTTCAGACCTCGCTCAACCTCGGCGTTGTGAAAACCGGAAACGGCATAGTTACACTGAGCCACGCCATAAGAAGCAGCGTTAACGCAGAGAGAGCCGAGCTTGAAAAAAGCGTCGCCGCCCTTGCGGAAAGCCTCGGCGCAAAAACCGCGTTCCATTCGGGCTATCCTGCGTGGGAGTTTTTTGAAAACAGCAGACTTCAAAAAGTCTTTTGCAAGGCCTATAAAGAAAAGTATAACAGAGAAATGACGGTAAGCGCAATTCATGCCGGTCTTGAATGCGGCATTCTTTCCGGAAAAATCAAAAATCTTGACTGCGTTTCGCTCGGTCCGGATATTTTTGACATACATTCCGCAGACGAAAGGCTTTCCAAAAAAAGCGCACAAAGGGTGTTTGATCTCCTACTTTTTGTTTTGGAAAGTCTGAAGTGAGCCGGGACAGTACAAAAAAGGGGGCTGTTTTGCTTTCGCCGCGCTTTCGGAAAAACAAAGCAAGCAGCTTTTTATGAAAGGAACGCCTATGGAAATTAAAGTCAACGCCTTTGCCAAAATTAACCTCATGCTTGACATTCTGCGCACAATGGAGAACGGCTTTCATGAGCTTTTCATGCTCATGCAGTCCGTGAGCCTTTGCGACACCGTTACGGTTGAAACGAACAAGAGCAAAAGCATTTGCGTTCTTTGCGGCAACCCGGACATTCCGACGGGAAAAGGCAATATCGCATACAAAGCCGCAGAGGAATTTTTCAATTACACCAAGCTTCTCAATCCGGGCGTTTGCGTCAGTATTGAAAAGCACATTCCCCACGCTGCAGGGCTCGCCGGCGGCAGTGCGGACGCCGCCGGAACCATTGTTGCGCTGAAAGAGCTTTTCTGCCCTCAGCTTTGCGACAGAGACCTTGTAAGCATTTGCGCACGCGTCGGCTCCGATGTTCCGTTCTGCGCCCTCGGCGGAACAATGCTTGCCCAGTACACCGGAACGGTGCTCTCCTATCTCCCGGACATTCCTCTCGGAAAAATCATAATTGTAAAGCCCGAAAGCTTCGTTTCCACCGGCGAGGCTTACAAAGCGTTTGACTCTGCCGAAAGGATACGCCACCTTGACCGCGCAGGAATTCTTGACGCGGTGATGAAAGGCGATTCAAGCGGCGTTTACAGCCGCGTTGACAATGTTTTTGAGCAGTTTATCGACGTGCCGGAGCGCATCGCAATTAAGTCTGCAATGCGCAAACACAAAGCTACCTGCTGCTGCATGAGCGGAAGCGGCCCGTCCGTTTTCGGAATTTTTGAAGACGAAAAGAACGCGGAAAACTGCTTTGAAGAACTGAAAAAAGACTTCAGACAGGTTTTCCTCTGTAACGCGGTCAGAAGCGGAACAGAAGTTTTATAAAAATTATTACTAAATTTTCAAAAAGAGCTGTCACGTCCGGCAGCTCTTTTTTCTTTTTCTCTTTTCAGCCGTCAACATATTTTGAATAAAAAAAGTACACGGTGGAAAAACAAAAGAAGTAAGGAACAAAAACGGCGGTGAAAAAAATTGAGAACAAGCGGAATACTTGCGGCAGTAAGCTCCCTGCCGTCCGAATACGGGATAGGAACGCTCGGCGAGGGTGCGTTTTCTTTTGTTGACTTCCTTTCCTCCTGCGGTCAAACCTACTGGCAAATTCTTCCCGTGAATCCACCTGGCAGCGGAAACAGCCCCTATCAGGCGCACTCCGCCTTTGCCGGAAATCCGTTCCTGCTCGATCCGCTGCTGCTGCAAAAGGACGGTCTTCTGCTTGAAAGCGAAAAAAATCAGCTACTTTTGCCGAACACGGGAAGAGTTGACTATTCGCTCATGAACCAAAGCAGACTTTCCGTTTTGAAAAAAGCAGCCGAAAGAGTTGACGAAAAGAGCGAAAGCTTTTTGCGCTTTGAATTTGAAAACGAGTTCTGGCTTTCCGATTACTGCGTTTATATGGCGCTTAAAGAGCAGAACAAAATGAAAGCGCTCTACGAATGGGACAGCAGAATAACCCTCCACGACGAGGAAACGGCACTTGCCCACAAAAAGCTTCAGTTCCTTTTTTTCAGGCAATGGAAAAACCTCAAGGATTACGCAAACAAAAACGGCGTTAAGATTATCGGAGATCTACCCATCTATGTTTCCCACGACAGCTCCGATTTTTTTGCCCACAGAGGTCTTTTTCTGACCGATGAATTGGGAAATCCGTCGCGCCTTGCGGGCTGCCCTCCGGACGCATTTGCAAAAACGGGACAGCTGTGGGGAAATCCTATCTACGATTGGGACAAAATGGAGAAAAGTGGGTATCTGTGGTGGAAACAGCGCTTTTCCCTCGCCCAAAGAATGTTCGATGTGGTGCGGATTGACCACTTCCGTGGGTTTTACGAGTATTACAGTGTTCCTGCGGGGAGCAGGGACGCCGTGAACGGCGAATGGAGAAAGGGTCCGGGAATGAAGCTTGTTGGCGAAATTCGCAACGCTTTCCCCTCCCTCGGCGTCATTGCGGAGGATCTCGGCTTCCTCACCGAAGAAACGCGGGCGTTTTTCAAGGAAAGCGGCTTTCCGGGAATGAAAATTCTGCAATTTGCCTTTGACGAAAAGGACAGCGAGTATCTCCCCCATAACCACGAAAAAAACTGCGTTGTCTATACCGGAACGCACGACAATCCTACGGTTATCGAATGGATCTGCTCCGCGGACGAAAAAAAGCTCACCTATGCAATGGACTACCTCGGCGCCAACAGCATTCCCCGCCTTTGCGACCGTTTTATTGAAGCAGCTTTTTCAAGCTGCGCCCAAACGGCAATTATTCCCGTTCAGGACTGGCTGAAAAAAGGAAAGGCGGCACGAATGAACACGCCGTCAACGGTCAAAAATAATTGGGAATTCAGGATAGAAGAAAACGAACTGACAAATAAACTTTGCGAAAAAATCCTTTATTACACACTGCTTTTCAGCAGACAGGAGGAAACAAGATGAAAAAAGCACTTTCTTTAATTCTTTCGCTGGTACTTCTGCTTTCGTTTGCGGCCTGCGGCAAAGGCGAAGCCGACAAAACAACGGCAAGCGGAGCTTCAAACGAAAACAAGCCCGCTGCGGCAACGGAAATATACTTTTTGAACTTCAAGCCGGAGATAGCTTCGGTCTATGAAAAAATTGCAGAGGAATACAAGGAAAAAAAGGGCGTTACGGTGAAGGTGGTTACCGCCGCTTCCAACGGCTACGAGCAGACGCTGACCTCCGAAATTGCAAAAAGCGACCCTCCGACCATCTTTCAGGTAAACGGTCCGGTGGGATACAGATCATGGGCGGACTACTGCGCAGACCTCAAGGACACCGCGCTTTATTCCTTCCTTTCCGACAAATCGCTTGCAATCAAAGACGGCGACTCGGTATACGGTATTCCGTATGTTGTTGAAGGCTACGGAATAATTTACAACGAGGAAATCACTGATAAATACTTTGCGCTCAAGGACAGGGCAACGTCCTTTTCCTCAATGGACGAGATAAACTCTTTTTCAAAGCTCAAGGCTCTTGTTGAGGATATGCAGAGCAAAAAAGATGAGCTTAATATCGACGGCGTGTTTGCCTCAACCTCGTTTTCAAGCGGAAACGCCTGGCGCTGGGACACCCACCTTGCAAACGTTCCGTTCTATTATGAATTCATTGAGAACAAGGATTTTGACGACCCCACTCTTGCCGGTCTCGGCTCAAGCGAAATAAACTTCACCTACAGCGAAAACTTTAAAAACATTTTTGACCTTTATATCAATAATTCCGGAACGCCGAAAAACCTTATCGGCAGCAAGAGCGTCAACGACTCCATGGCGGAGTTTGCGCTCGGAAAGGTTGCAATGGTTCAGAACGGCAACTGGGCGTATAAGGATATTTCCGACGTTGACGGAAACACGGTTAAAAAGGACAAGATTAAAATGCTGCCCATCTACACCGGCATAAAGGGCGAGGAAAATCAGGGTCTTTGCGTCGGCACGGAAAACTATCTTGCAATCAACTCAAAGGTATCAGCGGAAAAGCAGAAAGCCTCTGCGGACTTCCTTGAGTGGCTCTTCTCCTCCGATGAGGGCAAACGGTATGTTACAGAGGAGCTGGGTTTCATTTCACCGTTCACAACCTTTGACAAAAACGAACGCCCGGAGGATCCGCTTGCAAACCAGATCCTCGACTGGATGGAAAAAAAGGACATCAAAAGCGTTCCGTGGATTTTTACCTCCTTCCCGAGCGAAACCTTCAAGCAGGACTTTTCAAGCGCACTTTTGCAGTACGCTCAGGGCACGGCCGACTGGGACAAGGTTGTTTCAACCGTTAAAAAAGCCTGGCAGAATGAGTATCAGGCATAAAAAGCTTTGAGAGGTGGTCACAATGCGAAAAAACTTGAAAAAATATTACCCGGTGTTCGTTCTGCCCACGACCGCCTCGTTTTTCATTGCGTTCGTCTTTCCGTTCCTTGCCGGAATTGTGCTTTCCTTCACAAAGTTCACAACTGTCACGAACGCAAAGTGGGTGGGGCTTCAGAACTATATCAAGGCGTTTTCAAACGAGGATTTTGTTAACGCCCTCTGGTTCACCGTGAAATTCACCATTGTTTCGGTTATCACTATCAATATTATAGCCTTTGCCCTGGCGCTGCTTCTTACGCGCTCAATAAAAGGCACAAACATTTTCAGAACCGTGTTCTTCATGCCGAACCTTATTGGCGGAATTGTGCTCGGCTATATCTGGCTGCTCATCATCAACGGCGTTTTGCAGTTCTTCGGCGTAACCGTCACCTATGACGCAAGCTACGGCTTCTGGGGGCTTGTTATTCTGACCAACTGGCAGCTTATAGGCTATATGATGATAATATATATTGCCGGGATCCAGAACATTCCGACAGACCTCATTGACGCGGCAAAGGTTGACGGCGCAGGCTTCTGGGGAATACTTCGCCACGTTATCATACCGATGGTGATGCCCTCAGTAACGATTTGTTTGTTTTTGACTATCACGAATTCATTCAAGCTGTTTGACGCAAACCTCGCCCTGACCGACGGAGCACCCGGGCGCGAGACCTCAATGCTTGCGCTCGATATTTACAAAACGTTCTATGCGCGGACAGGCTGGCAGGGAGTGGGTCAGGCAAAAGCGGTGGTCTTTTTCATCATTCTTGCCGCAATAGCGCTCATTCAGCTTGCATTGACGCGGCGTAAGGAGGTTGAAGCATGACGAAAACCAGAACCGGACTCGGTCACGCGCTCGCTTATGTAATACTGATTCTTATGTCCGTCATTTTCCTTGCGCCCGTTTTCATTGTTCTTTTCAATTCGTTCAAGTCGAAGCTTTATATCACAAGCGAGCCGTTCAGGCTTCCGACCGCGGAAACCTTTGCCGGCCTTGAAAACTATTTCAGCGGACTTGCAAAAACGGACTTTTTCAGTGCCTTCGGTCGTTCGCTTTTCATCACGGTGTTCTCCGTTGCGGCCATTGTGCTTTTCACCTCAATGACCGCCTGGTATATCACAAGAGTAAAAAACCGGTTTACCTCGTTTTTGTATTATGCCTTTGTTTTTTCAATGATCGTTCCGTTTCAGATGGTCATGTTCACAATGGTCAAAACAGCAAATGCGCTGCATCTTGATAACCTTTGGGGCATCATTGTTATCTATCTCGGCTTCGGAGCGGGTCTTTCGGTGTTCATGTTCAGCGGCTTTGTCAAAAGCGTTCCGATTGAAATTGAGGAAGCGGCAATGATTGACGGCTGCGGTCCGATACGCACGTTTTTCCTTGTTGTTTTTCCAATCATGAAGCCAACTGCAATAACAGTTGCAATACTGAACGCAATGTGGATATGGAACGACTATCTGCTTCCGTACCTCGTTATCGGAACCGACTACAAAACCATTCCGATTGCCATTCAGTATCTGCGCGGCGGCTACGGCTCAATAGACATGGGCGCAATGATGGCAATGCTCGTTCTTGCGATAATTCCGATTGTAATTTTCTATCTTTTCTGTCAAAAATATATAATAAAAGGCGTTGTTGCGGGTGCGGTCAAGGGATGATCCGCAATGGAAAGGGCTTACTATGGCAAGTATTACACTTAAAAACGTTTTCAAAATCTATCCCGACGGGTTCACAGCCGTTAACGATTTGAGCCTCGAAATCAGGGACCGCGAGTTTGTTGTGCTAGTCGGTCCCTCCGGCTGCGGAAAATCAACCACGCTGCGAATGATTGCAGGGCTTGAGGAAATTTCAAAGGGCGAGCTTTACATCGGCGACCGCCTTGTCAACAGCATTGCGCCCAAGGACAGAGATATTGCAATGGTTTTTCAAAGCTATGCGCTTTATCCGGACAAAACCGTCTATAAAAACATATCGTTCGGTCTTGAAAGGAGAAAAACGCCGAAGGACGAAATTGAAAAGCGCGTTATGCAGGCGGCAAAAATTCTTGATATCGAGCATCTGCTGAACCGGAAGCCGCGCGCACTTTCCGGCGGTCAGCGCCAGCGCGTTGCCCTCGGAAGAGCCATTGTGCGCTCGCCGTCCGTCTTTCTTTTTGACGAGCCGCTTTCAAATCTTGACGCAAAGCTGCGCACGGCCATGCGCTCGGAGATTACAAAGCTGCACAAAAACCTTGACGCAACGTTCATCTATGTTACCCACGACCAGACCGAGGCTATGACAATGGGCGACAGAATTGTTGTTATGCGCGACGGAGTTGTTCAGCAGGTTGCAAAGCCGCAGGAGCTTTACGACGCTCCGCGCAATATGTTTGTTGCCGGCTTCATCGGCTCACCGCAAATGAACTTTGTTGACGCCGTGCTCAGGAATAAAAACGGCAGAGTATTCGCGGCGGTAAAGGACGACGCCGTCCTTTTGCCCGAAAACGAAAAGTTCAAAGCGCTTCCGGACGGAAAAAAGGTTAAGCTCGGAATTAGACCGGAGAACATTGTTACGGAAAAGGAGCGCTTTGCGCCCGATGAGCCCGTGCTTCACGGAAAAGTTGACATCTGCGAGCTTATGGGCAGCGAGGTCTTTTTATACATTGACTGCAAGGGTACGCGCCTCACTGTCCGCGCCCCGTCATACAGCGCGCCGAAAGCGGACGAGGAGGTATTTTTCCAGTTCGACAGAAATAAGCTGCACCTTTTTGACGCCGAAACCGAAGAGGTAATCAGATAAGCTGTGCAAAAAACGGGTCTGCTGCATTCATTGAAGAACGCGACAGACCCGTTTATAATATAATTTTATGGAAGCTCTGATTAAATCTGATGTACAGATTACGCCGTCAGATTTTTCGTCAGATTGTGCAAAAGGCGCGCAGGAATCCTGTCGGATTTCAAGCGACTTTTGTGCAATATGGCGGGAAATATGCAAGTAAGATGTGCATCAAAGCGTATGCTGTGATTTATTCAGAGGTTCCTTATTTCTGCGCAACAGGCGCTTCTTTATAGAGATATTTATCAAGGAAAGCGTCAACCGTTTTCCAGTATTCCTCCGGGAACCAGAGCACGGAAACGGCGTGTTCCGCACCTTTAACAATGTGCTTTTCCTTTGGAGCGGCGCAGGCGTCAAAAACAACCTGAAGATTTTCAATGAGAACAAAATCGTCCTTGTCGCCGTGAATGAACAAGGTCGGCGTTTTGGACTTTTTGAGCTGCTCAACCGACGAGGCCTCGCCGAAGAAGAAGCCGTTCATAAGCTTGTTCACAAAGCTTGCGGCGGGGATAACGATTTTCGGCGGAAGATGGTATTTGCGAATGCACTGATCAACAAAGATTTCTTTCACTCCGCAGTAGCCGCAGTCCTCAACGGCAAGGGCAACATTCGATGGAAGCTCTTCGCCCGTTGTCATCATTGTTGTTGCACCGCCCATTGAAACACCGTGGATAATTATCTTTACTTTCGGGTTTTCCTGAACAAGGCTGTTTATCCAGTCAACAATATCAAGTCTGTCAAGCCAGCCCATTGAAACATACCTGCTCTCGCTGCTGTCATGACCGCGCAGGTCGGGAATGAGAACATTGAAGCCGCGGCGGTAATACTCCATGGCGTAAGCCGACATCTCGCGCTTAACATTCGTCCAGCCGTGGATACATATTGCCCAGACATTGCTGTTTGACGGATTGCGAAACTCCATTGCGTGGAGCGTTTTGCCCTCGCGGCTCTTGATGGAAACACTCTGCTTGTAGTTTTCGTCATACCATTTATAGCCGTCGCGCAGAGTTTTGTTGTCCGCGTTGCGCTCAAAAAGACTGTCCTTGCAAGGAACGGTTTCGTCCTTGCGGCGCTTTGAGCCGAGCGCAATTTTGAAAAAAAGAAACCCGAGCGCAAGATACAAAACGGCAAGAACGGCAATAACAACCGCAACGGCGGTTATTGTCGCCTTTTGCGCATAGGTCAGAACAAGATAATTTAACATTTGCCTCAATCCTTTCAAATACGGACAAAAAATTCATGCTTCGCCCGCTTTCCTCACGGGGGGAGGAAAAAACTGTTGATGATTATACCATATATTAGCATACTATTGCAAATTTTTGGGAAAATTTCGTCATCATGGACGAATTTTGTGCGCTTCATTTGTTCAAATTACTATTTACTTTTTCAGTTTAATGTGCTAAAATATTGGTAATTGCAGGCGGCACTGCCGAACTTTGCCGCCCTTTAATGAAAGAAAGGATTTATAAGATGGCTAACAGAACAACGGAAGAAAACATTGACTTTTTGTTTGATCTGATCATGCTTGTTGAAACCAAGGAGGAATGCGCCGGCCTTTTTGACGCCCTTTGCACCAAGACCGAGCTTGCCTCGCTCTCCCAGCGCGCAGTTGTTGCACATATGCTCGATCAAAAAAAGGTCTACAGCGACATTGTTGCCGAAACAGGCGCAAGCACGGCAACAATCAGCCGCGTTAACCGCACAAAGGATGGCTATCAGCCCCTTTTTGACAAACTGAACAAAAATTGAGGCTCTTTCTATGGCAGGCTACAGAGATTTTGCGTTCTTCTATGATCTTCTGATGAAGAACGCCGATTACGAAAGCCGCTTCGGTTATATCATCGGTCTCCTTGCCGAAAACGGTATCGGCGAGGGGATTTTGCTTGATATGGCGTGCGGCACGGGTACACTTTCAAAAATGTTTGCGCAAAAGGGATTTGATGTTGTGGGTATTGATGCGTCCGAAGAGATGCTTTCAAGGGCGCAGGAAAAAAAGCTTGAGGAAAGCTTTGACGCGCTCTTCCTCTGTCAGAAGATGGAGGAGCTTGATATGTTCGGCACCGTTGACGCCGCCGTGTGTACCCTTGACAGTCTTAACCATGTGACTGAAAAGGAAAAGATTCGTGAAATCTTCCGCCGTGTTGCCCTTTTCATGAACGACAACGGCTTATTCATTTTTGACGTGAACACATTATACAAACATCGCAGGGTGCTTGAAAACAACGCTTTTGTTTTTGATACGGAAAACGTTTTCTGCGTGTGGCAGAACACTCTGCTTGAGGACAACGAAACAACGCAGATAAACCTTGACATCTTTGAGGGTGACGAGGAGGAAGAGGACGTCTACATAAGATACAGCGAGGAGTTTTTTGAGCGCGGATATGAGCTTGACTTCCTTAAAAAAACACTTGAAAATTATCGTTTTGAAGTTGTCGGAATCTATGACGATATGACAAAGGAGCCTGTCAGAGAGGACAGCGAACGCGCCGTTTTCGTCTGCAAAAAGCACGGAACGCAGTTCGTCTGACAGCATTACAAATTTTATGGAAAGGCAGCGGCTTTTGCCGCAAACGGTATGAGCAATGGGAAAGCTTGTAAGATGCATTTCAACTGACGGAACCCTTACCGCCATGGCGGTCAACTCAACAGATATTGTGAGCGAGGCGGAAAGAATCCACAAAACCTCCGCCGTCACCTCCGCCGCTCTGGGCAGACTGCTGACCGCGGCTTCACTGATGGGCAGTGCGCTCAAGGGTAAGGACGATTCGCTGACACTGAAAATCAACGGAAAAGGACCTGCCGGAACAGTAATGGCCGTTTCGGATTCAAAGGGCAACGTCCGCGGCTGCGTTCAAACGGCTGTGGTTGAAATTCCGCTCAACAAGAAAGGCAAGCTTGACGTAGCCGGCGCAGTGGGCAAGGACGGCTATGTCACCGTAATAAAGGATCTCGGACTGAAAGAGCCGTATATCGGTCAGACCCCTATTGTTACAGGCGAAATTGCCGAGGATCTAACCTCCTACTTTGCAATAAGCGAGCAGACGCCTACTGTGTGCGCGCTCGGCGTGCTTGTCAACCCCGATCTTTCAATAAAGGCTGCCGGCGGCTTAATAATTCAGCTGCTTCCGACAGCGATGGACGACACGATTGAAAAGGTTGAACGCTCAATTCAAAACCTTGAGCCGATAACGACCCTCATTGGAAAGGGTATGACACCGGAGGAAATCTGCCGCCATGCGCTTTCGGAGTTTGAGCTTGAGGTGCTTGACTGTGCCTCCCCTGTTTACAAATGCAACTGCTCAAAGCAGCGCGTTGAAGCCGCACTCATCAGCACGGGAAGGGACGAGCTTCTAAGTATGGCTCAGGACGAAAAAACCGAGGTCTGCTGCCGCTTCTGCGATAAAAAATATGTTTTCACGTCAGATGACATCAGGGTGCTTCTGAAAAAAGCAGAAACTTAAGGAGTGTTCAAGATGCAGATAAGTGTAATAATACCTGTTTATAACTGTGAAAAGTATGTTGAACAGGCGGTCGCTTCGGTATTGTCGCAGCCATTCAAAAATATTAATATTGTTATAATTGATGACGGTTCAACCGATCTTTCACCAAAAATCTGCGATGAAATTTCAATGAAGAATGAACGTGTAACCGTTATTCACACCGAAAACGGCGGAGTTTCAAAAGCCAGAAATATTGGCATCGACTATGTGCTTTCAAAAACGGACAGCGATTACATCGGCTTTCTCGATTCCGATGATCTTTACGCAAACGAATTTTTTAACGAGGAGATTTCGGCACTCCTCGAGGAAAAGCACGAGCTTTTATGCTTTACAAACGTCCGCTGCACAAATGATCTGCGCTTTTGCAGTGCGCCGATCAAGATAAAGGAGGGTACCTTTACCGGCGGAGCTTCCTCCGTCAGAATACACGATGACGCTCACTTTGCAGCTGCCCTTTTTTCTTCGGACTTATTAAGAAGAACGGGAATACGCTTTTTTGAAGATATAAAATATGCCGAAGACAAGATTTTCATTATGCAATGCCTTTACACCGCCGAAACTGTTGTTCAAAAAGAAAGGGTTATGTATCTTTACCGTTCTAATCCTTTTTCGGCAATGTCAAAAGCTCCTTTCGGAATTGCATTCTTTTTGCCGATGATAAAAGCTTATATTAAAAGCGACGAGCTTATGCTCCGGTTCAAGAACGAAAATAGGGACGAACTTTTTTGGGGCAGAACGCTCGGCGCACTGTACACTGTTGAAATGGCTCAGTTTCAGGTCGGACATGACCTTTCCTATAAAAAAGTTGAAGCCGTTCTGAGTGAAAATCGCGATGTCGCTCAAAATCTTGAGCTTTTTTCAGATCGGATTTCAAAGCCTGCCAAAGCGCTTCTCAATCTTTATAAAACCCAAAGAGGCGTTTTTCTTTTTAAAAGTGCCGTATTTTGCTTCAAAGCAAAGATAAGAAAGGTTCTGAAAAAATTCAAAGTTGTTCGTGTTCTTAACATTAAGAAAAAATATAAGTTTGACAACCGGTACATTTAAAAAAAGGGGAAATCAACTATGAGCGAGAAGAAAAGAATCATCTGGATTGACCAGCTAAAATGCGTTGCCTTTATTTTTGTAATAATCGGTCACCTCTCAATCCCAGGCACATTCAAATCTTGGATATATTCCTTCCACATGCCGTTGTTCTTTTTTTCAACGGGGCTAACAATGAACTATGAAAAAATCAGCCAGACATCGTTCAAGGATTATTTTCTCACCCATGCAAAGCGGATGCTCATTCCGTATGCCTGGATGCAGATGCTGTCCTTTTGCCTCAGACAAGTGGCAGTGATGGTGAAACACAAGGGCGAGGTTCCCGTTCCTGCTTATCTTCTCGGAATCATTACGGGAAACAACAACCTCGTCGGCGCTCCGTCAAATCCGCTTTATTATGTGCTTGTCCTTTTCATTGCCGAAATTGTTATCTGGGCGATTGTAAAGCTTTGCAAGGCGAATAAAACATGGGTTACACTTTGCAGCGTTTTGCTTCTTCCTGCCGGATTGTTTTTTACAAGGGTTGACATGGTCTGGCACATCAACTGCGTTCCGGTGGCTGTTTTCTTCATCGTTGCAGGAAATCTTCTGATGGACCTTTACAAGGCATACCGTGAGAAGCTTGAAAACCTCAACGCTTTCTTATACATCGCTTCAATCCTTGTGCTCTTTGCGCTCGGCTTCGTCTGTTGGAAATATAACGGCAGATTCAGTCTCCACGGAAACTATTACGGAGAAGAGTTCATTATTGCCGCACTTGCCGCCACGTTCACCGGAACGTCCATTGCGCTGTGCGTGATGAAGCTTCCGTCAATGAAGCTCGTCACCTTCATCGGTCAGAACACGCTGTTTTATATGGGTATTCACAAGCCGCTCCTTCTTGTCTTTGAGTCAATTTTTCCGCAGTATACCAAAAACGCGGTTTTCATCATTGCCGCAACGGTTATCTGCGCGCTTGTTCTTGTCCCCGCAACGCTCCTTGGAAAAAGACTTTTCCCCTTTGCCCTCGGACAATTCACTGAAGCACCGAACAAACTGCAAAAAGCCGGACAGCTTATTGCTCTGCTTTTGTCGTTCCTTGTACCGTATAACTACTTTATCAACCACTGGAACGGCGGAATTCTGAAGAGTACATTCCTATATACAGCTCTAAGCATTTTGGTCTTCATTGCCATTACAGTAGTTTTCTGGCTGTTCACCTCAAAATTTACTCCGTTTGTATATCTTTGCTCAAAGGAAAAGGAAACGCTCTCTAAAGCAAAAGCGTAATAAACAAAAACTTTGGTATAATACTTTTACTTTCAAAATTCACGCTAAGACAAAGCTGACCGCACATTCGCCAAGCAGGCAAATGTGCGGTCAGTGTTATTTTTCATCAAATCACGTCATTTCAAACGCGCCGGTATAAAGCTGATAATACTTTTTGCCGAGGGCAATAAGCTCGTCATGGTTTCCGCTTTCGATTATCTCTCCGCCCTCAAGAACAATGATGTTTTCCGAGTTGCGGACGGTTGAAAGGCGGTGTGCAATAACAAGAACGGTCTTGTCCGCCATGAGCTTATCCATGCCCTTTTCAATAAGCCTCTCGGTTCTTGTGTCGATTGAGCTTGTGGCTTCGTCAAGAACCAGAAGCGGCTTTCCGGCAATGGCGGTGCGGGCAATGTTCAAAAGCTGCGCCTGTCCCATGCTGATGTTTACGCCGTCGGCATTGAGCACGGTATCATAGCCGTCCGGAAGCTTTTCAATGAATGAGGAAGCGTTTGCAAGCTTTGCCGCGGCAACAATTTCCTCATCGGTGGCGTCAAGCTTTCCGTAACGGATATTATCCCTGATAGTTCCGGGGAACAATTTTGAATCCTGCAAAACGAAAGCCATTGACGAGCGCAGAGAGGATTTTTTGATGTTGTTTATCGGTATTGAGTCAATGGTAATAACTCCGTCCTGAACGTCATAGAATCGGTTAATGAGATTGGTTATGGTTGTTTTTCCTGCTCCGGTTGAGCCAACAAAGGCAAGCTTTTCGCCGCTTTCTGCGTGGGTCGTAACATGCTTGAGCACCGGCGTACCCTCAACGTAGGAGAAGGTAACGTCTTTAATGTCGATATCGCAGCGGACGGGAACATAGGAAACGCTGCCGTCCTCCTTGGGAACTTTCCAGGAAAGCGTTCCCTCCTCGCTTTCTACTTCTTCGCCCATCTGATTTTTGATGATTTTCACAAGAGTTACCTTGCCCTCATCTGTTTCAACATCGGTATCAAGAACCTCAAAAATTCTTTCCGCACCGGCAAGCGCGGCAATGAAAGCGTTATAGCTTGCCGCAATGGACGCAACGGGTGAGCCGTAATTCTGCGCATAGCTCAGGTATGTGATAAGCGAGGGCAGCTGCATCTGACCCTTGAGAACGAGCCAAACGCCGAACGAAAGAGCAATGGCATAGTTGATTCTCATTATCATTGAAAGCAGAGGGCTCATAAGTCCTCCGATGATATTCGACTTGACTCCGGTTTTTCTAAGCGTTTCGTTAAGGACGGAGAACTGCTTTTTGCTTCTGTCCTCATAGCAGAAGATTTTGACCGCCTTGATACCTCTGACATATTCCTCAACATAGCCGTTACATTCGGCAGTTGCCTGCTGAGCTTTTTTGAAAAGCGGAGCGCACTTTGAGGTGATAACCATGACAACGAGCATCATCAGCACTATTGCAAAGGTGATTGTGAGCGTAATCTTCCAGCTCATGATTATCATGATTGTAATAGTCATAACAGCGGAAATTGAGGAGGAGATTATGCTTGGAAAATCGCTGCTGACAAGGTCGCTGATTTTTGAAACATCACTCGTAAAATGGCTCATAATCTCGCCGGTCTTGCGCTTGTCAAAATAGCTGACCGGAAGATGCTGAAGATGGTTGAAAAGGTCGCGTCTGAGGTTTGCAACAACCCTGAGCGAGGTTGAAAGCAAAATTCTTGTATAAAGGAAACTGAATGCCGCCGAAAGAAGATACGCAACGCCCATGATAAGTATCCACTTGACAATGCCGGACAGCGCGTCCGCACCCGAAATGTTCCGGGTCTTGATAATATCCTCAAGAATCTTGTAAATCGGCTGCATTGCAAGGGTTGAAAGCACGCTGACGATTGTTGTCATAATGACAAGCGCAGCAACAACAAACAACCACTTTTTCTGCGTTGCAATATAGCCGAGCAGGCGTTTTGCGGCTTTTTTAGTGTTCTTAGGCTTCTTTTTCTTTTTTTCCTCAAGTTCCTTTTTTTCCTCTTCGGTAAGCTCCTTTTCGTCTTTTTCCTTGAGCTTATCTTTAAGTCTGCTCTTTTTTTCCTTTTTCTTTTTGCCCTTAGAAGCGTTTTCGGCTTTCTGTCCGGGAATGTCGTTCGTTTCTTCGGCAGATACGGAAGCTGCCGCGGTGTTTTCCTTTTCCGGGGTTTCGGTCTCAATGCCGACTACGGGAGTTTTTTCACTCATTGCGCAAGCACTCCTTCCTGCTGAGAAACAAATATCTCATTATATACCTCATTGGTTTTAACAAGCTCGTCGTGAGTACCCAGACCGCAAATTCTTCCCTTTTCAAGAACGATTATCCTGTCCGCGTTCATGATCGACGTTATACGCTGGGCAATAATGATTTTTGTGGTTTCCCTGAACCGCTCGCCCCTGAGTGCTTCCCGTATCTTCGCGTCGGTTGCGGTGTCAACGGCGCTGGTGGAGTCGTCAAGAATGAGGATTTTCGGCTTTCTGAGGATAGCTCTGGCAATGCAAAGGCGCTGTCTCTGACCGCCGGAAACGTTGTTTCCGCCCTGACCGACCTCGGTGTCATAGCCCTTTTCCTTTTCCATTATAAAGTCGTGAGCCCGAGCCGCCTTTGCCGCTTCAATTATCTCCTCATCGGTTGCGGAAAAGTCACCCCAAAGCAGGTTGTCCTTGATTGTTCCGGAGAAGAGCATGCTTTGCTGCGGAACGATTGAAACCTCCTGCCTGAGGTTTTTAAACTTATATTCCTTTACATTATGACCGGAGACGAGCACCTCGCCCTCGGTGGCGTCATAAAGGCGCGGAATGAGCTGAACCAGAGTTGATTTTGCCGAGCCGGTTGAGCCTATGATGCCTATTGTTTCGCCGCTGTTGATTTTAAGGTTGATATTTTCAAGAACGTTTTTGACCGCCTCTTGCTCATATTTGAACGACACGTTCCTGAATTCAACGCTTCCGTCCTCAACCAAAAGGTTTTCATCTCCGTTGTCATCGTTTGTTACGGGCTGCTGGGCAAAAACTTCACCGACTCTTTCAACGGAGGCCTTTGCCGTTGCAATGGTAACAAAAACCATGAGGATGGTCATGAGCGAGGAGAGCACCTGAGAAATATAGGTGGTAAAGGTTGTTATCTGACCGACCTCAAGACCGCCGCTGATACCGGCAAGGGTATCGTTTATAACGATTCTGCTTCCCATGAACAGCGCGGCAACCATGCAGCCGTAGATGACGAGCATGAGCAGCGGAGCAATGTAAAGCACAATCTTCTGCGCCCGGATACTTGTCTGAACAAGAGCGTCGTTGACCTTTTCAAACCTTTCCTTTTCGTAATCCTCGCGGACAAAGGACTTGACAACACGGATTCCGTTGATGTTTGTGCGCAGCGTTCCGTTGAAGTCGTCCGTAACTTTAAGCAGCTTTCTGAAAAGCGGAACGGCCGCAATTCCAAGAATAACAAGCAGAACAATAATGGCCGGAACGCAGAAAATGAAGATCTTTGAAAGATCCCTGCTTATCTCAAGCGAATACTTGAGCGCAAGTATAAGGAGAAACGGTCCTCTGACAAAGGTCACGATAATATTGCTGAACACGCTCGAAATCCGCGAGGTGTCGCTCGTCATTCTTGTAATGAGCGAGGAGATTTTGAGCTTATCGATGTTTTCAAACGAAAAATCCTGAATTTTGTTGAACAGTGCCGAGCGCATATTCGCCGAAAAGCCCATGCTTGCTATTGCCGAACACCTTGACGCAATATAGCCGACAAGGAGCGTCAGCGCGCAAAGACCGAGCATCTGCAGCAGCTTGACATTCAGCACGTCGTGCGCAAAGTCCGGGTCTTCCGTTGAGTAGAGCATTGTAATAAGCTCGCCCATGATCTTAGGAATCTGAAGCTCAATAACAACGTCAAGAAAAACCATGATAGGTGTGAGTATCGTCAAAATACGATAACCCTTCAGAAATGACAGGAATCTTTTGAACAAAGTGTAAGTCCTCCTTTAATTTCGGGCAGTTGCCCGGAACCTCCGCAGTATTTACGGAAATTTTTTCATGTCCTTCCGGTGATGAATATTCCGGTGAGAGCAAAATAGATGAGCAGCGACACCGCGTCAACAACAGTACTCATAACAGGTCCGGTCATAAGCGCAGGGTCAAGCTTCAGCAGCTTTGCAATAATGGGCAGAGTGCAGCCCATCATTTTGGCAACCATTACCACGCACAAAAGCGAGAGGCAGACCACAAGTATAACGCTGTTACTTGCATCTCCGCCGGTTACGGCTCTTAAAACGAGCATTCTTATCCAGTTTGCAAGCGCAAGCACCGCTCCGCAGATTACGGAAACGCGGATCTCCTTCCAGAGCACGCGGAAATAGTCCTTGATTTTAATTTCACCGAGGGCCAGACCGCGGATAATCAGGGTTGAGGCTTGCGAGCCGGAGTTTCCGCCCGTACCCATAAGCATCGGAATACACGCCGTAAGCCCCGCTATGGCGGCAAGCTGATTTTCAAAGCCTTCGATTATCTGACCTGTAAAGGTTGAAGATATCATAAGTATAAGCAGCCACGGCATACGATTCTTTGCAAGGGTAAGAACATTGGTTTTGAGATATTCGTCCTCGGACGGACGCAAGGATGCCATTTTTTCAAAGTCCTCCGTTGCCTCATCATCAATGATGTCAACGATATCGTCAATCGTGATGATTCCGACAAGGCGGTTTTCCTTGTCAACGACCGGAACGCTCAAAAGGTCATACTTTTTTGCAATGGAGGCAACCTCCTCCTGGTCATCAAGAGTGCGGACATAAATCAGCTGTTCGTCGTCTGCCATAATTTCCGTCAGCGGCACGTCCTCATCGTTAAGGATAAGGCGGCGCAGCGGTATTGTTCCGACAAGGTGGCGCTTGTCGTCAATAACATAGCAGGTGTAGATAGTCTCCTTGTCAACGCCCGTCCGGCGGATATTCTTGATAGCCTCGCCGACGGTCAGCCTGTCGTGCAGCTCAACCATTTCAATGGTCATTACGCTGCCGGCGGAATTGTCCGGGTATTCAAGAATACGGTTGATGACCTCTCTCGTTTCTTTGTCAGTATTTTCAAGGATACGCTTTACAACCGAGGCAGGAACCTCCTCAAGCAGATCAACGGCGTCATCGACAAAAAGGTCGTCCATGAGCCGTTCAATTTCCCTGTCGGTGAACAGCTCGATAAGCTGTGCCTGGCGGTCTGTGTCAAGATAGGCAAAAACATCGGCTGAGCTGTCCTTGGGCAGGATTCTGAAAACGGTGACCGAGGTCTGCGGCTCGTCAATGCTCATAATGAACTGTGCAATATCGGGATATGCCATATCGACAAGCTCGTTCCTCAATTCCTTATACTGATGTGCTTCAACAAGAGAACGCAGATTTTCAAAAACATATTCTTCGTCCATAAAATGCACCATCTTTCACCGGCGCAGACATGAACGGGGGTCTGCGCCGGAAAACAGATTTTTAATACATAATCGCCCTTTAGGGTTACCGTCCGTATCCATGCAGACCCACCTCCCTGTTAATGATTGCAAAATTGCGTCTTTTGTTATTTTACTATATTTTTTAATGCAAAGTCAATACAAATAATAACTAATAATATAAAGATAAAAAAACTATAGATTTTTTTATAAATATGTGATATTATGTCGTAGTATGGGTTTATGTGATCATATTAATTCGATTACAGGCTTATCAATTAATTCTGACGGCGTTTTCTGCCGTTAAAGGAGGATAAAATTCAATGCTCAAAAAGATCAGCAAAATTCCTTTTTCGGGGACCAAGGAGCAGGAAGAAAAGCTGAAACAGGTCATTGCGGACTGCGCAGGGGATAACAGCCAGCTGATGCACGTTATGCAGGTTGCTCAGGACATTTACGGCTATCTTCCATTTGAGGTTCAGCAAATGATCGCCGACGGAATGGGCGTTCCGCTTGAAAAGGTGTACGGCGTTGCAACATTCTACGCTCAGTTTGCGCTTTCACCCAAAGGCGAATACGCAATTTCCGTCTGCCTCGGAACCGCTTGCTATGTTAAGGGTTCGCAGGAAATTCTTGACGAACTTTCCGCACAGCTCGGCATCGGTGCCGAAGAATGCACTCCCGACGGACGCTTTTCACTCACCGCCTGCCGCTGCATCGGTGCCTGCGGTCTTGCCCCCGTTATGATGATCAACGACGACGTTTACGGAAAAATTACCGCAGCAGACGTCAAGGGTATCCTTGAAAAATATCAGTAATGCGCGAGCTTTCACTTAATGTCCTTGATATTGCCCAGAATTCGATAACAGCGAACGCAAGCCTTGTTACCGTTGAAGCGATTGAAAGCACCGTTTTGCATACACTGACCTTGCGAATTGCGGACAACGGAAAAGGGATGACGCAAGAGCAGCTTGACGCTGTCCGTGACCCGTTTTTCACAACACGGACAACAAGAAAGGTCGGCCTCGGAATTCCGCTTTTCAAAATGGCTGCGGAAATGACCGGCGGAACGCTGGAAATTGAAAGCGCGGTCGGAAAAGGAACAACAGTCACTGCGGTTTTTAAAACCGACAATGTCGATTTCACCCCGCTGGGCGATATGACAAGCACCATTGTTACTCTTATAACAATGAATACTCACATTGACTTTGTCTATAACTTCATTAAAGATGAGCACGAGTTTTCGCTCGACACAAGAAAACTCAAGGAAATTCTCGGCGATGTTTCGCTTTCCGAGCCGAGCATTGCTCAGTGGCTCACTGAGTACATTAACGAAAACACAAACGTGTAATATGACCCATTTAACGGAGGTGCACAAACATATGAAAAGCATTGAGGAGCTTATGGCTCTCAGAGACGCCGCAAAAGCCAAAATGACCGCAAGAGACGATTCAACGGAAGTTACAAGGATCGTTGTCGGCATGGCAACCTGCGGAATTGCGGCGGGCGCAAGACCCGTCATGAACAAATTTGTTGAGGAAATTGCAAAGAGGAATCTCTCCCATGTCACCGTTTCCCAGACCGGCTGCATCGGTATGTGCCAGTATGAACCGATTGTTGAGGTTCTTGAACCCGGAAAAGAAAAAGTGACCTATGTCAACATGACCGCGGAAAAAGCGGCAAAGGTTGTTGTTGACCATATCGTTAACGGAAATCCCGTGACCGAATACACGGTCGGAGCCGTTGCAAAATAAGGAGGTAACAAAATGTATCGTTCACACGTGCTTGTTTGCGGCGGTACCGGCTGTACTTCCTCAAACTCACCGGCAATCATCGAAGCCCTTGAAAAAGAAATCAAGGCAAAGGGACTTGAAGAAGAAGTCAAGGTTATCCGCACCGGTTGCTTCGGTCTTTGCGCTCTCGGTCCCATCATGATAGTATATCCCGAAGGCTGCTTCTACTCGGAAGTCAAGGTTGAGGATGTTCCCGAAATTGTTGAAGAACATCTTCTCAAGGGCCGCATGGTCAAGAGACTTCTTTATGATGAGACAGTCCACGGTCAGGAAGTCAAGCCGCTCAAGGAAACCCAGTTCTATAAAAAGCAGCACAGAATTGCGCTGCGCAACTGCGGTGTAATCAATCCCGAAGACATCAACGAATATATCGCATACGACGGCTATCAGGCTCTTGCAAAGTGCCTTACCGAGCTTTCTCCCGAGCAGGTTATCCAGATAGTCAAGGATTCCGGTCTGCGCGGAAGAGGCGGCGGCGGATTCCCGACCGGACTCAAATGGAGCTTCACCGCCGCAAACAAGGCTGACCAGAAATACGTTGTCTGCAACGCCGACGAAGGCGACCCCGGCGCATTCATGGACAGAAGTGTTCTTGAGGGCGATCCGCACTGCATTGTTGAGGCAATGACAATCTGCGGCTATGCAACCGGAGCAACCGAGGGCTACATATACGTCCGCGCGGAATATCCCATCGCCGTCAAGCGTCTCCAGATTGCCATTGATCAGGCAAAGGAAATGGGTCTGCTCGGAAAGAACATCTTCGGTTCGGGCTTTGACTTTGATCTTCACGTCAAGCTCGGCGCAGGCGCGTTTGTCTGCGGCGAAGAGACCGCACTCATGACCTCCATTGAGGGCAACCGCGGCGAGC
>JAEDIH010000092.1 GCA_016292575.1 Clostridiaceae bacterium | reverse complement strand
AAAAATTCGCAGAAGTAAAGACAGTGCAACCCGAACCGTTACCGGACAAAAGAAAAAGCCGTGCAGAAAGCTTTTCGGCCTTTTGCACGGCGGTTATTTATCGGTTTTTCAATCAACCGGGATAGAGCATCTTGTAATCAAACTTTGCGGTTGCACTCTTATCCTTGAAGATGAGGATGTTTGCGTGCTGAACCTCGGCGATGGTGATGAGGGTGTAATCTGCCTTGGTCATCATTTTGGTTGCCTTGTCATAGGTGACCTCGGCATAGCTGCCGTCGCACTTGAGAACAACGTTATCGTCCGTTGTACCCTCCGACCACTTGAGGATGCTGATACTTTCAACGGTGGGCTTAACATCTTCCATAACATTGAACATATTGCCCTGAGCGTCGGAGAACTTCTTGGAGTTGGTTGTTGCAATGGGAACAAGCTTGATTGTTGCGGTGCCGTCGCCGTTGTCGTTGTAGGTTGCGGTTGCAATGTCGGCAGCGGTGGTGAGGCATTCGTTACACGGATTGTCGTCCGAATACGGCGGAAGCGGCATATCGGTGCCTTCAGCCTTGACCATGCCCTTTGCGGCGTTCTTGATCATTGAGTTGTCCTTGCCATCGATGAGAACTTCAACAAGAGTCATTTCGTCGTGACCCTTGAAGGTGCCGGCCTTCTTTGTGGTGTTGTAAACCTCAACATATTCGGCAACGATGTCCTCTTTCGGAGAGGTGGGGGAAAGCTCCTTGCCGGCGGATGCTTCCTGTTTCGGGGTTTCGGACGGCTTTTCCTCTCCGCTGTTCGCCGCAGCGGCGGAGGAAGCAGGTGCTGCTGTTGTTGACTCGGGAGCAGAGGGCGCCGGAGTCGGAGCCGGGGTCTGAGACGGAGCGGCAACCGGAGTTGCTGAGGAAGCGGAGGAACCGCCCTGGTGGTTGACTGTTATGTTAAGCTTGATTGTGCAGCCGGAAAGAGCCGAAACCGCAAGAACAAGACAAAGCACAACAGCAAGAATTCGAATTGTTTTTTTCATGATTTTTCTCCTTCTTTTGTCTTGATATATTTTTATGCTTTGATTTTATAACAAAGCGCCCCGTTTGTCAATATCTTTTGAAAAAACGGGGCGTTGTTTGTTTCTAATTTGGTATGGTATCAGACATTGAAAAGGAAGTGAACAACGTCTCCGTCCTTCATAACATAATCCTTGCCCTCGGAGCGGATAAGTCCCTTTTCCCTTGCGGCGGCAAGCGAGCCGCACTCAATCAGATTTTCAAAGGTGATAACCTCAGCGCGGATAAAGCCGCGTTCAAAATCGGAATGAATTTTTCCGGCGGCCTGCGGAGCCTTTGTACCCTCACGGATTGTCCATGCTCTGACCTCGGGCTGACCTGCGGTGAGATACGAGATGAGACCGAGCAGGTGATAGCACTTCCTGATGAGCAGGTCAAGTCCGCCCTCCTGAACGCCGAGATCGGCAAGGAAAATTTCCCTGTCCTCCTTTGAAAGCGAGGAAATTTCCGCCTCCAGACCGGCGCAGATGGGAAGCACCTCGCTGCCCTCTTCAGCCGCAAGCGCACAGACCGCTTTATAGTTTTCGTTTGAATCAATTCCGTTTGTAAAGTCCTGCTCGCTCATGTTGCAGGCATAAATAACCTTTTTTCCGGTCAGCAGACTGGCGGAGTCAAGCAGTGCCTTTTCCGTTTCATTGCACTCAACGCTCCTTGCCGGCTTTTCGTTTTCAAGAGCCTGTTTGACGCGCTTGAAGAATTCAACCTCGGCGGCAAGGGATTTATCGCCTTTCATAGCCTTTGCTGTGCGGTCAATGCGCCTTTCAACCATTTCAAGGTCGGAAAGGATAAGCTCAAGGTTGATGGTTTCAATGTCGCGCTTTGCGTCAACACTGCCGTCAACGTGGATAATGTCGTTGCTTTCAAAGCAGCGGACAACGTGAACAATGGCGTCCACCTCGCGGATATGGGAAAGAAACTTGTTGCCGAGTCCCTCGCCCTTTGAAGCGCCGCGGACAAGTCCTGCAATATCAACAAATTCAACCGTTGCCGGCGTTACTTTCACGGGGTTATACATTTGCGCAAGCCTGTCAAGGCGGTAATCGGGAACGGCAACAACGCCGACGTTCGGCTCAATGGTGCAGAACGGATAGTTGGCAGACTGAGCGCCTGCATTGGTAATTGCGTTGAAAAGGGTGCTTTTGCCAACATTCGGCAAACCGACAATTCCAAGTTTCATATTATCAAAAACCTCTTTTTAAGAATTCCTGTTCTTATTTCCGGCAGGGCCGCTATTTGTAATTAAAATAGTATATACTATAAACCGGCGGCCGCCGGGATTACATATTTGTCATTATATTACAAAATTTGTGATAAGTCAATGAGGAAAGGAAATCCGGACGCACGCAAAAGTTTATTAAAAATCATTGACAGAACAGACTCTTTTGATATATAATGTCAAAATGCAAGGTATAGCTGTTGGGTTCGGTTTTTTTGTCCTGAACCTGCAACAGACTGTTCCCGAGTATGCTCAAAACGGTTTTCACCGTTAGATATCAAATTAAAAGGAGGTATACACCGTGAAAAGGACTTATCAACCCAAAAAACGCCACAGAAAGATGGAGCACGGCTTCAGAAAAAGAATGGCAACAAGGAACGGACGCAAGGTTCTTGCCCGCAGACGTTCAAAGGGTCGCAAGCAGCTCACCTATTAATCCGGTAACTGCCAGGTTCCGGCGCCCTCGGGCGCAATTTGCGTTGGGATTTGATTTTTTTGCAAAAATATGTTTCGCTTAATCAGAACAAGGACTTCAAGCGCCTTTATTATAAAGGAAAGTCCGTACAAACGGCAGCATTGGTTGTCTATGCGATGAAAAACCGCGCGGGCGTTTGCCGCGTTGGAATAACAACGGGCAAAAAAATCGGCAATGCCGTTGAACGCAACCGCTCCCGCAGGATTATCAGAGCCGCTTTTCAAAACGTTTTCAATTCCGGCTGCGTCAGGGGTAACTGGGATCTTGTTTTTGTTGCAAGAACAAGGACGAAGTTCAAAAAAAGCACTCAGCTTGAGCCGATAATGCTCGCCATGCTGAAGGAGCTTAAAGTTGCGGAGAGTGAAGAATGAAAAGCTTTCTTCTTTCAATAATTCGTTTTTATCGCAAGCACATCTCTCCCCATCTTCCGGCCATGTGCCGCTACTATCCGACCTGCTCGTGCTACGCTGTTGAGGCTATTGAAACGCACGGCGCTTTCAAGGGCTTTTTGCTTGCCTTGTGGCGCGTGTTTCGCTGCAATCCGCTTTCAAAAGGCGGATACGACCCCGTTCCGCCCAAGCGCGAAAAGGAAAAACGCAGGTAGGTTTTTTCCTGCGCCGGACAACCGTTTGCCGGAAAAGCGTAAAAGGCTCTTCAATGTCAGACGGAATAATTTTACGGAGGATATCCAATGTTCGATTTCCTATACTCCATTTTCGGTTTTCTCTTCAGAATTCTCTATCAGTTCATCAATAACTACGGGCTGGCTCTTTTGATTTTTACCCTGTTTTTCCGCCTGATTCTGCTCCCGTCAACCATTCACCAGCAGAAAGGCTCCGCAAAAACCGTAAGACTTCAGCCGAAGCTCAAGAGAATCAGAGAAAAATATCAGGACTATGCTCCGGCCGAAAAAAATCAGAAAATTCAGGAGGAGACCAACGAGCTTTATCAGCGCGAGGGCTACAACGCCATGACCAGCAGCTGTATGCCGCTGCTTTTCCAGCTTCCGATTCTCTGGGGTCTTTACGGCGTTGTTCGTGAGCCGCTGAAATATGTTCTTGAAATCCCGACCGAACTCGTCAACACTCTTGCAAACGTTGCCAAAACCGCGCTCGGACTCACCGGAAACAGTGCGGCCTATGCAGAATCGGCAGCTATTGCAAATCTTGACGCTCTCCTCAAAAAGATTCCGGCAACGGCAGCAAAATATCCCGAAGCCATCGAAAGAATTCGGGATTTTGACTTCACCGTTTTCGGCGTTGACCTTGGGGCAATTCCCCAGTTTTCAACGCTCAAATCGCTCGGCACAGCATCTACCGAGGCGAAAGTTTTACTCCTTATACCTCTTTTATCTTTCGCAACGTCAATGCTTACGAGCGTTCTGACCCAGATCAGACAAAAGAAAAGCAACCCCGGCGGAATGGAGAATGCGCAGATGATGGGCTGCATGATGCTCACAATGCCGCTCATGTCCCTGTGGTTCACTTTCCAGTTCCCCGCAGGAATGGGTATGTACTGGATCCTTTCAAACATCCTCGCCTTCTTCCAGACCCTCATTCTCGGAAGAATTTATGCGCCGAGGAAAACCATTGCAAGGCTTATGGTTGACGAAACCATTTACAGACGTTCCTATGAAAAAACAAAAACTGCTGTTAAAGCAGATCAATAACTCTAACCGTATACGGTGGTGATAACTAATGATTCATGAAGCAAAAGGACAGGGCGCAACGATTGAAGAAGCAATCGCAAACGCAAAGGCAGCTCTTAACGCTCCTGCCGGCGCAGAGGTTCATTCGGAAATTGTTGTAATGCCCACCAAAAAAGTTCTCGGTCTTTTCGGCGGAAAAAAAGCCGAGGCCCGCGCTTTTTATGAAACGCCCGACGAGGTGAAGCCCCGGGAAAAACAGCCGGTCGCAAAAGCTCCGGCACCCGAGGTCGCACAGAAAAAGCCGGTCGCAAAGGCTCCGGCTTCCGCAGCCGCACAGAAAGCACCTGCCGCAAAACCGCAGAAAAAGCAGGAGGCAAAGCCTGCGCAGAAAGCTGCCCCCGCAAAGAGCGCACCCGAAGAGGCAGAAGCCCCGCGCACCGAGATTACGCTTGAAAACAAGCCCGGCGCACAAAAGGCCGCCGAGTACCTTGTTAAGGTCATCAAGGGCATGGGCGTTCAGAGCGTTGACGTTAAGGCATTTCTCCTTGAGGAAAACGAGATTCTGCTTGAGCTTGACTGCGCCGACGATTACGGCATCGTGATCGGCAGACGCGGCGAAACGCTCGATTCAATTCAGTATCTTGCACGCCTTGTTGCAGGAAAGAATAAAGAAGAGAACGAATACTCCAGAATTTCCGTCAATGTCGGAAATTACCGCGAAAAGAGGAAGGCGGCTCTTTGCTCGCTTGCAAAAAAGAACGCGCAAAAGGTTCTTAAATACGGCAGAAACTTCACCTTTGAGCCGATGAACCCCTATGAGCGCCGCATTATTCATACGGCCATTCAGGAGGTTGAGGGCGTTACCTCATACTCCGTGGGCGCGGATCTTTCAAGGCGCGTTGTTATCAGCCTTGAGGAGGGCGTAAAGCCGACTCACCCCTCAAAGGGCGGCTATACCAGAGGACGCGGAGGCAGACGTCCCTCCGGCGGACCGAGAAGAAACAATGCCGCGCCGAAGTCTGACGCTGTTCAAAGAGCACCCAAGACCGACGCAGGTGCCCAGGGCGTTTCGCTCTACGGCAAGATCAACTGAAAAACGAAAACATACACGGCTGTCGCTTTTGCGGCGGCCTTTGTTTTGCCGGCGGAAAAGCCCTTTTGCGAGCTGTGTCTCCAAAGCTGTTTCCCTCTTTGCAAAGGATAGCTTGTTCAATGTCAATAAAACCTTTGCTTTGACCGGCACTTTCTTTGTCGAAATGTATAAACATCAAAAAAATATTCAAAAATGCTTGCATATTTATGCAAATAGTGATATATTATCAACATCAAATGAATAAAATTACAGCGTAGGCGAGCCGCTCGCCGTTTAAGAACGCTGTTCGGAGGTTTAAGTATTATGAAAAAGGAAAACATCAAAAAAATTGTTCTTGCTTACTCGGGAGGACTTGATACTTCAATCATCATTCCCTGGCTCAAGGAAAACTACAACAACCCGGAAATCATTGCCGTATCCGGAAACGTGGGTCAGGCCGACGAGCTTGAGGGTCTTGAGGAAAAGGCAATCAAGACCGGCGCTTCAAAGCTTTATGTTGAGGACGTTACAAAGGAGATGCTTGAAGAATGTGTATTTCCCTGCGTTCAGGCCGGAGCAAAATATGAAGAGTATCTCCTCGGCACAGCGTTTGCCCGTCCGTTCATTGCAAAAAGGCTTGTTGAAATTGCAAAGGCAGAGGGTGCCGACGCAATCTGCCACGGCTGCACGGGAAAGGGCAACGATCAGGTTCGTTTTGAGCTTGCAATAAAGTCCCTCGCTCCGGAAATGACCATCATTGCTCCGTGGCGTGAGTGGAGCATCAAGTCAAGGGAGGAGGAGATTGAGTACGCCGAGGCGCACAACGTTCCCCTCAAAATCAACCGCGAGACAAACTACTCCAAGGATAAGAACATCTGGCACCTTTCGCATGAGGGTCTTGACCTTGAGGATCCGGCAAACGAGCCGCTTTACAACAAAAAAGGCTTCCTTGAAATGGGCGTTTCTCCCGAGGCGGCACCCGATAAGCCTGCTTATGTTACCATTCACTTTGAAAAGGGTGTTCCCACCGCGGTTGACGGAAAGGAAATGGATGCGGTTGAGCTTGTTTCAAAGCTTAACGAGCTTGGCGGAGCAAACGGCATCGGTCTTCTTGATATTGTTGAAAACCGTCTTGTCGGAATGAAATGCCGCGGCGTATATGAAACTCCGGGCGGAACCATCCTCTATAAAGCGCATGAGGTGCTTGAAACTCTCTGCCTTGACAAGGAGACTGCTCACTATAAGGCACTTGTTGCCCAGAAGCTCGGCGAAATCCTTTACAATGCGCAGTGGTTCTCTCCGCTGACCGAGGCTATCCTCAGCTTTGTCAAGACCACGCAGAAGACCGTCACCGGCGACGTTACCCTCAAGCTTTACAAGGGCAACATGATAAACGCAGGCGTAACCTCTCCGTTTTCGCTTTACGATCCCGAAATTGCAACCTTTGACGAGGACGAGGTTTACAATCAATCAGACGCCACGGGCTTCATCAATCTTTACGGCCTTCCCTCAAAGGTAATGGCTAAGATGAAAGCAAAGAACAACCTTTGATTTTTATGAACTGAACATCTCCTCTCCAAGGGCTGTTGCGACGGAGCTTTTCCGCTTGCAGCAGCCTTTTTTTGCCTTAAAATGCAAATTAATCGGCGGCTGCCAAGCTATAATCTGGCAGCCGCCTGCTGAAGGTCCGGTCAGTCGCGTACTATCGGTCTGACATATTTGAAATACTTGCCCGGGTCATAGTAAAAATACATTATCCGTCCGGGTGTGAGGTCAAGGCG
>JAEDIH010000091.1 GCA_016292575.1 Clostridiaceae bacterium | reverse complement strand
CGGCAACAACGGTGAACTCCTCATTCCGAAGCTCGCTGCCCTTATAGTATTCCTCTCCCTCGGTTGAGGATATCAGAAGCGAAACCTCGCCCTCGGTAAGCTCAATCCTGACCTTGAGACTCTCTCCTTTTTCAAGATACAGCTCCTCCTTTTCCGTTCTGTTCAAGGCGGAAAAGGACAGGACATACTCGTTCTTCGTTTTCATCTTGTTACCCACAAAAGCCGGCTCGCAGGCACAGAGAAAAAAAGTCAGCGAAAGCAAAGCCGCAATAATCACCGCAAAGCTTTTCTTTTTCATGTTTCGCTTTCCCCTTTCCGCTTTACAGCACCATCACAAGCGTTCCGGCAGTGATGAGCAGACAGCCGACAAGCGATTTTGGCGTGAACTTTTCGTGCAGGAAAGCAAACGCCATTATGAGCGTCAGAACAACGCTGAGCTTGTCAATCGGCACAACCTTGGACACGTCTCCGGTCTGCAGTGCCTTGTAATAGCACAGCCACGACGCACCGGTTGCAAGGCCGGAAAGAATCAGAAACAGCCAGCTTTTTTTGCTGATCTCCGTAATCGAGCCTTGCGCGTCGGTAATGAAAACCATCAGCCACGACATTACAAGCACAACAACCGTCCTTATTGCCGTTGCAAGATTTGAATTGACGCTTTCAATTCCAACCTTTGCAAGAATTGATGTGAGCGCTGCAAAGACCGAAGAAAGTAACGCAAAAACCCACCACATTGCTTTTCACCTCCTTTTTTTGACATCACAAATTCTTATATATCTCTGTGCCGCGCTTTTTGAGCCACAGAATACAAAGGGCGCAAAGCACGGTAACAACCGCCGAAGCAATGACCATGAACCACAGCGCACCGACCGGCAAAAAGAGCAGGTAGTAAACAGCGGCAAAAATGAACGACAGTATCCAACCTGCAAAAAGGGTAATGAGAACGCTGAAGCTCTGTTTGACGGCGGAGGTTTCATTTGTCCAGTTGAGGTTCGGCATTTTAAGGTTAAGAACAAGACCGAGCACGGCGAAAAGTGCCGCAAACAAAAGCGGAAAAATGAGCACGGCGGCGCAAACGGCTGCGGACGGGCGCAGAACAATACAAACGCAGACAGAGCAGAAGAGCGACGGTATTCCCGTAAGGAGCATATGCATATTGAACTTTGACCTCAGCACCTGCCACGCCGAAACGGGAAGCGACTGCGAAAGCCAGATGCTCTTTCCCTCAAGCGAGATTGACGGCGCGGTAAGGTCATTCATGGTGGTTAACATACAAACAACAAGAGTACCGATAACGATTGCGAAGTCCTTGCCAAAGCCCATCTCCCGGATAAGCAGGTCAACAAGCCACTCTCCCTTGAAAAGCAGGGCAATTCCGCCCACAACAAGGAACACCACTCCGAGCGCACAGTTGAGCATATAGGTTGGGCTTGAAAGCAGCCGCGAAAGCTCCTTTGAAAGCAGGGCTGAATCTGCGCTCTTCAGTTTTGTCTGCTTCTCCCGGTATTCACGGCGGACTGTTTTTGCGCTTGATGTTGCAATCTTCAGAAAGCTTCTTTCCATCAGAATATATGTCAGCACAAAAAGAGCGCCGACGCAAAGAACGGTTATTGCAAGAGGCAGAAGTTCACCTTCTCCAACCTTTCCGAAAATATAAAGAGGATAAGCCATACCCTTGACCTTTTCACCGATGGTTTGCGCATTCTGAATCACAGTCTGCAAAAGGGTATAGGCATTTGCATAAACATAGTAGTAAAGTGCAAGAAAACCAAGCGATAAAACTGTTGTAACAATGCTTTTGTTCTTGATTTTTACGCTGACCTTTGCAACAACAAGACCGAGCGCGCAGGAAAGAATGAGCACAATGACCGTGATTGCCGCCATGAGCACAAGCGAGCCGAAAAGAGCTTTCGCCGAAAAGCCCGCAACAACAAGACGTACAATAACCGCAGGAAGAATGACCACAATGCTGTACATCGTGCCCATGAGATATACCCCGAGCAGACGGGAGGCAAGCAAATAGCGTACAGGTATTGGCAGAGAAAGCAGAAGATTATTGTCCTTTGCCTGATAAAGGCTCGAATATGTGTTAAAAACACTGCCGAAAACACCCATCATTATTGAAACAAGAGAAATGAGCGTAAAATAAAGCCAGCCGAGACCGGCAGAGAAAAGCGGCTTGCAGATCATCGCCGAAAAATAGGCGAACATTGAGCCGAGCACACCGACCATTAAAACAACAAAGAAAGCAATGAATCCTATGGAGCCGGCCTTTGAGCGCAGCTTGCCCTTTTTTGAGTCATAGAAAAAGCTCTGATTGAGCTGATAAAGCTGTTTTTTAAAAAGCACCTTAAACATTATTCTTCCTCCAACTCAAGGAAAACTTCCTCAAGGCTGTCATCGCCTCTGACTTCCTCCATTGTTCCGGAGCGGATCAGCTTTCCGTTTTTGATGATTGCAACCTTATCGCAAAGCTTTTGGGCAACCTCAAGAACATGGGTGGAGAAAAAGATGGCGTTGCCCTTATCGCAGAATTCACGCATCATTTCCTTGAGAATGTGAGCCGCCTTGGGGTCAAGACCGACAAACGGTTCGTCCATGATGATAAGCTTGGGTTCATGCAGCCAGGCGGAAATGACAGCAAGTTTCTGCTTCATTCCGTGGGAGTAAGCACTCACGGGTTCGGCAAGGTCCTTTGTCAGTTCAAAAGGATCGGCGTATTTTTTAATGCGCTCCTGCCTTTCCTTTGCGCCGACGCCGAAAATGTCCGCAATAAAGTTGAGATATTTGATACCCGTCATGAATTCATAGATGTCCGGGTTATCGGGAATATAGGCAAGTATCTTTTTGCAGGCTATCGGGTCTTCCTTTATCGAAATACCGCCTATCTTAATCTCACCCTCATCAAACTGCAAAATTCCCGCAACGGATTTGAGCGTTGTTGTTTTTCCCGCGCCGTTGTGACCGATAAAGCCGTAGATTTCGCCCGGTTTAATCTCCAGCGAAAGATTATCTACCGCCTTTTTTTCACCGAAAGATTTTGTAAGATTTCTAATTTCAAGCATTTTTATTCCTCCTATGTGTGGAGCGCATAAAGCGCCGTGCTATGGATTTTTAGTTCAGAAAACATCCGGAGTTTTTTCAGATCTGACCGTTCAAAAAAGCCTCGGTCGCTTTGTTGAATACATCCGGATTTTTGTGCGCAATGAAATGGTCGCCCTCAATGAATTTCAGCTTTGCGCCTGGTATTTTTTCGGCAATAAGCCGTGTGTGGCTTTCCTTAATCATGTCGTGCGTTCCGGCAATGACGAGAGTCGGCGCACAGATATACCGCAGCTCGTTCGGCTCGATATACGGGTCGTTCACCATGAGGGAAAGCATTTCGGCGTTCTTCTTCGCCTTTTCGCTCAGGTGCGCAAACGGCTTTGCAAGCCTGTAGCCGAATTCAATCGGAAGCTGAACGGTTTTTTTAACTCCCTTGGGAAAAAGGTTTGCACCGTTAAGAATGAGCTTTCGCACCATTTTTGGGTTTTTGAGCGCAAACAAAAGCGCAATGTTGCCGCCATCGGAAAAGCCGAGTATATCTGCCCTTTCAATGCCGCGTTCAAGAAAAAACGAGCGAAGATCGTCCGCAAAGCGGCGAATTGAAAATTCCCCGCCGCCCCTTGGCGATTTTCCGTGACCTCTTGTGTCAACGGCTATGACGCGGCGGCTTTTTGAAAAAAACTCAAGCTGATTTTTGAAATATGTATGGTCTTCGCCGTTTCCGTGGAGCAGAACGAGGGGAAAGCCCTCCCCTTTTTCTTCATAGTAAAGTGAAATGTCCATTATTTTGCTCCCATTATATATTTTCTTCATACCATTTTTCAAGTATTTTTTCATCGCCCTCAGCCATAAACGGATGCTCGCTTTCCTCGCTGACTGTGAGAACGCAACCGAACTTTTTGCAAAAGGCTTCAATGCTGTCTCTCGTCTGCAAATTGTCCTTTCCTGCGTAAAGGACGCAGGTTGGTGTGCTCCACTCGGTTACCGGATGGGAAAGAATGTAGTTGTAATAATCCCACCTGAGCGTATCCACAGGCGTTTCAATTTCTTTCTCCTTTTCAAGGCGTTCCTTTGAAACGCCGAACCACAGCATCATGTTTTCGGTGAGCGTTTTCATGTCTGCTATCGGAGACTGGAACAGCGCCTTTTTAAAGTTCCTTTTGCCGAATGTCTCAATCGAAAAATATGCACCGAGACTGCACGCATAAAGAGAAAGCTCTTTCCACCGTCCGAAGGCATAGTCGGCAACCGCCGTCAGATCCTTTTTTCCGTTCCAAACATCACAGCGCTCTTCGTCCGTTCTTTCCCCATGTTCAGGCAAGTCAAAGCTTATTGTCTGATAGCCATTGCTTTCGGCAATACGGGCAAACTGTTCGGCATATTCTTTCCGGCTTTGCTTTCCGTGAACAAAAACATATGCCTTTTCGCTTTCCCTGCCCCAAACAAGCGCAGGAATACCTTTGATTTCTGTTTTTTCAATCCTCATAATTTAATATATTTTGCTTTCAAGATACTTTGCAGGTATCTTTTTCTTCCTTTACTGTTTTGAATTTACCCTTTCGGCAGCAGATGCTTTTAAAGCCGGTGCGCTTCAGTCCGAGGAGCGAGTCCATTTCATCTGCGGCAGAATCAAAGCTGCTTTTCATGTGGTGCAAAATTATGTAGTCGGCTTCCCTGATTTTTCCGCTTGCCGCTTTGCAGAACGCCCTCATCGGTGCGCAAAGGGAAAAGACCCATATCGGCGCGCAAACAGTCACATGGTCGTACCCTGAAAGCTCGGCGGTAATTTTTTCAATCGGCATTTCCCACCGGTGCATGCCGAACCTTCCGCACCACCAGAAGCCTGCCGTTCCCTGTGTGCGCTCGGTCGTTTTGATTTCATAAATCTCTGCGCCGGTTCTTTCTGCTTCTTCAAGGGCGGCTTTTTTAACATATCCCATACGGGAAAAGTATACCACAAGTCTCTTTTTGTCTGTTCCGATGTTTCCGTAGTCAGACTCATTCACCTTAAAGCTCTCCTGCTTCAGAAATACCCATGCCGCATAGCCGGTAACGGCCTGCAAAAAGCCGAAAACAAAATATATTGTTGACATGAAGTTCAAGGGGAACATATAAAACTGAATGCAAATCCAAAGCATGAGCGTCACACCGAAAATGCCTCCGAGGATAACGCCGCTTTTTCTTTTTGCAAAAAGAAGTGCCGCCGCAGTAAGATTGGTTATTCCGTTTACAATCAAAAGAGCAATACCCGGGAAAACATAGTTTTTAAAGAGTACATCGGCAAACGGCAGCTTTTGAAAATACGGAAGCATTGAATCCATACCCATTGCTTTTCCGGTCGGATCAAGCAGCATTCCGCTCGCTCCGGCAACCGCGCCGAGACCGATGAAAAGAGTCCAGAAGATAAGCAGACGCCTTGCGGTTTTATATCTTGATTTCATTTTTAATCACTTAGCTTTCTTTTGAAAATATATTGAAGATTATGTATATAAGAAGCAGTGCGGTAATTGAGCCGCAAAGCACGGCATACATTGCGCCCTCGCTCACGCTTTTTTCAAAGAAATAAAGATTGCAGTCAAAAGCGTCCCTGATGCCTTTCATTGCCTCGTCCGGAAAGCCAATACTTTCCATTTCTGCAAAGACACCTCTCATTGCATGGTTTCTTATGAGGCTTGTGGCGTAGGTTCCGGGCAGGAAGGAAAGAACCTTCTGAAGCCCCGGGGCAAAGCTGCTTATCGGCATATATGCACCGCAGACAAAGCCGTAGCCTGCGCTGACAATCGTTCCGACTGCGGAGCCCTGTCCGTTGGTGGAAAGGAAAAAGTTTACGCACGAGGACAGCGCAACGCCGAAAAGGGTGAGCAAAAAAACGTCAAGCGCAAGCATTGCAACGTCCTTTCCGGAAAAGTACCAGCCCTTTTTAAGCTGATACAAAAGGCAGACTCCAAGCGCCGTAAAGGTGATTATCAGCGTTGAAAGCGAACTTGAAACAAAGTACGCCGCGGCAAGAGTTGAACGCCTGACCGGTGAAACGCACAAATCCTGCCGCGCGCCGCTTATCTTGTCCTGAACCATGAGCAAATTGGAGCAGAACGCAACCGTAACGCAGCTTACCGCAAGCAGCGAGGAAATGAGCTGCGCGGAAACAGCGCCGTCAAGCAGCTTTCCGTCAATTTTGAGAAATTCCGGAATGGCCGAAGCAAAGCTGTCCCGGTATACGCCGGCAAGAAAGGTTGCGTAAAGCACAAGCAGAATGACCGGCGTTATAAGCGAAGTGAAAAACATTCCCTTATCCTTGAAAAAGAGCTTTGTATTACGCTTGACAAGCGAGAAAAAGGGCATCATTTTGCTTCGCCTCCCGTCAGTTTTTTTCCTGTTGCGGCAAGGAAAACATCGTCCATCTTGCCTTTGGTTATCTCGTAATCCGTGAAAAGGGACGGATACTTCATAATAAGCCTTGTTGCCTCGTTGGTGTTTTTAACTTCAACGCGGAAGCTTTCGCCAACCTTTTCATAAGGCAGGAAGAGTGTTTTAAGCTGCTGCTCATCAACCGAATAGAACGTTATGAAGTCACCGGTATATCGGTTTTTAAGCTCAAGCGGCGTTCCCTCGGCGGCGATAACGCCGCTGTCAAGGATAACGACATAGTCCGCGTCGGCAGCCTCCTCCATATAGTGAGTGGTGAGAAAAACAGTCATATTCTCCTTTTCGCGCAGCGTTTTCACCGTGTTCCAAAGCAGCCTCCTTGTTTGCGGATCAAGCCCGGTTGTCGGCTCATCAAGAATGAGGATCTCCGGCTTGTGCAAAAGCGCGCGCGCAACGTCAATTCTCCTGCGCTGACCGCCCGAAAGCTTTCCCACGGTGCGACCCAGAAGATTTTCAAAGTCAAGCATTTTTGAAAGCTCAAAAAGCCTTTTCTTGAAGCTGTTTCCACTGATTCCGTAAAGCGCGGCGCGGCTTTCAAGGTTGTCCTTAACACTCAGAGCCTTGTCTAAAACGCTGTTTTGGAAAACAACGCCCAGCTTTGCCGCAATCTCGCCGTTCCTTTCCCCGGACTGTCTGCCGCAGATTGTTACGCTGCCGCCGTCCTTTTTGAGCGAACCGCACATGATTGAGATGGTTGTGCTTTTTCCGGCTCCGTTCACGCCGAGAAAGGCAAAAAGCTCGCCCTTTTTGACGCAGAATGAAAGGTCACGGACAGCCTTAACATC
>JAEDIH010000090.1 GCA_016292575.1 Clostridiaceae bacterium | reverse complement strand
TCTTTAAAAAACGGGCTGTCGCTCTTCGTTTTACCGATTTGCGACAGCCCCATTTGGCGGAGAGTTAGGGATTCGAACCCTAGGTGAGTTTCCCCACACAGCATTTCGAGTGCTGCACCTTCGACCTCTCGGACAACTCTCCGTGTATGAACGGCAAATTGCTCTGCCTTTTTGTTACCGATAGATTTTATCAGATATGCACCGTTTTGTCAAGGTCAAATTTATAATTTGTCCACCCTTGCGCGGAAAATATTTTGCCCGGAAAAAGACCGGCATCTCATATCCTGCCACAGCTTTTTGCCGCCTCAAGTGCCCTGTTCAAAGGCTCGCTCTCGGTTCTGTCAAAGTAAAAGCTCAGCCTTTCGCCTGTTTTCGGGTGCGTAAAGCCTATCCTGCACGAAAAAAGCGCCATGACCTTTTCGCTGTCCTTTGCGCCGTACTTTCTGTCGCCAAAAAGCGGAAAACCGCGTGAGGAAAACTGAACGCGAATCTGGTGCGTGCGCCCGGTGTGAAGAATCACTTTAACAAGCGAATAGGCTTCTTTACGGTCATGTCCGCTAAAAACCGTTTCATATTCGCAAACTGCTTTTTTAACACCCTTGCGTTCACGCTCGACAACAAAAACCTTGTTCCTTTTTGAGTCCTTGAAAAGCAGATCCTCCAAAACTGCGCTTGCTTCCTCCGGTACGCCGTGGAGGAGCGCAAAGTATTCCTTTTGAAGCTTCCTTTCCGCCGCCTGGCGGGAAAGCGATGCTGCGGCTGCCCTTGTTTTTGCGTATACCATCACTCCGCCGGTCTCACGGTCAAGGCGGTGAACGGGAAAAATTTCGCCTCTTGTCTGTTCGCCGAGCATTGTTATCAGACTGCTTTTGCCCTCACCCTGAGAAAGTGTGCCGACGGGCTTTACGCAGACAACAAGCTCCTCGTCCTCAAAAAGAATTCTCATTTTTTCACCTTTCAAAAAAGGGGCTGTTCCGAAAAAACAGAACAGCCTCAAATTTTTTGCGTTTGTTATTTTGCATAATCAACGGCTCTTGTTTCGCGGATCATGTTTATCTTTATCTGACCCGGATATTCAAGCTCGTCCTCAATCTTTTTAACTATCTCATGCGCAAGCAGAGCCATCTGATCATCGCTGATTTTATCAGGCTTAACGATTATTCTGACCTCGCGTCCGGCCTGGATTGCAAAGGCCTTTTCAACGCCCTTGAACGATTCGGAAATAGACTCAAGCTGTTCAAGACGTTTAATGTAGTTCTGAAGATTTTCTCTCCTTGCTCCGGGACGGGCGGCCGAAATTGCGTCCGCCGCCTGAACAAGGCAGGCTATGATGCTCTTGGGCTCAACATCGCCGTGGTGCGCCTGAATGGCGTTGACAACAATATCGTTTTCCCTATACTTTTTGGCGTACTCAACGCCAAGCTCAATATGCGAGCCGTCCTGCTCGTGGTCAATGGCTTTACCAATGTCATGAAGAAGACCGGCGCGCTTTGCAAGCTTAATGTCCGCTCCGAGCTCCGCTGCCATGAGTCCTGCAATATAGGAAACCTCAAGCGAATGGTTCAGAACGTTCTGACCGTAGCTTGTGCGGTATTTGAGGCGACCGAGCAGCTTGACAAGCTCATTGTGTACGCCGTTGACTCCGGCCTCAACAACAGCTCTTTCGCCTGCCTGGCGGATTGCCTGTTCAACCTCGCGCTTTGATTTTTCAAAAATCTTTTCAATAAGTGCCGGGTGGATACGTCCGTCGGCAATAAGCTTTTCAAGAGTTATACGCGCAACCTCGCGCCTGACGGGGTCAAAGGAGGAGAGCGTGATGGCTTCCGGAGTGTCGTCAATAATGAGATCGACTCCGGTAATGGTCTCGAGAGTTCTGATGTTGCGTCCCTCGCGACCGATGATCCTGCCCTTCATTTCATCGTTGGGCAGCGCAACAACGGAAACAGTCGCCTCCGACGCATGGTCTGCGGCGCAGCGCTGAATGGCCGTTGTGATAATTTCCTTTGCAAGAGAGTCACACTCGTCACGAACCTTTTGTTCGTATTCCATGACCTTGACGGCCTTTTCTCTTGTGAGTGTTTCCTCCAGCGTCTGAAGTAAATATACCTTGGCTTGTTCTTTTGTATAGCCCGATATTTTTTCAAGCATTTCTAACTGACTTCTTTTGATGCTTTCTGCTTCGGCAAGTTGGGTTTCGGACTGCTTGATTTTTTTGTTCAGCAGTTCTTCTTTTTTTTCAAGGGTGTCAACCTTTTTGTCAAGGCTTTCTTCCTTTTGGATAATTCTTCTTTCCTGTCTCTGAACCTCGTTTCTTCTTTCACGAAGTTCACGTTCGGTTTCAGTACGGGATTTATGAATTTCGTCCTTTGCTTCAAGAATAGCTTCGCGCTTTTTGGTCTCAGCCTCGCTCACCGCCTGATTGATAATGCGGGTAGCTTCCTCATTGGCAGAGCCGAGAAGACCTTCGGCGGTCTTTTTCCTGTGTATACCGCCGAGAATAAAGCCGATAATTCCAAATGCGACCGCGCAAGCAATTGCAACAATCACAGTAATAATCCAATCTCCCAAAGTAGCAGCACCTCCTTCTTTTTAGAATAATTTTCCACTAAAAACCATCAAAAGAATTACAGTAATGTTACTCGAAGACAGCGTATAAAAAAGTAAAGCTTTCCGCTTTACGTCAGTAACAGCTATCCTTAGTATTTTAAACCAACTGCGCAAAAAAGTCAAGCAAAAACGAACAATCTTATGTTGGAAATGTACAAAAATATTTGTAAAAATATTTTTCCGCAAGAAACGCAAAAAGGACGCCCGGCGGTAAAAGCACCGACCCGGCGTCCTGTTCTTAATAAAGTTTAATCGTCAAGCTCGTCCTCTTTGTCACGCTTTTCAACGTCGGGACGAATTTCGTCCGCCGTTTTCTTGCGCCTTGTCCAGATGTATCCGCCAAGACCGCCGAGGGCAATTATACCCGTTGGAGCAACCGCAACCTCCGGATTCTCCCTGATGGTCTGAACCGTTTTTTGAACAAAGGAACGGCTCTGCTCTTTTCCGCTTGTGCCGAACATTTCATGCGCTTTTGAGGTCTCTTTGGAATCTGCAAAGGTTTCGCTGATTAGCTGCTCAAGATAGCCGAAATCAATGCCGTCCGAGGACTTTTCAGGGCTTGAATCATAGCCGCCCGAAGCCGTGGTTCCGGTGGCGTAGGTTGTCAGCACGTTTCCGTTATTGACCGAAGCGGTGGTTGAAAGGGCGGAATCGACCTGCGACATAATTTTGTTCACAATGGCGTTCGCCTTTTCGTTGTCTGCCGGAATAACGCCGTCAAGCATACCCTGAATTTCTGCCGTAAGGCTGTTCTGACTTTCGCCGTTTCCTGCCGCAACTGCCTTTCTGACAACCGAGAACCTGTAAAGCACGGTTTCCGGCGTGCTGTCCGGCTCCGCATAGACAACCTTTAGATTGATAACCTCTTTGTCCTTTGAAGCGTCAAGAACATAGGCGACCGTCTGGTCGGGGCTCATCTCTTTTTCACCGAGATATATTGTAAGGTAAGCGTCATCTCCGCCGACCTGCGAGGCGAGCGCAAACGGAGTGAACCAAACCTTTTGGCAGTCGCTTGCAACATAGAGGTCATAGCTGAAAATATCGCTGTAAAACTCCTCATCAAGCGGAAACCTGCCGTTTTCGCAGGCGGCTTTGAACAGTGCTTCGCAGCTGTCGTCAATCGAATAGTCAACTCCGGACTCGTCAAGCATTGTCTGAAGAATAAGCGTCTGGACGCTGTTTCTTTCCTCGCTCTTATCGGCGTCGGCAAGCTTCACGGGGTCAAGCTTTACGTCATATACCTTATCGAGGATTGAAGCAAAGTATGCATAGTCAACATATTCCTTTTCCTCTCCGGTAAGAGTACCGTATGCCTCAACCGGAACGGTGTAATCATTTGCAGAGGCGGTGATAACCTTTGCCCAATGGAAAATTTCAGCGTTGCCCGGGTTGCTGCTGACGGGAATTGAATCAAACTGCGAAATATAGGTCTTAACGCTGTTTACCGCAAAGCCCGAAAGAGTATCGACGCCCGAGGGCAGGAAAGTACCCGTCAGAGCCGCAAGGATAACGCAGATTGCGCCGTCAAGCGAAATACCCTGGGGGAAAGTGACTTTTTTATTATAGAGAGTATAAACCGCGTCATACTTCAAAGCGGCATAGACCACGGCAATCTTTATTTCGTCCTCGGCAGTTTCAAGCGGAGGAGTGGTAATACCCTTGCTTCTTATGTATTTTTTCATGCTCGCGCTGTCGCCGGTCATTCCGAGAGCGGTGACCATATAGTACATGACGGTGATTACGTCATTATACGCAGAGGAAACGGTCTTTTCATTGATAAGGTTAAGGACGGAGTAGTTGTTTACCTCGGTAACAAATTCATCGAAGGTAAGCCTGTAGGGATAAGCGTCCTTGGGAACAAGGCGGGCGGCTGTAACCGACGAGGTGCTGTCGCGGATAACAACATTATCAAGCCATGCCTTGCTGTATACCGGAGAAGCCGAGCGCGGATGTCCGGGAAGAATCTGTACTTTTCCGCTGTTGGCGGTAACGGTTGCCGAGGCATAAAACGGCGAGCAGGCAAGCCCTGCCAAAACGAGCAGAACGAGCAGAAACGAGGAAAGCCTTTTTATTTTCAAGAGCATGACCTTCTTTCACTTTTCTTGAATCCCCGGCCGAAAGGAAAACAGAGTGCCGGAACGAATGTAAAAACACATACATATACTTATACACTCTGATATAATACATCTTTTTTGCTCCAAAGTCAACCAAAGAGAATAAAATTTATATTAATTTTCGCGGTCGCTTTTGCAGGCAAAAAAAGAGCTGTCTCATTCAAACGCCCGGCGCTTAATGAGGCAGCCCATGCAAAGCATATCAATAGCTTTCCTTGAGTCCCTGCTCGTCATAAAGGAAAAGAGACTGAAGGCAAATGTCAAGACCCTTTTCAACGGTCTTGGGGATAAGAATGTCCGCCTTATCATCTCTGGTGTGGTAATACTTTGGCGGACCGGGATTCATCGCGGCAAGGGTTGCCGCCGGAACTCCGAGCTTTGTGACCGCCGCGGCGTCCGAAGCTCCGATGTATACCGATGAATACGGGAGATCAAGACCGGCCATTTCCGCGCCCTTTTTCATCAGTGCGCAGACTCTCGGATCGGTCTTGACGGTACCTGTCATGTCGCGGCTGTAGATTGCCATATCTTCAAAGTCGCGCAGGGTATCCATTCCGAAATAGACGGTTTCAATCTCCTGAAGCTCCTTGAGGTGGCGCTTAGTATATGCCCTTGAGCCGCGCAGACCTGCCTCCTCCGAGCCTGCGGTCAATGCGCAGACCTCGGTGTTTTCAAAGCGGATATCGTTATCCTCAAGGAATTTGAGGACGGCAATGGCTGTTGTGCAGCCGGTAAGGTTATCGTTGGCTCCGTCAACGGGAAGCTTGAAGTTTGTAAAGAACAATACGGCGATAAAGCCGGGGATAAATGCAAGCTGAGCATAGCGAAGAACGCTGACAAAGCCGGTAAATTCGGCGTTCACGGCTCCGCCCTTAATAACCGAGATGATTGAAACAATCAAAACAAAGAACATTCCGACAACGGCATAAATTCCGACCGCAAAAAGCAGAGCCTTTCCGCCGAGATGGGTATAGGTCCATTCATAGGACGAGTCAACATGACCGGCAAAGATGATTCTTCTTTTAACCTCGCCGGTGGGCTTCCTTTTGCCGATAACGTTTGTTGAAATTGCCTTCGGGAAAAACGGATCAAGAAATTCCCAATACATCAGAAATTCCGCAAAAAGGCAGACAAGCGCAACAACCGCAAGAACAAGCGAAACAACAGGCATTTTGAGGAACGAGAACAAAAGAGCAAGCAGCATCGAAATGCCGTCAATGACAACCCAGCCCATGAACGCATACTTGTGCATTTCAAATTCTTCAAGCTGAACGTCGTCGGCGCAAGTTTTCATCTCCTCTTTAAAATGCTCCTGAGCCTTCCTTTCGTTTTCGGTGCCGGAGGCGCGCGGTCCAATCTCCTTGCAGACCTTTTTAATTTCTCTGGTTGCATAGTTGGTGTACATCCTCAGAGAAGAAGGATAGTTCTTTACACTCTCTGTGGCTTTCAAAGTCATACCCCTTTTCATAATAAATCTTATCACTGATGCCGGATTCAAAAGGACGAACCTAAGCGGTTCCGAATCCTGTAACGACTAATTCTATCATCGTAGGAAACAAATGTCGATAGTTTTTTAAAAATTTAAAACTTTGTTTAAATTTGCACGCCAAACAATCCAGGGCGGTGCATTTTCCGGGCGGAAAGCAAACGCACGGAAGCTTTTCGGGTCGGTCAGTATTCCATTTTTCCCTCGTTAAAATATGCGCGTGAATCGTAGCGGACGTCAATATAGCCGGTATTGTTATTTGTAACGTTGCTTTTTATCACCTTTGCGGCAAGCGAAAGCTTGTCTTCGGCGTTATCCGCACTGCCGAGATAGATGTTGAAGCGCGAATCGTAGACCACGATAATATTATCCGCAGAGTCAAGCTTTATGACGTTCGCCTTTTTTATTGAAGCGCTCTCAAGCGCGGCAACAATCCTTTTTGCGCTTTCAAAGCGCTTTTCGTCCTCCTTGCAGGGCGTATAGCTTTCACCCGGTTGAACGCTCTGTCCCTTGAAGCCGTCAAGGCGGTATACGCCGTCGCGCACCTTCTGCTTTTTTGCGGAAAGTATTTTTCCGTTCTTGTCAAGGCAGATATAGCTGTTCTTGTTTGCAATGAGATATTTTTCGCTCGTCGGCGTAACAACAAGCACAAGCTTGTCCGGAAAGTTTCGTTTGAGCTTTACGGAGCCGATATACGGCAGCGCCCTGCACAAAACGGCGTTGACCTTTTTTTCGCTCACGGTAAAAATGTTTTCGCCGGTGACCACTCCGCAGGCGGAAATCACCTCGCCTGAAGAATATGCGCTCTTTCCGCTCACCTCTATCGCCGCTATCGGAGAACCGACGGCAAAGCAGTAAACGAGCGTTGCGGTCACTGCGGCAAGAAGTATTCCTGCCGTTATCGTCACGGCGTAAAAGCTTTTGCTCCTGCGCTTTTTCTTTGCGCGCTTTTTGCTCAGCTCCTCGCGCGAGCTTCCGCGGTAGCGCTGACGGTTATAGCTTTCGCTCGCCTTTTCATACTGCCTTTTTTCGTTTTCATAGGCACGGCGTTCGCG
>JAEDIH010000089.1 GCA_016292575.1 Clostridiaceae bacterium | reverse complement strand
CTCTGGGACTGGAACGGAACGCTGCTTGACGACCTCGATATGAACTACGAGGTTATGAAAACAATGCTTTTAAACACCGGCAAAACAAGCTTCCCCTCAAAGGAATTCTATCTTGAGCATTTCAGCTTTCCTATCATAAATTTTTATAAGCTGCTGGGCTTCAGCTTTGAAAACAGAAGCTTTGAAAAAGCCGCAGAGGAGTATGTTTTTGAATATGAAAAACGCCTTCCCGGAACAAAGCTTTTTGAAACCGCCGAAAGCACGCTGAAAACCCTCTCTGAAAACAACATTAAGCAGGCCGTTATCTCCGCCACGGGGCACGAACGGCTTGCTTTGCAGGTTTCCCGTTTCGGCATTGAAAAATACTTTGACGCAGTACTCGGCACGGAAAACGAGCTTGGAAAGGGCAAAACCGACGTTGCAAGGGCATGGCTCGAAAAAAGCAAAACAGACCCGAAGCGCACCGTTTTCATCGGAGACACGCTGCATGACCTTGAAACGGCGCAGGCCATCGGCTGCGAGTGCATTTTCATTGCAAGAGGGCATAATTCAAAAAAGCGGCTGCTCTCCTCCGGGTGCAAAGTGCTCGGTGATATCGGCGAAATCCCGCGCGAAATTCTTTGAAAAACAGCGGCGGCAAAAGTGAAGTCTCAAGATCGTAATATTTATGAATATGTATTGATTTTTTCTTTTTTTTAGCTTAATATATACAATGTAAAAAAGCAACCGCTGATTATTAAAAGGAGATGTTTTGAACAATGGCAGATATCAAAATTCTCAAGTACTTTGCCGGTGGCGAATGGCTTGAGTCAAAGACCGACAAGTATATGGATATCCACAATCCCAGCACGGGCGAGGTAATTGCACGCACACCCTGCTGCACCGTTGATGAGGTTGAAAAGGCCGTTCAGAGCGCAAAGGAAGCATTCAAAACCTGGTCGCAGACTCCGGTAATGAAAAGAACACAGGTTCTTTACAAGTTCCGTGAGCTTCTTGTTGAGCATATGGACGAGCTTGCAACCCTCTGCGCTGTTGAACACGGCAAGGTCTACAACGAGGCCAAGGGCGATATCCTCAAGGTTAAAGAGCCCGTTGAGCTTGCCCTCAGCGCCCCCTCGCTCACCATGGGCGACAGCATGAGAGATACCTCAAGCGGCTATGACACCACACTTTATTATGAGCCCGTGGGCGTTTTTGCCGGCATTGTTCCGTTCAACTTTCCCGGAATGATTCCGATGGGCTGGATGGTTCCCTGCTGTATTGCCGCCGGTAACACCATCGTTCTCAAGCTTAACTCTCAGACTCCGATGACAGCAATGAGACTTTGCGATCTGCTTGTTGAAGCCGGACTTCCAAAAGGCGTTGTCAACCTTGTCACCTGCACGCGCCACGAAGCCGATATGCTCCTCACTCACCCGGACATCAAGGGTATCACCTTTGTCGGCACAACCGGAGTCGGTCAGCACGTTTACGCAACCGCCGCCGGAACCGGCAAGAGAGTTCAGTGCCTTTGCGAGGCAAAGAACCACGCTCTTGTTCTTGAGGACGCAGCCCTCGAACGCAGCGCAAGGGGCATCATCAACTCCGCATTCGGCTGTGCGGGCGAACGCTGCATGGCTCTTCCTGTTGTTGTTGCGCAGGAAAGCATTGCAGACAAGCTTGTTGCTCTGCTCAAGCAGTATGCTTCGGAGCTGAAGCTCGGCGCCGCATATGACAAGACCTCAACCCTCGGTCCCGTTGTTTCCGCCGCCCACAAGGAGCGTGTTATCGGCTGGATCAACAAGGGCATTGAGGAGGGCGCAACGCTTGTTCTTGACGGCAGGAATGTTACCGTTCCCGGTCTTGAGGGCGGCTACTTTGTCGGCCCGACAATCCTTGACCACGTTACCGAGGACATGACCGTCGGCACACAGGAAATCTTCGGTCCGGTGCTTTGCATCAAGAGGGTCAAGAACTTTGAAGAGGGTCTTGCTCTCATGAACCGCAATCCTTTTGCAAACGGCTCGGTCATCTTCACCCAGAACGGCTACTATGCAAGAGAATTTGCAAAGCGCACCGACGGCGGCATGGTCGGCGTCAACGTTGGCATTCCCGTTCCGGTCGGCGTTTTCCCGTTCACCGGTCACAAGAAGTCCTTCTTCGGCGATCTTCACTGCCTCGGCAAGGACGCTTTCCGCTTCTTCACGGAGACCAAGGCGGTAACTACCCGTTGGTTTGACGAGGAGGAAAAGAAGGCTACTCACGTTGACACCTGGGACGGCTCGGTCGGCGGCTGATAAGGCTGTGACCTTCCGCAGGTTGAATTCTATCTAAACAAAAACACACCGCTTGTCTTTTACGGCAGGCGGTGTTTTCTGCGCAAAAAAGAGGAAAGGTTTTCGTTCTGCCCTTTCCTCTTTGCTTGTAATCTGTTTATGCGTTCATGTATTTTTCGATAAGCTTGATGGTGTCGCCGACTGTTTCGATTCCGAGAGCCTCACGGTCGGGGATCTCAACGCCGAACTCATCCTCAATGGCAACCGCCATATTGATAAGCTCAAGTGAGTTGAGCCCAAGCTCCGTCCTGATGTTGGTTTCCTCGGTGATATTTTCGGCAGGAATCTCCGCGTATTCGCAAATTACTTTTCTGAGTCTTTCAAGCATTGGTTATATCTCCTTTGTGTAATAATTCATTTGGTAACACGGTCAAGCAGCTCGCCTACGGTAATATTCGGGTTTTCAATACCGGCAAGCACCGTTCTGACCATATTATCGTGGAGGTTGTTGATATCCTCGCTGTTTGCATACTTAACTCTGTACATATATTCGCACTTTATGCCCTGAGTTTCCGGATCGGGATGGGTGATGACATAAAGCGGTGTGAAATATCTTCCGAGATTGTATCCGCGAAAATCAAACTTGAACGGAACAAGCGGACCTATCGGAACAGGTATCCACGAGAACATCATGCAGGCAGGGCCCTGGATTGCATTGTAGTTATAAATCTCACGGGAAAGGTTAAGCGCAAGACCGTAGGGATAGTTTGTGTGCATGAAAAGACTTGTTCTAACTCTAGTTATCTCGTCCAAAGCCTGATCAAAGGTGTAATCCTCGGGGATTATCGTGCGAAGCTGAAGTGGCTGAGCAAGGCAGCCGCCCATGTTCTTTTCGCTGTTCTTTGCGCGCTTGCTGCAAAGCGACTGCATGAAAACATCCGGCGTTCTGTAGTTAACGGCGGAGCAGTATGTCCTCAGTCCGAGCTGAAGAAGGCTTTCCGGCGCAATTTTCTTTTCAAGGCAATATTCAAAAATCTTCTTTGAATCCTCGGTTGAAATGCTCCTGACAATCATATCGCACTTGTCCCAAATCGGATTGTATACCGCAGGAACACGCAAATCCGGATTCTTTTTCTTTGCTCTGTATTTTTCAAGCTCTTCCGGACCGTGGATATTTGCGTGGAACGGCTCACCGCCCTTGAGGAAGTATCTCTTATAGAACTCCTCGTGCTTTGCCATCTTTTTCTTATCGGAAAGGCGGACAAATTCTTCCTTGATATAGTCCTCATACTTTTCAAGCGGAGCGGGCAGCTCAGAACCGGTGATGAGAGCCTTGTATACCCTGAACAGGTCTGCAAGTGTAATAACAACACCCATTCCGTCAAGGCTCAGGTGGCTGACATTGAAATAGATTCCGCTGCCGACGCCCTCGGTTTTGAAGAACATTATTCTGTAGCATTCATCCTTCAAAAAGCCGATAGGCTTCTGGGCGTCCTTTGAAAAGAACTCCTCCTGCTCCTCAAGGCTCTTGAAGCGCTTGATCTGAATATAATTCATCGTATAGCGGTCAAGGAAATACTGCTTGATCTCCTTATTAACTACAACATAGCGCAGCCGCAGACTGTCGTTGCGTTCAATTTCAATGTTCCATGCCTGCTTGAGCACGCCGAAGTCCAAATCCTTTTCAACGGAAAAGGAAATCGGAATCTGAACAAGCTGCTTATGAAGGCTGTACTTGACCATAAGGTACATAGTCTGCTGAGAAGGGATAAGACTGTAAAGCTTTTGCGTTATTGATTCCTTCTTGTTTTTCATTTATTCAACTTCTTTCCGAACATGATTTCATGACAACATGATATCACAAAGCGAAAATCAAGTCAATAATATGCGCCCTCAAATATTGCTACACCGTGTATCATTTTTTAAGTTTATGTAACAATTTTAACATTTTCGTCATTTTCTGTAAAAGACGCAAACCTGTGCTTAAAGAACCTCGTCTGCAAGCTGAGCGTAGTTTTTCATAAGGAAAGAAGCCGTGTTTTTGCCGAGGGAAAGAGTTTCCTGATAGTGATTGAAAACAAGACCCATGCAATAGTCGTTATCGGGAACAACATAGCCTATTGCATCGTTTGCAAGACCGAACACAAGAGTGTCCTTTCCGAAAAGGTCATAAACGGTCTTTGCGGCAAAGTCTTTTTTGTTGATTGAGCCTTCCTTTGTCAGCGAGGCGCCGCCTGCAACAAGATCCTGGCTGATCTCGCCGGGCATCATGACAATTTTGTGCGAGCCGAGCTGCGCAAAGCCTATCTCAGTTACGATTGAAAGACCGTTTTCGGTCTTTATCATGATGTGGTTAACAAGCCTGAGCTTTCCCGCAAATTGAATAATGTTGTTCGTCACGGGAACCATGACGGACTTCAGGCGGACATTGAGCAGCGGTTCAACCTTTTCACTGGGAACCGGTTCCCAGTCCTTGTACCAGAGGGTATAGCCCTCGCGGTTCATATCCTCCTCGCTGTCTCCCGTTACGGAAAGGAACTCATCGCGCCTTATTTCCTCCTCGGTCATGCTCATTGCAAGCAGCATACGTCCTATCTCGCGACCGTAGCGCGCCGAAATGTCAACCCTGCGCGCAAGCTCAACATTGTCCGAGGTGGGTTCTCTGCCGATGTATATTCCGCAGATGGCTCCGTTGAAGAACATGAAGTTATAGCCGGCCTTGTTCAGCGTTTCGCCTATGTAATAGACATAGTCGCCGGAAAGAATCCGACCGTTTGCCTCGTCGCCCTTTACGGGAAGCCCCACAATGTCCGGATGAGCCGCCATATTGGCGATTATCGTCGGTGTTGAGCCGTCGTCCGGAGTAAAGGTAAACTTTGCAAGCTCGCTTAGAACGGCGGTTGCACTCGTTCTGTTTTTGTTGTTGAAATACTGCGCGCCGATATCCTTTTTGGAGAAGGTCAGCTCGCCGCTTTTCATTCCGGCAACGGCGTTTTTGACCGAAAGCGAGACCTTTTCAAACAAAAACTGCATATACTTCGGGTCGGTTCCCTTTTGAACCTCGCCGATATTGGTATAGGCGGAAAAAAGATTTTTGAAAATCGTTTTCACGTTATCCGTCCATAGACCCTGAGTGTCAATGCAGGAATGGCAGTGGGTTGAAAAAATATTGATTGAGTTTATGCCGTTTTCCTTTGCAAAATCGCGAAGCTTTTCCCTGATTGCTCTGATATCGGTATTCGTCATTCCGATGCAGTCGATTGTTGCAAAAACGGCAGTTCCCCTGCCGCTGTTATCGGAAACGGCAACGGTTCTGACCTTCATATCGTCATAAACGCCGCTCACCTTGTTTGAAAAGCCGTTTTCAATCGCAATGAAGCCGCCGAGATAGAGGTTGTAGTCCTCGCGGTTTTCCGGAACAAGGCTCTGCGAGTCATAGCCGAGCGACCAACGGGCATTTTCGACCGGTTTTGAAAGCAGCGTCCCGGTGCCGGAATAAAAATCGGTCAGGGTAAAGTCAGCTTCGTCAACAGCCTCGCCGTCGGCGGAAACGGAGTTATTGATAACTCCCGTCACGTTCTCCATAACAAAGCCGATTGCTCTTGTCAGCACATCCTTGAAAAAGGCTTTGACCTGCTCGCCGCGGTCGGCAGCAAGCGCAGGCGTTGCCGTCAGCGAAAAAAGCAGCACAACGGCAAGGGCAAAGGAAAGCAGTTTTTTCTTCGTCATAATCATATCTCCCCATTTATTTTTTCCAAATTATTATCTCACAAAAAGCAAAGCAATCGGTTCTTTATCGGAAAAATACCGGCTTTTATGCTTTTTAAAACGCGGACTTTTGCGTTCTGCCTTTTTGCCGGGCTGACTGAAATTAACAAAAACGCACTGTCTCTTAACAATAAAATCAATGCTTTTGCATATTGATGTACCCGGTGCTATTTGCTATACTTTTTATGCTTGGCTTTGCTCATTGAATAAGGTCGGAGCAAAAAACAAATGTTATTTACCGGGAAGTTTTAAAGATGAAAGAAAACAGAAAGAACAATCTTATCGGCAGCATTCTTCTCACGGTCTGCGCCATAATCTGGGGCAGCTCGTTTGTTTCGCAGAGCACCGGCGCCGAATATGTTGGACCGTTCACATTCATGGGACTGCGTTCCCTGCTTGGCAGCGCGACTTTGCTGCCTGTGATTCTGATAAAGGATGCCGTGCAGAAAAAGAGGGGGAAATACATAGGACTCAAAACAAAGCAGGAGCGCCTGTTTTTCATCAAGGGCGCGATAGCCTGCGGTGTTTCGCTCTGCGTTGCCTCCTGCCTTCAGCAGATTGGCATTGACAAGGGTACCTCCTCCGGAAAAGCCGGCTTCATAACGGCGTTTTATATTCTCCTTGTTCCCATCTTCAGCGTTGTGCTCAAAAAAAAGATCCGTCCGATAATCTGGCCGTGTGCGGCGGCCGCCCTCGGCGGACTGTATCTTCTTTGCATTAACGAAAGCAGTATTCAGAGTTCGGACGCTTATGTCCTTGCCTGCGCGTTCTGCTTCACGGTGCAGATACTTATTGTTGACAGCGTTTCGCCAAAGGTTGACGGCATAAAGCTTTCGTGCTGTCAGTTCTTTGTTACCGGCGTACTCTGCCTTGCTCCGATGTTCCTGTTTGAGGACGTTTCTTTCGAGCTTATCAAAGCCGCCGCGCCGTCTATTGCGTATTCGGGCATTATGTCAAGCGGTGTGGCCTACACGCTTCAGATTCTCGGTCAGAAGCGCACGGAACCCACTGTTGCCTCAATGCTGATGAGCCTTGAGTCGGTCTTTGCGCTGATTTCGGGAATGATAATTCTCCACGAAATGCCGAGCGTAAGGGAGGCGGCAGGCTGCGTAATCATGTTTGCCGCAATAATTGCGGCGCAGCTTCCCATTGGAAAAAAGACGGAAAAGGTCGTTTGAGCCGATGCAACTGTGTAATTTTTAACTTGTACGTTGTTCCTTTGTGGGTAAACGGTGCAAATGGTGAGGTTCCCGGGCGCCTCAAGCGACGCCCCTACTTTAGATATTAGACATTAGATATTAG
>JAEDIH010000088.1 GCA_016292575.1 Clostridiaceae bacterium | reverse complement strand
CGGATATCATGCCGAACGATGATCTTGGGGAACGAATCACCGGTCAGACCGAACGGCTTGTTTTCGGCGATTGCTTTCTCCTCGGTTTCCAACGCATAGGCAGACTGGATATAGGTCTTTTTGCTGCCGCGAGTGGCAATAAAGTCAATCTCACGGGCAACATGCGCAAGCTGACCGAACTTGTTCTTTTCGCTGCTGTAGACGATACCGATATCTACTTCACAGCCGCGAATGCGCAGCTCGTTGTAGATAATGTTCTCCATGATGTGCGTCATTTCCTGCTGGCGGAAGCCGATTCGTGCATTGCGAAGCCCCAAATCATCGCAGTAATACTTGTTGGGGTAATCAAAATAGTCCTTGCCCTTCACATCAAAGCGGCGGCATTCCTCGAACAGGTATGCGTCGGAAAGATGCCCGATATATGCCTTTACGGTGTTGGCGGATACCGTATTTTCTCCCGCAATCTTCTGCTTTGAGTTCAGAGAATTGGCTATGTTGTTCGGATTCGTGAGTGAACCGACAGAGGAACACAGCAGGTCAATCGTAGCGGAAAGAATATCCTCGCGCTTTATCTTTTTTCGCTCAACGATATCTTTTAAGTATACCTCGGAGAAAAGAGATTTCAAATAGTTCATCTTTGCGGTGTCATCCGGTCTTGACAGGATCAGCGGCATGCCGCCGAAAAAGGCATAGTCTTCAAACGCATCTGTTTTTTCACCGCCGACGGCAGCATAATACTCCGCAAAGCTCAAAGGATGAACCCGGATTTCATCGCTTCTTCCGCGAAACTCCGTGAGGATATCGCTTGACAACATTTTAGAGTTACTGCCGGTCACATAAATATCAAGATTCGGCAGAGATTTAAGGTCGTTGAGCGCATCGTAAAAGGTGATGGCTTTGCCCGCAGGGTTGTATGGATTCGGAACCTCATCGGACATTTGAATTTCATCAACAAACAGATAGTATTGCTCCGATTGTCCCTCTGTTTTTTCACGAACTACCTTTGCAAGCTCTAAGGGATTACGGTATCGTATGTCCTTTGCAAGATCCAGTTCAAAGGATAGAATACAGTCATCCTTTACCCCTTGCTCCAACAGGTAGCTGCGGAATATATTACTAAGCAGATAGGACTTTCCGCACCTTCTAATGCCGGTTATAACCTTAACCTGACCGTCCCACATATACGAAATGAGCCTTTTCAAATATAAATCGCGTTTGATATCCATAAGTTATACCTCCGTTGAGAACTTAGCTAATATATTATACAACTTCTCAGTTAATATTATGCTCAGAAAGCCTCACGATGTCAATAGCTTCACTGAGAAGTTGAATTAAAAGTTATGGAACTTCTCAACAGAAGGCTCGAAAACCGCAAAGCAAGGGATAATTATATGAAATTGCAACAGAATTTTTTAACGGCGCACCTTGTTTGCATAATTCGGTGCGCTTTGGCAAAAAATAGCCGCGATGAATATTTACGGGAAGTGATCTACAGTGTCGGTTTCAAAGGAAGAATACTCAAATATGGCGAAGCGGTTTTCGCCCTCCTCGCCCATTCTGCTCGATTGCCTCAAGGCGTTTTTAATCGGCGGTCTGATCTGCTGCTTTGCAGAATTGCTGACCTCCCTTTTTTCAAAAACGCAGATGACGCTTGAGGAGGTCAAGGCACTTGTCCTTGTTGTCATCATTGCCCTGACTGCCATTCTTACGGGCTTCGGCGTTTTTGATAAGATTGCAAAGCACGCAGGCGCAGGCACGGCTGTTCCGATAACGGGTTTTGCAAACTCGATTGTTTCGCCTGCAATGGAGTTCCATTCCGAGGGATATATTCTGGGTACGGCGGCCAATATGTTCAAGCTTGCAGGTCCGGTGATTGTTTTCGGCTGCGGCAGTGCTGTGGTCTATGGGCTTATTATCTATATATTCGGCTGGTATTGATTTTTCGGCAAGGAGGAAAAAGCTTTGGCAACAAGAACAGGACGCACGGTTTTTCTTGAAAAAAAGCCGCGCATAATTGCAAACGCCGCCGCAGTTGGCAAAAAAGAGGGTGAAGGTCCCCTGGGAAAGGAGTTCGACCTTGTTTTTGAGGATGATACCCTCGGTCTTCCGTCATGGGAAAAGGCGGAAAGCGAGCTGCTCAAAACAGCTGTTAAAAAAGCGCTTGCAAACGCCGCAACGGAAAAAAGCGAGGTTGACGCTGTCTTTTGCGGAGATCTTCTTGATCAGTGCATCGGCTCGTCATTCGGGCTGAGAGAGTTTCAGATACCTGCCTGCGGACTCTACGGCGCGTGTTCAACAATGGCGCTTTCGCTGTGCATGGCGTCGCTTGCGATTGAAACAGGCGGTTTTGACTGCTGCGTTGCGGCAACGTGCTCGCACTTCTGCTCGGCGGAAAAGCAGTTTCGCTATCCGCTTGAATACGGAGGTCAGCGCACACCCACCGCACAGTGGACGGTGACGGGCGCAGGCGCGGCGGTGCTCAAAAATACCAATGCTTCGGCAAGTCCGTATATCGACTGCGTTCATATCGGTACTATCTGCGACCTTGGCATTACCGACTCAAACAATATGGGTGCGGCAATGGCACCCGCCGCAAAAAAGACCATTGCGGACTTTTTGCGCGACACCGGCACGTCGCCGTCGGATTACGACATGATCCTTACGGGAGATCTCGGCAAGGTGGGCAGCGACCTTTTAAAGGAACTTATGCTGCGCGAGGAGGGCATTGACCTTTCCTCGGTTCACAACGACTGCGGTCTTCTGATCTATGACAGAGAGGCGCAGGACGTTCATGCAGGCGGCTCCGGCTGCGGCTGCAGCGCAAGCGTGCTTTGCTCCTATATTCTCAACAGGTTCCGCAACGGCTTTTTCAAAAAGGTGCTGTTTGTTGCAACCGGCGCGCTGATGTCGCCCGTTTCCTCGCTCCAGGGCGAGAGTATCCCCGGAATTGCGCACGCAGTACTCATCAAAAGCAATTAAAAAGGAGGTCGGTTTATGAAAACTCTTTCTTGCATAAAATTTTTTATGTGTCTTCTCAAATGCAATAAAATTCTCTGCCTTGTTAAAAAGGCTATGGTGCTGATGCTCGGCGCAGCTATGGTGTGCGCGGCAGTCTGCTGCCTTGCGGACAACAAAAAGAGCGTTAAAAAGTGCATTGCAAAGCTCAGGGCGGTGATGTAAATGGAGATGTTTCTTGACATTTGCAAGGCGTTTCTGGTCGGCGGAGCAATCTGCGTTATCGGTCAGCTTCTCATTGACCTGACAAAGCTCACGCCCGGAAAAATCCTTGTTTTGTTCGTTGTGGTGGGCGTGGTGCTCGGCGCCGTCGGACTTTATGAGCCGCTTGCAAAATGGGGCGGAGCGGGCGCAACTCTGCCGCTGACCGGCTTCGGCTATAACCTTGCAAAGGGAACAAAGGAAGCGGTTGCCGAAAAGGGACTTCTCGGCGTTCTGGACGGCCCGCTTTCCTCGGCAAGCGTCGGAATCATGGCGGCAGTAATGAGCGGTCTTATCGTTTCCCTTTTTGCAAGACCCAAAGAAAAATAACGCAAAAACCCTCCTGCGGTGCTTTCGTGCATCTTAGCAGGAGGGTAGCTTTTTGTTTTACACTTCAGGGTGAGCTGCAAGGTCTGCTTTATTCAACGCTGTCCGAAATTGAGATAAGACCGTTGAACACGCCCACATAAGCCGTGCCGTTCGGGCCTATGGTAATGGGACCGTAGCTGTTGTTCCAGTTTCTGCCCGTTCCGGTAAAGACCTTGTAAACGGTCTCGCCGGTTTCAAAGTCAACGGCGGTAAAGTACCACGCAACGGCGCTGTCGGGGATATCCTCGTTCTGCTCTCTTGTGTAGAGGTATACAAGTCCGCTCTTTGTGGAAAGCTTCGGAACAACGGTGCAGGAAGCTTCCCTGCTTTCCCAGACCACCTCGCAGCCCGTGCAGTCGGCGTTCATGTCTATCCTTGTTACGCCGGGATAGCTTGTCGGGTTCCTTTCAAGGAAGCCGGAGCCTGTTTCGGTATAGTTGTTTTCAACTATAAAGGAACGACCGTGGGCAATGAGACTGTTTTCGCTGACGGAGTAGCCCTCGTCAAAAACGGGCTGGGTTACTATCATCTCTCCCGTGAGTCTGTCATAAACAACCACGTTGACCCGCTTGTCGGCGTTATCGGTAATTGCGCAGAGCTTTCTGACAGTGCCGTTTGAGCAGGGTACGTCAAGCAGAGTCGGAGTGGTTCCGCTGCCCTGGTTGATTGCGCCGGGCTTGAGCGTTGTTCCGCGGTCATACTCGGTGCGCCAGGTGTAGTAAGGCGTTTTGTTTTCGTCAAGGTCAAAACGGTACATAGCAGTGTCGGAAACGATGTACATTCCGTCCTCGGCAACGGCAAAGCTGTTTTGAATTTCCTCGTTTTCAAGCTTTGTAATGCGGACTTCTCTTGTGTCCTTGTCAATGACGCCGACCTCGCCCGGACGGGTGACAAACCAGATGTTGCCCTCGTAATCGGGCACTGCGTCAGTGATGAACGAGCCCGAGGGCAGATACGGCATAAGGTCATATTCCTCGTCAACGACCCACTTGCATTTTCCGTCCGTTTCGTCAACGCGGAAAATCTGAACAACATTGTCCGAGTTGCCGATGATGGGTCTGTCGCCCTTGAGCAGGTGGCAGTAAGCGCCGCCCGAGGTGTCGTTTGAGATAAGGTCAAAGTTAAAGGTCTTGAAAAACTCCCTTGTTGAAGCGCGCTGGGGAAGTCTTGTTTCGGCAAGAATTTCGAGCGTTTCGGCGTCAAGCAGGAGCAGACGGAAGCCGACAACGTTTCCGCTGATGCACATGATTCTGCCCTTGCTGTCAAACATGAGCGTTGCAACAAGACCGCCGAAAACGTTCATTGACCTTGATTTGACAACAGGATTGATACCCAGAGGACCGGGATAGGAATAAGAGCCTGTGTTGTAGGAATTTCCGTGCATTCCGTTGACTCCCTCGGTTGCAAGCAGGGGGTGCTGCGGAACGTTTACGTCCGAAAGAACGTTGGCCGTTGCCGGTTTACCGTAGTAGGACGGGCAGGCGCGGGAAACAAGCGGCTGGCGGATTGCGCCGCCGGGGCTGAGGAAGAGCATCAGAAACGCCGAAAGCGCCGAGATGAGCTTCATGAAAATGCCTGAAAAAAATGCTGACATAAATCTTTTCTCCTTTTGCTTTTATTTTGGGCAAATAAATTATACATAAATTTTCCGGTTGTGTCAATTTTATTGTGAAACATTAAAAAAGTTAAAAAAGTTTCCGGTTCGTTTGTCCCTGCGCGGCTGCCTGTTGACTATTGACCGAGTTTATTCTATAATAAACAGCGTATTAGATAAAGGCTCGGGATTGTCCGGGGAAAGGGAGAGTAAACATGCTGGAGAGAAAGAATTTTTATCATAACGTGCTTGTTAAGCTGCCTGACGATTACCTCAACGGTCAGGATGCGGGAGAGCTTTCAAAGCTTAAATACGGTCTTTATTCCGTCGGCTGGTGCGGCTGCGAGATGATTGCGGTTTATAACGCCGCACGGGATCTCGGCGTTAAAACCACACTTGCGCGCGTCTGCTATGAGATGTATCCGAAATCGAGCATAGCAATGGGCTTTTTCGGCTCAAATGTCTGCGTGCTCGGAAAGTTTTTTGATGAACGGGGAATTGAATACAGCTCAACATGGGACTATAACACCTTTTTCAATGAATTGCCCCATTGCCGCTGCGGAATCCTTTCGTTCTGGAACCACAGGCGCGTTTTTTCCTCGCTGCATACCGTTATGGTGAAGTATGTTGACGGAAAGATTGTAATCTTCAACAAGTCTAACAAAAGGACAGAGCCTGTTCCCGTTGACAGCCGCAATGAGGTCACAAGCAAAAAGCTCTTTATCAAGGGCTATCTTTTTGAAAAGGGAGCGGAAGAATGAAAAACGAAAAGAAAAAAAGCTTTGTTTCGTCGCTCAAAGAGCTTATCGGCGTTAAGGAGGGCACAAAGCTTTCGCCGATGCTTGCATATAACTCCGCAATCTTTTTCACGGGCGGCGGACCGTATGTTTTAGGCTCGTATCTGCTGCCGTTTCTGACCCATGTTGAGGGACTTTCAACCGAGCAGTACGGAACGGTTGCGCTTTTTTCCTGCATCTGTGACGCGATAACCGATCCTGTTATGGGTCTTATCACCGACCGCACAAAAAGCAGGCTCGGCAGGCACCGCCCGTATCTCATTCTGGGCGTTATCCCGGCGATAATCTCATATTTTTTTATGTGGAACTCGTTCGGAATTTCCGCCGTCGGAAACAGCACAAAAACCATGTGGTGGTATATTTTTACATATATGCTTTACAAAACGGTTTCAACGTTCATTACCGTTCCGCACACGGCAATGCTTGCAAAGATTGCGCCGGGCTATGACCTGCGTACGCAGTACAACGCAGTCAAAACCATTATGGACGCGGTTGCAAGCTATTCCTCGTTCTTCATTTCCGCAATGATTCTCGGAGGCATCAACGGTCTTGTTACAACGCCGTCGTTCTCTCCGCAGTACCGCACACGTTTTGCAATAATGGGCGGCGTACTGTGCCTTTGGACGTCGCTGCCGCTGATTTTCACCTTTAAAGGAACAAAGGAGGAAAGCTCTGCCGGGCAGGTCAACGAGCCGCTCAACATCAAGGAGTTTTTCTCGCAGTATGCGCAGGTGGTAAAAAACCGCGTATTCAGGAAGTATTTCCTTTTCGGTCTTTTCATTCTGTTTTCCTCGGCGTTTGTTTCGCAGTGCTTTTATTATTACCTTGTTACCGTTCTCGGTCAGCAAAGCAACTACTCAATGCTTGTCATGGTCTCCGGAATCGGCGAGGCGGTGGGCTTTTTTCCGGCGTATTTTTTCTCCATCCGCAAAAGCAAGCAGCTTCCGGCAAAGGTTTTTGTTCCCGTTGCCGTTTCGGCGCTTTTGCTTGCGTGGTGCACAAGGACGCTCGGCAATCCATGGATAATTTTCATTGTTGAGTTCTTCTACGGGCTCGGTCTTTCCGGAATGGCAAGCGTTCAAAGCAACATTCTTCCCGATGTTACAGATGTTGACGAGATGATAACCGGACAGCGGCGCGAGGGAGTTATTTCAACGTTTTCAACCTTTGTCAAAAAGTTTGTCAGCGGCTTTGCGGCGTTCGGAATCGGAAAAATTCTCGGCGCGTTCGGCTATAACACAACGCTGCTTGACGGCGCGCAGAGCGAAAGCGCGGTTTTCGGCGTTACCATTTGCTATACGATAATCCCGGTCTGCTTCCTTACCCTCGCTTTCCTGTCTGTTCTGTCTTATGACCTCACAAGAGAAAAGCACGCGTTTATCAGGGAAAAGATTG
>JAEDIH010000087.1 GCA_016292575.1 Clostridiaceae bacterium | reverse complement strand
GACCGCGGCAAGCTCCGCCGTTTTGATTTTCCGCTTTTCAAACATGATGAAAAACGGCAGCAGCGAAAGAATAATGACTCCTGCGGCGGAAAGATAGTAATATCTTGAATCTAAGTGCCTAAAGCCCAAGAACACAACAACGGGCGCAAGAACAAAAAGAAGCACAGAGGAAAAAAGAATCAGCGCGCGAGATTTTTTTTGCACAGAGAGAGCACCTCGCTTTCACGGACGGCGTTTTTAAAAATTCCGCGCGTCATTTTGCTTGCAGCAGTGGTGTAATAGCAGTTTTCCGCAAAGAACTCCCTTGCGCCGCCGCAAAAGGCGCACCGACCGTCAAAAAGGAGGGCGCATTCATCGCAGTATTCGGCGCAAAACTCCGTGTCGTGCGACACCATGACCACCGTTACGCCGCTTTTGCACAGGGAGCGAAGCTTTTTTGCAAGCTGCGCTTTAAAAAGGCTGTCCATTCCCTTTGTCGGCTCGTCAAGAAGCAGCAGGCGCGGCTTTTTGAGCAGTACCATTGCAAGCGCGGAGCGCTGCAGCTCGCCTCCGCTAAGGTCATACGGATGGCTTTTTAAAAGCGGCTCAATGCCGCAAAAAGCGCTGACCTCAAAAATGAGCCTTTGCCGCTCCTGCTTTGAAAGCTTTTCGCAAAGCAGAACGTTTTCAAGATCCTCAAAAACAGTAGGTCCGGCAAAAAGTGTTTCGCAGTTTTGAGGAAGAAAAGCAACATTTTTGCGGTAAAGCTCGTTTGTTTTGTATTTGCCGATATCCTTTGAAAAAAGCTCAACCCTGCCCTTCTTTGCCTTCAAAAGACCGCCGATAAGATTCAGAAGCGTTGTTTTTCCTGCCGAGTTTGCGCCAAGGACGGCAAAAAACGAGCCTTGCTTAATTTCAGTGCTGAGACCTTTCAGGACATATTCCTTTCCGTCATAGGAATAAAAAAGATTTTTCACCCTGACGGCGGTTTCCCTTTTTTCGGGCAGGATTTCCGGGGGCAGACTTTCGGTTTTGACGTCCCGAACAAGCGAGGAAAGCCACTTTCTGCCGCTTTCGATATCAGTAGGCGCGTTCTTTGAAAAGCCGAGCGAAAAATAAAGCCGCATCGGAAAAGGCAGACTTGAGCGGATAAACTCGTTGCGTGCAACAACTTCACCGTCAATTTTCTGTGGCGTGCTGTCGCTTGCAAGCTTTCCGTCCTCAAGCACAAGGACGCGGTCGGCAAGGGGAAGCAGCTTTTCAAGCCGATGCTCGCTTATAACGACCGTCACGCCGTATTCGCGGCAAAGGGTTGTGACAACGTCAATGAGTCTCTGAGCACAAACCGGGTCAAGCTGAGCCGTCGGCTCGTCAAGCAGCAGTACCTGCGGATTCATTGCGCAGACCGAGGCAAGGTTCACAAGCTGCTTTTGACCGCCGGAAAGGGAGCTGAGCTTTTTTTCAAGCAGCTTTTCAAGCGAGAAAAGCGCCGCCGTTTCCGCAACCCTCAGCCTTGCTTTTCCGGGTGCAAGACCGAGATTTTCAAGCCCGAAAAAAAGCTCGCTTTTAACCGTAGGAGTAACCGCCTGAAGCTCAGTATTCTGCATGATAAAACCGATTTTTTCCGCCGAGCTCCGCCGGGAAAGCAAAGCTTTTTCCGCGCCGAAAATTTCAACGGTGCCACTGCTTTTTCCGTGGGGAGAAAGCTCCGGCTTGAGCATTTTTAAAAGCGTTGTTTTTCCGCTGCCGCTTTTTCCGCAGAGGACAACGAACTCGCCGCGCTTTATTTCAAGGCTTATGTTTTTAAGCACCGTTTTTCCGTTCGGAAAAGTAAAGCACAGATTGTTCAGTTTGAAATCGACCATAGCTTCTCCTCCGAAACATCAAAAATTAGCGGCAAAGCACACACCGCAAAAAACAGTGCGCACGCAAAAGCCCCTTTTGCCGAAAAGGGCGCAATACTTATCACCGGATTATACTCGGCAAATAGACTTTTTGAAAAAACGAGAACCGAAAACGCCGCAAAAGCAGAGAGCAGTGAAAGAATGATATCAATCGCCCTGAGCGGATAAAAGGAACAGTTTGTTCTGCCCTTTAACGAGTAGCCGCGTGCAGACATTGAAGCAGCGGTATCAACGGCGTGCTCGAGCGAACGGGTGACAAGGATTGAAAAAACATGTACCGAATTTCTGAAGCGGTCAAAGAACGAGCCGTTTTTTGAGTCGATGCCTATTCCGCGGCGCGCTTTTTCAATTTCACGCGCAGACTCGGAAAACAGCGGAATAAAGCGAAGCGCCATTGAAAAAACGACCGCAAGGCGCGGCGAAAGTTTGCCGAACAAAAAGATGAACTTGTCCTCGGTCATTATCTCATTAAAGCTAAACAGCCAAAGCACCGTACACGCGGTGCGAACCCCATAAACAAGACCGCAGACCGTGGACTCAAGCGTAACATTGTTTCCGCTTCTGAGCGCAAACAGCACCGTAACGCCGTAATGGGCAAAGAACATATTGAAAAGCGTTATGAGCAAAACAGTCGGCAAAATGAGTGTGAAAAAGGACGCGGCGGCCTTTTTCCCTCTCAGGCGGATATCGAGCGCAAGCGCACAAAAAAAGCTTACGGCGCAGATGGCAGGATTCCACGTTAAAAGAGTGACGGCAAAAACAAGGGCAAAAAAGACGAATGCCGACACCGGATGGATACCTCTGACTCCCGTTTTCATTGCGCAAACACCGAAAAAAGCCTCAAAAGGATGTGCAGTACGGCATTAATCATCTTTACAAAAACCGACTGCGTGCTTTCCGTTACGGCAAAAATGTTGCCCGAATCATTTTTGTAATAGAGCGTGCCGTCGCTTCCGGCGGTAACGGACGAAATGCAAAACTGGCTGAAATTATCCGCGAGCGTGAACAGGTCGGTTTTTTTCGCCTCGGTCTGCCCGGGTGAGTCAGCAAACATTATGATACCGCCGGGCTTTCGGTTATAGGTCATGTAAATATACACCCTGCCGTCATAGCCCGTGCTTATCAGCGCGGCGGACTGAGGGAAGCCCGGCATTTCGCAGTCATAGACCTTTTTCATTGTTTTTGCGTTCAGGACAACAAATTTTCCGCCGTCAGAGCTTTGGCAGCCGAAATACACCCTGCCGCCGTACACCGCAGGCGAGGACGTTACGCTGCCGCCTGCCTTATAGCTTGCAAGCGCGGACAGCTTTCCGCTTTTTTCGTCAGCTTTGAAGCGATAGACAAAGCCTGCCTTGCTTGCGATAAAATAGGCTCCCTGTTCGCCGTCATAAGTCACCGAGCTGCGCAGATCGCCCTTTGTTTTAAGTGACGAAACAAGCTTTCCGTTTGCTTTGTTCAGCGAAAGAATGAGTGAATTTCCGCCGCTTTCCTTTTCTCCGTCGTCGCAGCCGACGAGGACGAACCTTTCCGTTACTGTCGCGCCTGCCATGTAAAAGCCGCCCTTTCTTTTAAAGGTCCAGCGTGCTTTTTTCCTTTCGGTTCCCTTTTTCGGGTCTTCGTCCTTTGCGCTCAGGCAGACAAGGTTTGCGCTTTGCGTTTCACCCAGCCAGAAGCCGGTATACACAAAGCCGCCGTCATATGTGAGAGGTGAAAGCCCCTGACCGCCGAGCCCGTCGGTATAAAGCCAGAGCGATTTCAGCGTTTTATAATCGAACGCCTGAACCTTTCCGCCGTCAAGCTGAACAAAAATTTTTCCGTCGGCATAAAGCGGCATTGCAACGGCAAAGCCAACAGAATCCGCAAGGCTTGCGCTTTTAATTTCCTCGCCGGTCTGTGCGTCAAGCTTGAAAAGCTTTTTTCCGGCGGCAACAATCAGGGTGTTCCCAACAACGACCGGGGTTGTCGGCGAGTTCACGAAGCCTGCACCGAGCTTTTTTGAAAACTTCAGCTTTCCTGCCGAAACAGGCGTTTTTGAATCGGTCAGAAAGGAGCGCGGCTCGCTCACGGCAAGGGCAGAAGCAGCCAAAGAGCCGAAAACAAGAAGAACGCAAAGCAGAAGCGAAACAATTTTTTTCAAAGCAAAACACCTCGAAGCATAAAATAAAGCCCTTTTTCACTCGGAAAAAGGGCGCAGTAAGCCTGCAACCTGTCACCTTTCCCCTTGCCCAAAAGTGAAAACAGTCTGATACACACGAAGGCAGGCATTCCGACTGACAGCAAAAAGCTGATAACGGCAATGGCGGTTGCTCCGGACTTTCACCGGTATTTCCCTGCAAACGCTGGTTATTATTGGTTTTTGTTATTGTATCACCGAACAATAAGCTTGTCAAGAGAAACGCTTACTTGCCGTCCCTTTCCCTGATGACAAACCTTACGGGCGTACCCTCAAGACCGAAAACCTCACGAATCTGGTTTTCAATGTAGCGCTGATAGCTGTAATGGAACAGCTCGGACTTGTTAACAAAGCAGACGAAGGTCGGCGGTCTTGTTGAAGCCTGAGTCATATAGTAGATTTTGAGCCGCTTGCCCTTGTCTGTCGGCGGCTGAACTCTTGCCGTTGCAGCGGCAAGAACATCGTTGAGCTTTCCGGTTGAAATGCGCATTGCGTTCTGCTCGTCAACAAACTTTATAAGCTCAAAAAGTCTGTCAAGGCGCTGACCGGTTTTGGCGGAGATGAAGATTATCGGCGCATAGGACATGAACGAAAAATCGTTCATCAGCTTTTTGCGGTAGGAGTCCATTGTTTTTCCGTCCTTTTGGACGGCGTCCCACTTGTTGACCGCAACAATGCACGCCTTTCCCATTTCATGCGCAAGACCGGCAACCTTTGAGTCCTGCTCGGTAAAGCCCTCGGTACCGTCAATCATGATAACGCAGACATTGGCGCGCTCAACAGCCATTTTTGCACGGATTACGCTGTACTTTTCAAGCTGATCCTCAATGCGGCTTTTGCGCCTCATTCCGGCGGTGTCGATAAGCACAAAATCGCCGTATTCATTGGAAACAAAGGTGTCCGTTGCGTCCCTTGTTGTTCCGGCGATATCGGAAACAATGGCGCGCTCCTCGCCCGAAATTGCGTTGACAAGGGAGGATTTGCCAACATTGGGCTTGCCTATGACCGCAACGCTGATTACGTTTTCCTCCTCCTGCTCAAAGCATTCGGGGAGATATTCAATAACAGCATCGAGCAAATCGCCCGTTCCGTGTCCGTGGACGGCGGAAACGGCAATCGGATCGCCGAGACCGAGGTTGTAAAATTCATAAAAATCGCCGGGAAGCTCGCCGACTGTGTCGCATTTGTTAACGCAAAGGACAACCGGCTTTCCGCTGCGCTGAAGCATTGAGGCAACCTCGCTGTCCGCGCCGACAACGCCCGAGCGCACATCGCAAACAAGAATGATAACATCGGCGCTTTCAATCGCAAGCTGAGCCTGAAAACGCATCTGCTTTAAGATTACATCGTTTGAATAAGGCTCGATTCCGCCGGTATCAACCAAAAGAAAATGCCGCGAAAGCCATTCGCAATCGGCAAAAATCCTGTCTCGCGTAACTCCGGGCGTGTCGTCAACAATGGAAAGCCTTTGACCGACAAGCTTGTTGAAAAGCGTGCTTTTTCCGGTGTTCGGGCGACCGACTATTGCAACAACGGGTCGTGACATGCCAATTCCTCCTCATTTTTCAAGTATATTTTCAAGAAGCTCAAAGCCGCTGTTTGCGTCGGTAACGCGGACGGAAACCGAAAGCGCCTTTTCAACGTCCTCAAGCGAAACATCGTCAAGGAAAACGTCGCCCTCGCTCCTGAGCATAACGGACGGAATGATGAGCGTTTCCGCGTGCGGCTTATCTTTAAGCTGAGAGATGAGATCCTTTCCGGTAACAAGACCTGCAACGGTTACACTGCGACCGAAAAAGTCGTTCTTAATTTCAAAAACGTCGGCTTTAACAAGCGGATATTTTTCGCTTACAAGCCTGCATAAGCGCTCAATCAAGGGGTAAGCGGCAACGCCCGTTGCAATCGAAACGCGCCGCTCAATATCCTTTTCAAAGCTGCTTTCAGCGAGCGCAGAGGAAAACTCTGCTTCAAGATTCCTCCAAAGACCCACGCCGTTTTCAAGCTGAGGGTAGTCCTCATAGTATTCCTCATGAGGTATCGGCATACCCGCAATGAGATAAAACTCATCGGCACAAAATGCAAGGCGGACGCCGTACTTTTCAAGACATCTTTTTCCGAATGAATCAACAATTTCAATAGTTTCCCGCGCCTCTTGTGGCGTGTAAGTGCGAAGAGCCGGAAGATTTTCGCGGAACTTTGTCAGACCCACGGGTACGGCGGCAATGCTCTGAATTGAGGGAAGCAGCTTTTCAAGCTCAGAGAGGCTATATTCAAGTTCCTTTCCGTCGTTGATTCCGGGGCAGAGAACAAGCTGAGTGTTGAGCTTGATGCCCGAATCGGCAAGGCGTTTGAGGATTGAAAGGCACTCGCCTGCGTGCTTGTTTTTCATCATCTTAACACGCAGCTCGGGGTTCATGGTATGAACGGAGACATTGACGGGGCTTATGTGCATTTCAATAAGGCGCGAAACATCATGCTCGGTAAGGTTCGTGAGCGTTACATAGCTGCCGAAAAGGAAGGACATTCTTGAATCATCGTCTTTGAAATAGAGAGTTTCACGCATACCGGGCGGCATCTGGTCAACAAAGCAGAAAATGCAGCGGTTGGTGCAGCGGTGCTGCCTGTCCATCAGATAGGAATCAAATTCAAGCCCGAGGTCATCATCTTCATCTTTACGAAGATGAACCTTTTTTGCCTTTCCGTTTGAGACGAGGGCAAGGGTGAGCTTTTTCTCCTTGATATAAAAGCGATAATCCAGAACATCGTTGATCTCATGGGAATTGACGGAAACCAGAACATCGCCGGGCTTAATGCCTTTTTTGTCGGCTATTGACTTTTTTAAAACACCGCTGACAAGAACAGACATTGTTTTTTCCTCCGATGAAAATATCTATTATCTATTATCTATTATTTATTATCTATTATCTGACGTAGAAATTACATCTTGTTTGCCGCCTGAGCAAAAGGTACGGTTTAATCACGAACAATTTCCACGAAAAAAAGAATTATTTTTGAAGCGGCTCGCAATGCTTATCCGTTTGTTTTGTATCTGCTGAAAACCGTCATACAAAATCAATATTTTAATCAAAACCAATTAAAACACGCAGTGGTTTAATGAATTTAGATAAGAGATAATAGATAAGAGATAATAGATAATAAATTTTTCTTTGATTGCAAGCATTGCAATCAAAGAAAAAGGCAGAGGAAGCAAAACGCTGCTTCTCTGCCTTTCATAAGTTCAAAAGCTTAGTCCTCATCTTTAGCAACAACGAGCTTGCCCTTATAATAACCGCAGCTGCCGCATACCTTATGCGGTACTGTATATTCACCGCACTGTTTGCATCTGACAAGCGTCGGAGCGTCAAGCTTCCAAACGTTTGAGCGTCTCTTGTCTCTTCTTGCCTTTGATACTCTTCTCTTTGGTACTGCCATGACCA
>JAEDIH010000086.1 GCA_016292575.1 Clostridiaceae bacterium | reverse complement strand
GCGGAAGCGACGAAAGGACGGGCGCGCTGTCCGTTATCGGCGCGGTTTCTCCTGCCGGCGGCGACATTTCCGAGCCTGTTACTCAGGCAACGCTTAGAATTGTCAAGGTCTTCTGGGGCCTTGATTCTGCGCTTGCATATAAGCGCCATTTCCCGGCAATCAACTGGCTGACGAGCTATTCGCTTTATTCCGACTCGCTCGGAAAATGGTTCAACGAAAACGTCAGCTCCGACTGGACTGCGCTTCGCCTTGAGATCATGCGCCTGCTTTCAAAGGAGGCGGAGCTTGAGGAAATTGTAAAGCTTGTCGGAATGGACGCCCTTTCGCCGAAAGACAGGCTCACAATGGAGGCTGCGCGTTCCGTTCGCGAGGACTTTTTGCATCAGCTTGCTTTCCATGAGGTGGACACCTATTCCTCGCTTAAAAAGCAGCTTCTGATGATGCGCCTTGTAATGGCGTTTTATGAAAAATCGCTTGCCGCTCTTGAAGACGGCGGCGATGTTCAAAAAATCGTTTCAATGCCTGTCCGTGAACGGATAGGTCGATTCAAGTATATTAAGGAAAGCGACACCCAAAAAGAGTACGACGAAATAATCGCCGAGCTTGAAAATTCGCTTGAAAAAGCAAAGCAAGGAGATGACGACTGATGCCCAGAGAATACAGGACGATTGAGGAGGTTGCCGGTCCTCTGATGCTTGTGCGCGACGTTGAAAGCGTTGCATACAACGAGCTTGGAGAAATCGAGCTGAAAAACGGCGAAAAGCGCCGTTGCCGTGTACTTGAAATTGACGGAAAAAACGCTCTTGTTCAGCTTTTTGAGCCGTCGGTCGGAATCAATCTTGCCGAAAGCAAGGTGCGTTTCCTCGGCAGACAGATGGAGCTTGGCGTTTCCGAGGATATGCTCGGCAGGGTTTTTGACGGACTCGGCCGCCCCATTGACGGCGGACCGGACATCATTCCCGAAAAGCGTCTTGACGTTAACGGAACGCCGATGAATCCTGCCGCAAGAAGCTATCCGCAGGAGTTCATTCAGACCGGAATTTCCGCCATTGACGGACTCAACACCCTTGTCAGAGGACAGAAGCTGCCGATTTTTTCCGCTTCGGGTCTTCCCCACGCACAGCTTGCGGCGCAGATTGCACGCCAGGCGAGGGTACGCGGAACAGACGAGCAGTTTGCCGTTGTTTTTGCCGCAATGGGTATCACGTTTGAGGAAGCGGACTTCTTCACCGAATCTTTCCGGGAGACCGGTGCGCTCGACAGGACGGTAATGTTCTCGAACCTTGCCAACGACCCTGCCATTGAGCGTATTGCAACGCCGAAAATGGCGCTCACCGCCGCGGAGTACCTTGCCTTTGACAAGGGTATGCACGTTCTGGTCATTCTGACCGATATCACCAACTACGCAGACGCCCTGCGTGAGGTTTCCGCCGCACGCAAGGAGGTTCCCGGTCGCCGCGGCTATCCCGGATATATGTATACCGACCTTGCCTCAATCTATGAAAGAGCGGGCAGACAGCGCGGCAAAAAGGGAAGCATCACCCTCATTCCGATCCTCACCATGCCCGAGGACGACAAAACCCACCCGATTCCCGACCTTACCGGTTATATCACCGAGGGTCAGATTATTCTTTCGCGTGAGCTGCACCGCAAGGGCGTTGTTCCGCCGATAGATGTTCTTCCCTCGCTTTCAAGGCTTAAAGATAAAGGTATCGGCGAGGGCAAAACAAGAGCCGACCACTCCAACACAATGAACCAGCTTTTCTCCGCCTATGCACGCGGAAAGGAAGCAAAGGAGCTTATGGTCATTCTCGGCGAAGCCGCGCTTACAGATATGGATAAGCTTTACGCAAAATTTGCCGATGAGTTTGAAAAGCAGTATGTTTCCCAGGGTAACGAGACAAACCGTTCGATTGAGGAAACGCTTGACCTCGGCTGGAAGCTTTTGTCCATTCTTCCGCGCAGTGAGCTAAAACGTATCAGCGATAAATTCCTTGATATGTACTATATTGACAAAGAGCAGGTGATCTGATGGCGGTACTGAACGTCAATCCGACCCGAATGGAGCTGACCAACCTCAAAAAAAAGCTTGCAACCGCACGCAAGGGTCACAAGCTTCTGAAAGATAAGCGCGACGAGCTTATGCGCCGCTTCCTTGAGCTTATCAGGGAGACGAAGGCTCTGCGCATAAAGGTTGAACTCGGCGTAAAAAGGGCTAACGAGCATATGTCGGTTGCGCGCAGCACAATGACCGATGAGGAAATTGAGGTTGCGCTGATGATGCCGGCGCAGCGTATGAACGCCGCTGTTGAAACAAAAAACATTATGAGCGTTGACGTTCCCGTTTTCAAGCCGGAGCTTAAAGCGGCAAAGGATGGGGAAATCTATTCATACGGCTATGCTTTCACAAGTGCCGACCTTGACGAGGCGGTTTCCTCCCTTGCCGAGATTATGCCCGATATGCTGCGACTTGCCGAAAGCGAAAAGACCTGCCGTTTGCTTGCTTCGGAGATTGAAAAAACGCGCAGGCGCGTCAATGCGCTTGAGCATGTCCTCATTCCTCAGTATGAGGAAACTATCCGCTATATTACCATGAAGCTTGACGAAAACGAGCGCTCGTCCACAACGCGGCTGATGAAGGTCAAGGACATGATGCTCAGGGAAGCTCACCATTACAGCTAAAAAGGAAATATTATGACCGAAGATGAAGCTTTATTTGCCCACGCTTCGGATCTCAAGATGCAGTGCGAGGACGAAGCAACGGTTCAAAGCACTGCTTTTCTTGACCCGAGGCAGAGGACGCTTTTGCTCCCGCTGGAAAAAAGCCGGAGCGAATTTGTCCGAACCTTTTATTACGGCGGCTATGACGGGGCGGAAAGGCTTTGCGCCGTTTTTGTTCCGCGCTTTTTTGAGCAGGACAACGCCCAAGATTTTTTTCGTTCCTTTCCGGAGTACTGTCCGTTTTCCCTCCTGCGGCTTGAAAAGGACAGGTTCACCGAGCTTTCCCACCGCGACTATCTCGGTGCGCTGATGGCTCTCGGACTTCGCAGGGAAACGCTCGGAGATATCATCACGGACAACGGCGGCTGCTTTTTGTTCTGCCTTTCAACTGTTAAAAGGTTTATTCTCGAAAATCTGAAAAGTGCCGGTCGTGCAAGCATAACGGTAAAAGAAGCCGGCATGGACGCTTTTTTGCAAAAGAGCGAGAGAACGCAGGACGTTTTCTTTTCTGTTGCCTCGCTGAGGCTTGACGCGGTTTGCGGCTGCGCTTTTTCCCTTTCGAGGTCAAAGGCCGCGCAGTTCATTGAGTCCGGTTTGGTTTTTGTCAACGGCGTTCAGGTCACCAAGAGCGACAAAAAGCTTTCTGCCGGTGATAAAATCGTCCTGCGTAAAAAGGGCAAGGTGGTTCTGCTTGAAGTTAAGGGCGAAAGCAAAAAGGGCAGAACGCATATCACTGTCAGGAAATACCTGTGACAATTATAATTGAGCAATAAAAAATAACCGCCAGACGCTCAAATCTGTGACGGTTATTTTTTTTAACCTGAGACGAGGGCAACCGCTTACTGCAGAGCCTCTTTACATTCATATTATATCCGACCGCCTGCAATTTGTCAAGCGGTTTTTGTTGTTTTGCCAATTTCATTCGGTACCGACTTTTATGTAAACCGGCAATCATTTGACATCTGATATCCAAGATCTGAAATCCGGCTTGTAACCTATTTATTTTGCTTTTCATAATATACGGTGACTACAAATGAAAGGTGATTGATATGAACAGCTTTGATTTATTGATTGAACGATATAAAAAGGAATTGATAGACGCAAAACGCCGCTCGATTGAAAAGGAAATTACTGTTTTGTCTGCCGAGCCGGAAATTGAAGCCGAAGCCGAGCCTGTCGTTTCCGAGGGCGAAGAAGAGCAGGAAGCCGCCTTTGTTTTTGCTCCTGCTTCTTCGGAAAATGAAAGCATGGATTACAAAGAGGAAATGCCGCGCGAGCCGCTCGGACTTTCAAATCCGCTTGAAACGCTTGGAGAAAGACCTGCCGAAGCAAACGAGCCTCAAGCGCAGCCGCAGGACGAGGAAGCCGAGGAAAGTGGCTTTAAAAGCGAAAGCGACAGTCAGGACGAGAGCGGACCGGCTTTTGAAGAAGAGCCGTTTCCGGAGTCGCTCGGCGCACTGAAGGTGCAGGTCTTTATGGCAGACCGCGTCTATCCCATATCCTCCGCGCACGTCGTTATCACCGGAAAGGAGAACAAAAAGGTATATTTTGACGGCTACACAAACACAAACGGAATTGTCGGAAGTCTTTATCTTCCGGCGCCGAAAAAGTCGCTTTCCCAGTCTCCGCAGGAAAAACCGCCCTATGCGCAGTACGACATAACCGTTACTCACCCGAGGTTTCAGAAGCGGCAATATCTCGGCGTTCCTGTTTTTTCCGGCGTTGAGTCAATTCAGAACATACAGCTTCTTCCGCTCGGCTCAGACGAAACCGACAACGCCGACGTTACGGAAAGCGAACCCAACGAGCTTTTGATGAAGGGCGGAGAAAACAATGCCTGACGCCGTTGTTGTTCCCGAATATATCACGGTTCACCTCGGTCCGCCGGACTCAAACGCAAGGAATGTTACGGTTCCGTTTGTAGATTACATCAAAAACGTTGCTTCGAGCGAGATTTATCCGACCTGGCCGGAAAGCGCAATCCGGGCAAATATCCTTGCGCAGATTTCAATAGCGCTCAACCGGATCTATCTTGAATATTACCGCTCAAGGGGCTATGATTTTGACATCACAAACTCAACTCAGTACGACCAGGCTTTTCAGTACGGGCGCGATTACTTTTCAAACATCTCTCAGATAGTTGATGAAATTTTCAACACCTATGTTGTGAAGCAGGGAACCGTTCAGCCGTATTACACGGAGTATTGCGACGGAATAAACGTAACCTGCCCCGGTCTTTCCCAGTGGGGAACCGTTGCGCTTGCAAACCGGGGCTACTCTCCGTATGAAATTTTGCAGTATTACTACGGAGACGATATTGACCTTCGCCGCGCGGATATTGCGCCCACGTTTCAGACCTACCCGGGTTATCCTCTTCGCCTCGGCGATGTCGAAAACAATGTTCTTGAGATTCAGCGCTGGCTCAACAGAATTGCGCAGAACTATCCGAGTATCCCGACAATTCCGGAAACGGACGGAAGCTTCGGGCGGACAACGGAAAACGCCGTAAAGCAGTTTCAGCGCATTTTTAACCTTACGCCTGACGGAATTGTCGGCGAAGCAACGTGGTATACGATAAGGCGGATATACAACGCCGTAAAGCGCCTTTCCGAGCTGTATTCCGAGGGTATCACAATTTCGGAGGCCGAGCGGCTCTTTCCATATCCGCTGCGCCTCGGCGACAGGGGACAGCCGGTCAGCATCATTCAGTATTACCTCAAATTTCTTGCGCAGTTCAACAACACTCTGCCGGATATTGAGATTGACGGAATCTTCGGCGAAGGCACGGAAAACGCCGTCAAAACCTTCCAGAGCGAGCATGGTCTTACTGCGGACGGAATTGTCGGGGAGAGTACCTGGAACGCAATACTTGAGGAATACCGGAAAACAATCAATTCTCTGCCGTATGAGTTCAGAACCTATTCATCGCTGATTTATCCGGGCTATGTCATTACGGAGGGTACAACGGGAAAAGCGGTTGAGCAGCTTCAGACATTTCTGAACGTTATCTCGCAGAATATTCCCGCAGTTCCTCCGGTAACAGTTGACGGCGTCTACGGTCCCCAGAGCATACGCGCGGTTGAGGCGGTTCAGTCTCTTTACGGAATGCCGGTCACGGGCTATGTCGGGCCGCTGACCTGGAACGCGATTGTTGAGCTTTACAACGGATTTCGGATTTTTTAACTGAATAAAAAAAGCGCAAAAAGCCGACAATACTGTTGGTGATTGAATGAGTGATTTTGAAAAAAGCTATGAAGAAAATCTTGCAATGATAAACCGCACCCTCAGAGTCGGCGAAAGCTTCGATATCCTTGTCAAGCACATCAAGGCAGGCGGAAAAAGGATTACGTTCTACTGCATTGACGGCTTTGTAAAAGACGAAATGTTTGAAAAAATGCTCGAATATATCAGCAAGCTCACCGAAAAGGATATGAAGGACTGCAAAACAGCAAAGGAGCTTCTGGACAGCAAAATAACCTATATTGAATCGAGCGTTGAACCGAGCCTTGAAACCTTTACGACCTTTGTTCTTTCGGGCGCAATCGGAATGCTTGTTGAGGGCTACAGCGAAGCGATAATCATTGACGCGCGTACCTATCCTGCACGCAGTGTTCAGGAGCCGGAATCGGATAAGGTTCTGCGCGGCTCGCACGAGGGCTTTGTTGAAACGGTCATTTTCAACACTGCACTGATAAGGCGGAAGATACGCAACCCAAAGCTTAGCTTCAAGGCGTTTCAGGTGGGCAGCGAGTCAAAGACCGATATCGTGGTTTGCTATCTTGAGGACTGCGTGAACAAAAAGCAGCTTTCGGCAATATGCAAAAAGCTGCGTTCCATTGAGGTGTCAAGCCTCACCATGAGTCAGGAGAGCCTGCGCGAATGTCTTGTTCCGTCTCAGCCGTGGAACCCGTTTCCAAAGGTACGCTATACCGAGCGACCGGACGCGGCGGCCGCGTGCATTTATGACGGAAACGTTGTTGTCCTTGCGGACGGTTCGCCCTCCGCAATGATACTGCCCACCGGGGTTTTTGATTTCATTCAGGATGTCAACGACTATTACTTTCCGCCGTTTATAGGAACATTTCTGCGGTATGTCAGAGGAGCTGTTTTTGCGCTCTCGCTGCTGCTTGTTCCTGCGTGGTACCTGCTGACGCTTTACGGCGAAAGGCTGCCGGAGAGTTTAAAATTCCTGCTCGTTAAGGAGCCGAACAGCGTTCCGCTCATAGTCCAGCTTCTTATAATAGAATTTGTTATCGACACGCTTCGGCTTGCCTCGCTGAATACGCCGAGCGCGCTGAGCAATTCGTTCAGCGTTGTCGGAGCGCTGGTGCTCGGAGAGTTTGCGGTTTCGTCAGGGTGGTTCGTTTCAGAGGTCGTGTTGTTCATGGCGTTTGCGGCAATCTCAAACTTCACCCAGGCGAGTTATGAGCTTGGCTACGCTATAAAAATTTCAAGAACACTGCTTCTGATACTCACGGCAATATTCAGACTCTGGGGCTTTATTGCCGGAATTGCAATAATTGTAGTTGTAATCTGCACAACCAAGACCGTTGACGGCTACACCTATCTTTATCCGCTTGTTCCCTTTGACGGCAAGGCGCTTTACGGTCTGCTTGTCCGCCGTACGCTCAGGAGCAGACAGCGCAAGGCGCACAGTAATGACGTTGCAATGGACAGAAATTGAGCGCCAAGATGAATTAAAAAAGGGTTGTTGCATTTAGATGCAGAGCTAAATGCGCCAATCCCGTTCTGCCTTATATTGACAAAGTATAACAAATATGATAATATTCTTTCAGGCTCTGCC
>JAEDIH010000085.1 GCA_016292575.1 Clostridiaceae bacterium | reverse complement strand
GCAAAGCCGTCCTCGCGCGCTTTTTCAACAACCTGCTTCATATAGCGGTCAATGCCGCTGTAATGGTGAAGATAGCCTTTGATGTAGGAATCGGCTTCCCTGCGCGTTACGCCGATATCCTTTGCAAGCGAGAATGCGCCAATGCCGTATACTATGCCGAAATTGACTGCCTTTGCTCTGCTTCGCATCAGTGGAGTGACCATATGAAGCGGCATATTGAACACCTGAGAGGCGGTTATGGCGTGGATATCGTCGCCGTTTTTGAAGGCTGAAAGCATTGCCTCGTCGTCCGAAATTTCGGCAAGGACGCGCAGCTCAATCTGCGAATAGTCTGCGTCAACAAGCACTCTGCCCTCTCCTGCGGTGAAAAAGCGGCGTATCTCCCTGCCCTCCTTATAGCGGACGGGAATGTTCTGCAAATTCGGCTCAAGGGAGGAAATTCTGCCGGTTCTTGTTTCGGTCTGGTTGAGCGTTGAACGGATTCTTCCGTCCGCGCATATCTGTTTGAGCAGACCATCGCAGTAGGTGGATTTGAGCTTTGCAAGCATTCGGTAGGTCAGAATGTCCGCAACAACGGGGTAGTCGTCTGAAAGCTCTTCAAGCACCTCCGCGCTTGTTGAATAGCCGCTCTTGGTCTTTTTCTTTGCGGGAATACCCATCTTTTCAAACAAGGCTTCGCCGAGCTGCTTGGGGGAATTGAGGTTAAACTCAAAGCCTACGAGCGAGAAAATCTTTTTGCTGATTTCCCGGGTGCGAAGCTCAAGCTCCTTTCCGTAGCGCGCAATCTCGTCTCTGTCAACAAGGAAGCCGGTGTTCTCCATTGAGGCGAGCACCCTTGCAAGCGGCTGTTCAATTTCATAAAGCAGATATTCCTGTTCGTTTTCTTTAATTTCGGCGGCGCATTTTTTGCAAACGCCTTCAACGGACGCGGCGCATTGAGCATATTTCTTCAGTTCTTCCGGGCAGTCGATATCGTGAACGTAAACACCGAGCGAATCCGCAAGGCGCAGAACATCATAGCTGCTTGCAGAGGGGTTGAGGATATAGCCGGCAAGCGTGGTATCAAAAGCAAGGTTTGAAAGCTTTGTACCGATGCTTTCGGCATAGCGGTAAAGGTTTTTGCTGTCGCAGGTATATTTTTTCCATTCACCCTCCAAAAAGCTTTTTGAAAACGAGTCAAAGTCAAAGCAGTTCGACTCAACAAAACGTATCTCGTTTTGGGTGCGGAAAAAATAGGCTTTAACGGCGTGATTTTCGTATTCGCAGACAAAATACGCCTCGCCTGCGTTCTTAAATTCGCCCAGAAGGCCGCAAAGGTCGCGTTCTTCTTTGAAAATGATTTTGCTTTCCTTTTGCTCTGTTTCAGGCGCAATGCAGACGCCCTCACGGGTAAGACCGAGCTTTTCAATCATTGAAAACATTTCGAGCGAGACAAGCAGCGGTATGGTCTGCTTTGCGTCCGGGGCTTTTTTTGCGTAAAGCTTCATATCTGTATCAATCGGAGCGTCAAGGCAGATGGTGCCGAGCTTTTTTGAAAGATAGGCGCTGTCCTTTCCGGCTTCAAGCTTATCGCGGACGCCCTTTTTGATGTCGAGCGAGTCAAGCTCAGCGTAAATTCTGTCAATAGTGCCGAAGCGTTTTATGAGGTCGCCGGCGGTCTTTTGACCGATGCCGGCAACGCCGGGAATGTTGTCGGACGAGTCGCCCATGAGCGCCTTGATTTCGATCATTCCCTCGGGAGCAACGCCGTATTCCTCCATGAGCTTTGCTTTGTCATAGACAACCGTCTGCGGCTTGCCCATTTTTGTTGAGGCAAGCATTACAACGGTGTTGTCGGAAACAAGCTGCAGCGAATCCCTGTCGCCCGTTGCAACAAAGCAGCGGTCATCTCCTTTGACATGGGCGCTCAGCGTACCGAGAATATCGTCCGCTTCAAAGCCCTCCTTTTCAACAAGGGTATAGCCGAGCGAGGAAAGCAGCTTTTTGAGTATCGGCAGCTGGCTTGCAAGCTCCGGGGGCATACCCTTGCGCCCTGCCTTATATGCGTCGTACATCTTATGACGGAAGGTGGGTGCCTTGAGGTCAAAAGCAACAGCAACATGGCTTGGTTCGCACTCCTCCTCAAGCTTCAGCAGAATATTCATAAAGCCGTAAATGGCGTTGGTGAACTGACCGTCCTTGGTTGAAAGCAGCTTTATTGCGTAAAACGCGCGATTAACGATACTGTTCCCGTCAACAACAAGAAGTTTCATACGGTTACCTCCGAATTTGAATCAATATAATTCAGTATACCACAAATTCCCATAAAAGGGTGGATTTTTTTCAAGATTGTGTTAAAATATATCAATCTGAAAAAGAACGAGGAATTTGTAATGAGAATCGGTAACCTTGAAATTGACGGACGCACAGCCGGACTTGCACCGATGGCCGGCGTTGCGGACATGGCGTTCCGTGAGCTTTGCTGTGAATACGGCGCAACCTATGTTGTCAGCGAAATGGTCAGCTCAAAGGGTCTGACAATGTGCGACAGAAAAAGCAAAAAGCTGCTTGTCCTTTCGGAAAGGGAGCGCCCGGCGGCGGCGCAGATTTTCGGTAGCGATCCCGATATTATGGCGCAGTCTGCAAGGGAATGCCTTTCCTTTTCTCCGGACGTTATCGACATCAACATGGGCTGTCCTGCGCCGAAGATTGCCGGAAACGGTGGCGGAAGCGCCCTGCTGAAGAACCCTGTTCTTGCCGAAAAAATCATTAAAGCTGTTGTCGAAGCGGTTGATATCCCCGTTACGGTAAAAATAAGGCTCGGCTGGGACAGCGAGCACATCAACGCTCTCGAAATTGCGCAAAGGGCACAAAACGCCGGCGCAAAGGCAATCACCGTCCACGGACGGACAAGGCAGCAGATGTACGCTCCGCCGGTTGACACAAAGACTATTGCACTTGTAAAAAGGGGAGTTTCAATTCCCGTTATTGCAAACGGAGACGTTACCGACGGTCTCTCTGCGGCAAGAATGCTTGAGGAAACAAACTGCGATTATATCCTTGTTGGCAGGGGAGCGCTCGGAAGACCGTGGGTTTTCAGTCAGATAAGCGCATTTCTGAAGCATGAAGCAATTCTTCCCGAGCCGCCTGTCAGCGAGCGGATGCGTGTTATGGTGAATCATATCCGCAGAATCTGCCAGTACAAGGGCGAAAAGGTCGGAATAAGGGAGGCGCGCAAGCACGCCGTCTGGTACATCAGGGGAGTGCGCGGCGCGGCTTCCTACCGCCAAAGGGTCGGAGCACTTTCAAGCATTGAGGAGCTTGAAGAGCTTGCGTTCAAAATTTCGGCGGAAAACAGCTGATGATTCGGCGCAAAACGCGGAAATATTTGCTTTTGCTTTGCAGGCTGTTGTCGGTTTTTGTTGAAAGTAACATTATTTGCCGTAAAAAATATGACAACTTGTTCAAAAGTTAATAAAAAATCAATAAAGATTTCAAAAACCACTTGAAATATGTCAAAGTCGGTGATATAATCAAACCAAGATAATAAACATTATATAAGGAGGAAATCCACTATGAAAAAAGTATTATCTGTATTTTTAGCAGTTCTCATGCTCTTCGGAGCTCTTTCGGTAAGTTCATTTGCTGAAGAAACAACCGCACCTGTCGTAACTCCCGGGATAGCTTATCATGATTGGTGGGGCAAGAATGGTAGTCAGGGTGCTCCCTGCAAGCCCGATCAGGCTGTTCTTGCTTTCAACCTTAACGGCGGCTCGCTCAAGGCCGAAACTCAGGTTTATAACGAAGAAACCGGCAAGTTTGAATGGAAAGCCGGCAAGGACGTTACCGGCGTTTATTACATGGTTCCCCAGGATCCGAATACCATGAAAGGTGGAATGGGCGTTGTTCTTCCCGAAGTTATCGCTCCGTCCGGATGGCAGTTCAACGGTTGGTATTGCGAAGCTTGCCCCTGTGAGGCAGCTCAGGTCGGTCAGACATATGCTGCAGCCGCTCTATTCACGCTTCCCGCAAACTGCGGCGGAATCCTCATTCAGTTCAGAGCTTCCTACAGCCCTGCAACCATTGAAGAGCCCACAATTAGCAAGGTTGTCGGCATCCTCATGAAGGTTTTCGGAACCATCATCGGTCTCATTGCTTACGGCGGAGATACTAAGCAGGGTATCGCTTTCATGGAGAAAGTTTTCGGCGGTCTTTTTGATTGATTCTTCCGGAATGCTTAAAATTAAACAAGTAGTTTTTGCAGCGTTGCCAAAAGGCGGCGCTGCTTTTTTTAATTTTAGCGCCTTTGAAAAAAACCGCCCTCCGGTTTGGTGCCGAAGGACGGTTATTCAGTTGTTTCCGATTCTTGAATGTTTGCATTTTTTTAGTGTGTTTTTCGTCAGATTTCATAATACATTTCGGAACCTCCTTCTGTATTTTCAGATTGCTTATGCAAGGTGACGGAAAACAGACAGCCGAAAGTGTAAACAGAACAATCGCGGAAGTTCAGACCTTTCTGGCTTGCCTGAAGCAGAAAGCGAATTTTGGCTTTTTCTTTGCCGCAGGCTTCCTTTTTCCAATGACCGCATTGAGCTCAACGGGCTTCAAAAGGTATGCGTCGGCACCCTTTGCGAGCAGCCTTTTCTCATAGCGTTTGCTTTTCAGCGCAGTTTTGATGAAGATTCTTGCACCGCATTTTTTGAGCTTTCCGCCCAAAGATGAAAGAACCTCAAGCGCGTCGCGGTTCTTCATAAATGCGTCTGCAATCAGAATATCGGGAATGGATTTCTCAATAACGCGTTCAAGCTTTTCTCCGTCTGATTCAACCAAATTTACTTCAAAGCCGCTCTTTTCCAAATCAAGAACAAGCTTTTGAAGCGCAGAGCTGCCGTCGTCTGTGATAACGACCTTTTCGTTCATAATACTTTTCTCCTCTCAGTATCCCTTTCGGGCCGTGTACTTAGCACTGTGTAAATCATATCACTTATAATTTGAAAATCATGTCACTTTGTGTCGAATGTAATAAATTGAATAAAAATAGATAAATAAAGTTTTTCTTAAATTTTTGTTTCATATATTGATTGTTCCGCTTTTTGTGATAAACTTATGCAAAGGAGGTTTAAGAATGAACAGGAAAAAGAAAAAAAACAAGGAGAATATTATTATTGCGGTTCTTGTTTCCTTAATCGTTATCATCGCTTCAATGACTGCGGTAACGCTCATTAAAAACAAAAAAAACGCCGAAAAGGTGAGCACAGCGTCCTCATCGTCAGCAAGTTCTTCTTCGGCTGAAAGCATTTCCGAAAGCGAAAGCAGCAGCAAAGCCGAAAGTACAAGCGAAAAAATATCGGTTGAAAACAATGTTACCACTGCAACTGCAACGGAAAAAAAGAGCGAAGTCAAACGCTCGGAAAGCGGAAGAATAATTGTTGACGTTGATTCGGTTCCGTGGAATCTGATTGTTGTCAGCATGGAGCGCGAAATTCCTGAGGGCTATGATCCCGAAACCCGGGAAATACTCGACACAGGCTATGAGCTTGATGCAAGAGTCACTCCGTATTACGAAAAAATGTATCGCGCAGGCAAAAAGGACGGGGTAACCCTGACTCCGTTTTCGGGTCACCGCAGCTATGAGCGCCAGCGCATAAATTACAACAACCTGACCGAAACCTACATGGCGCGTTACGGTCTTGACCGTGAGGCGGCGGCAAAAAAAGCCGCTTCGGTCATTCTTCCGCCGGGAACGAGCGAGCACAACATCGGTCTTGCAATGGACATCTGCAACACATACGACTCCTTTGCGGACAGCGCCGAATATGCATGGCTGATGAAAAACGCTTATAAATACGGCTTTATCCTGCGCTATCCCAAGGAAAAGGAGGCTGTGACAGGCATTGTCTATGAGCCGTGGCACTGGCGCTTTGTCGGCGTTGAATATGCAAAGAAAATTAAAGACAGCGGTCTTTGTCTTGAGGAATACCTTGACTCTGTAGGAATCAGATATTAAGAGCCGCTGACGGGAAGAAAAAGACCCTGCCGTTTTCCGGCAGGGCTGATTTTTTTGTTGTGTGCCCGAATTATTCGGCGTCCTCAACGGGAGCTTCTTCTTCGGTTTCGGCTTCTTCTGCGGCTTCGTCAGCTTCAACAGCTTCGTCCTGCGGCTCAAGCAGAGCGCGGATTGAAAGGCTTACGCGCTTCTTTTCAAAGTCGATGTCGGTAATTTTAACGTCAACCTCGTCGCCGATGGAAAGAACTTCCTTCGGAGAAGCGATGTGGCGGTCTGCAATCTGCGAAATGTGGATAAGTCCGTCAATGCCGTCAATAACGTTTGCGAACGCTCCGAAGGTGGTAAGACCGACAACCTTGGCCTTAACAACCGAGCCGACCGGATAATCTCTCTTGAGGATTTCCCAGGGGTTGTCCTCAACTCTCTTATAGCCGAGAGAAATCTTTCTGTTTTCCCTGTCAAGAGCCTTGACATATACCTTGACAACGTCGCCCTCTTTGACAACTTCGGACGGGTGCTTGATACGCTTCCAGGAAAGCTCTGAAATATGTACCATGCCGTCAACTCCGCCGAGATCGACAAATGCGCCGTAGCTTGTGAGTGACTTAACGGTGCCGGTATATTCCTGACCCTCTTCAATCTGAGCCCAGAAAGCTTCGGTTGCGGCCTTGCGTTCTTCTCTGACAACTGAGCGGATTGAACCGACAGCGCGCTTCTTTGCCTTGTCAACATCAATGATGCGGAATCTTACCTTGGTCTTGACAAGCTCGGAAAGGTCGGCTTCCCTGGGCAGACCGGTGAGCGAGCCGGGAATGAAAACGCGAACGCCCTGCGAATAAACAAGAACGCCGCCCTTAACTGCTTCGGCAACAACGCCCTCAAGAATTTCCTCGTCCTCCTTGGCCTTCATGATGTTGTCCCAGGCAGCGATTGCATCAAAGCGGCGCTTGGAGAGCATCATGGTTCCCTCGGAATCGTTTGTCTTCATGATGATGAGGTCAATTTCATCACCGATTTTGAGTTCCGATTTCGGATCGGCAGTAGGATCGTTGCTGTACTCCTCAATGGGAACGAAGCCAGCATATTTTCTGCCGATATCGACCTGTATTTCATTAGGTGCAATACCTACAACAACGCCACGCACTTTTTGGTCAGAGCTCATTGATTTGAGATTCTCCTCCAAAGCGGCTTCAAAGCTCATTTCTTCAGGATTGGTTTGTTCGTTTAAAATTTCGGACATGGTGGATAGTACCTCCTTTATAATACCTGCAGGAGTGGAAGCCCCTGCTGTTACCCCAACTGAACGGAAGCGGGAAAAATCGTACTTTGCAAGTTCCCGCGCCGTTTCAACAAGGAAAGTCGGGCAGTTCTTTTCACACACGGCTTTAAGCTTGGCGGTGTTAGAACTTGAGCGACCGCCGACGACGATCATTGCGTCCGAACGGCGCGACAGCTCAAATGCCTCTTTTTGCCTGTCATTAGTTGCACTACATATTGTATCAAAGAAAAAACCATTTGTACATAGTTTTTTCAAAATTTTTGAGGTTTTTTCCCATTCTTTTACAGAAAAGGT
>JAEDIH010000084.1 GCA_016292575.1 Clostridiaceae bacterium | reverse complement strand
ATTCAAAAAGTATTTGGATTATTTCAGAATAAATTATGAGGAATAAAGTATGTCCCAAAAATACGGGTAATATAATTTATTCCTCACAACAAAGAAAAAGCTATAAATTACAACAAGGCGTTTTATTTCTTTATATATCTTTGATTTCTGCTGTTTGGTTTATCGGGTTCGGTCATAACAATTAGATTGTCATGAATCGCCGGTGAAAGATAGTTCTTTCGTAAGGTTTCTTTTGATTTTAACCCCAATAAGGAAAGGATATCGTTTGATGTATACGGCGTATCATATTCCATAACCGAAAGCAGTCTTCTGACATATTCTGAAATGTTATTTCCCGGTGCTGCAACTGTTTCAGAAATTTCATCAAGTATGGCGTTTATCTGTTCAAGCATAAATTCAATAAAGGCAGTACTGCTTCCGTCTGTATGGCATATTGCAATTGCATCGTAATAACCGTTTTGAAATTTTTCAATCTGACTTTCAATGGGTATAAACTCAAAAATCGGTTGCCATTTTGTAAGAATTGCCGTATGCCACAAACGGGCCATTCTGCCGTTGCCGTCGGCGAACGGGTGAATGAATACAAACTCATAATGAAAAACAGAGGCAAGAATCAAAGGGTGTACCGTATTATGACTTCGTTTCATCCAATCAAACAAATCTTCCATAAGTCCCGGAACAAATTTTGCAGGCGGCGCCATGAAGATACATTTGTCACCGTTAAAAACACCTTCTTCGCCGAGACGGAATTTGCCGCTGACATCTGTAACATGCTTTGTCATGATTCCGTGCAATCGATTCAGTTCCTGTAAGCTGTAAATATTAAGCCTTGAAATTTCATCATACGCCGCATAAGCATTCTTGACTTCCTGAATTTCTTTTTCGGCGCCGAGAACGAGTCTTCCGTTGATAACATCCTTTACCTCGCCGAGAGAAAGCGAATTTGCTTCGATGGCAAGCGAAGAATAAATGGATTTAATCTTATTATTCTTTCTCAGATGTGGTTTTGAATCAAGATTACTGCGCTCCGTAATTCGTCCGATTTTTTCGGAAATCAAAGCAACAAGACTCAGCATTTTATCAGTAATCCGGTAAGGCGGCGTATAACCCGACATAAATTCTCCTCCGATTTATCTTGCTTATTATCTTGCTTATTATCTTACCACGGCTAACAAGAAATATCAATATCAATAAATGGATTTTTCTTTCATGCACATCATTTTCGCCTTTTATAAGTGAATGCAAATATAATGCCGAGAACAAGAACCGCAATGCTGATTGCGAGCGTAATCAGGGACGTAGGTGATACAGAGGTCTGCGGCTGGGTATTTGATTGCCCGACGTTTTTTTGCCGGGATTTACCGTCAGTGGTCTGCAAAATTGAATTGTCGCCGTTTTCATTGCTCTGTGCGGTAACAGAATCACCCGTAGACGGCTGTGCCTGAGAGCCGGAGCTTTCCGCATTGTTTTCTGTGGGTGGGGTCTGCCCGGAGGTATTGCCGTTGCTTTGTAAGTTTTGCATGTTGTTGTCCGGTCCGGTCATACCGCCGCCCATAGAATTCCTCATAGATCCCATAGCGCTGATTTGAATGTTACCGGTGTCAATAAGTGTGTCGCTTTTTTGCGTCTCGGTGGTGGAGCCGATTGTTCCGTCAAGCTGTCCGCTGATACTTTTTGCTCGAAGCAGACAGAATTCTTTAAGAGTTGCCGCGCCTGTTTCAAATTCTTCATAGGTGCAGAATTTGGTCGGATCCTTTTCCACATAGGGCGCAATCAGTGAGGTTACTTTATCAATCATTTCTTCAAAATATCCGCTGTCAAAATACTCGGAAATGAACTCAGAAAAATATTTGTGATAAAGCTCGGTATATTCCTCATTGTTGAAAATCCAGGCAATCATCGGCCTGTCTTCAACATTGCCGCCGGAAACAGGCGAATCAATGGGATAGTTGATGAGATTGGCGGCTTCGCCGGCAGAACCGAATCCTCCAAAGGCCAGATTGTAATCCCAGGGAATCATCTGCATTTGTCCATTGCTTTCATAGAGATAGTAGTTGTGAATCAGCGAGCCGGTATAGCTGTCAAAATTCAGAACAAAGTTATGCACCACAAAGTACCGGATAACGGCGTCAATATCTAAAGTGCCGGTTAAATCTTCACCGTTGCTGAGATTTTTCAACGCATTGATAAGGCGACTTTTATCAGCGTCGGAAACGGCAGTCTTGGCGTTGTCAAAGATGTTTGAATAACTTTCAATTTCATCGTCAATGTATTTTAAAAGAACGTCGTCGCTGCCGTTCATCATACCGCCGCCTTTGTCGCCGCGGGGAACAGCTTCGGGTGCGTTGCCGTTTGTCGTACCGTTTTGTTCTTTGCCGTTGCCGTTGCTGTCCGAGCCGTCGGTATTGCCGCTGCTTTCCGGAGGAGTCATTCCCTCCGGCATCTGACCGCCGAAAGGATCATTCCCGTTGTCCGCGGGAGGCGTCATTCCGTCCGGCATTCGGCCGCCCGGTGCATTTGGGTTAGGCATCTGACCGTTCGGTGCATTTGGGTTCGGCGTATTGCCGCCGGGCATATTACTATCGGGCGTTTGACTGCCGGCAGTGGTTTTTTCGGTTGCGCTTTGTTCCTGAGCGGTTGATTGAGTTTCGTTGACTGCGGTTGAATTTTGTGTGCTGCTTGTATTGTCGGAGTCGGAACTTTCAGTTTCGGAAGCGTTTGCAAATTTTTCTGTGTCGAAATCTTTTCCGTTTCCGCGACCGCCGCCCATACTCGTACTGTCGGGCTTGTAAAGCTCACCGTAGTTTTTGCCGTAATTTCTCTGTAAGAAGGATTCTTCCACACCTTCCACTGCAAGATAAAGTCCCCAGTCCTCACCGTTTACGGTAATGTATACAAAGCTGCAAAGGGGAGCGGCAACACCCGTTTCCCTCATCATCTGATAGCAGAGGTAATCTTTCATATAGGTGTTGTCCTGAATAATGTTATTCAGACACAGCTTATCAAGTCCGTAGTAAGTATTGGTGCTGTTATAACGGTCAAACTCTATTTTAAAACTGTAGCGGTTGTTTCCGTAGGACGAAACCTGCGTCAGCGAGGTGTTTCCCTTGCCGCGTATAGCTACATTTTTATATGCGTCATTATCAATAACAACGGTGCAGGCAGAGTATTCCTCGTTTTGGCAGTTTGCAGTAAATTCATCCCAATCGTCCATAATGATGTTGATGGAATGTACCCTGGAGGTGTCAAAAAGCCTATTTTCATAACCCATTGTAACGGAGGTCTTTTGGAGCTTAAAACTATCGGCGTTCATAAAAAGAATTGTCAGAACCAGCGTAACAGCAAGAACAACACAGCAAATTTTATCAATACGCTTATGTGTTGACATACCGCGCCTCCTTATCCCATGTACTCGCCGTTATAGCTGACTAGCACAGCGCTGCTTATTCCGTCCATTTCGGACAGAGCATTGATAAAATCTGTATTATCATTTTTCATGCGGATTTCAAGATTAAGCTCAATTTGTCCTTTTGAGGCGGTCTTGCTTTTAACAACACACTTTTGAACCTGATTTTCAAGGAAGGCTTTTGCGTTCTTTTCTGCCACGGAATCTGTGCAGGAAAGAACCACAATGTAAGGATTGCAGTGCGACTTCTTGTTGACAAACACAAGCAGAATTATACCGATGACAATGCTGCCGATTACCGCAAGGGGAATCATGCCTGCCGCAAGAACAATGCCGACCGCTATTGACCAAAACAGGAACGCGATGTCCAAAGGTTCTTTGATTGCTGTGCGGAAACGAACAATGGAAAGTGCGCCGACCATACCAAGAGAAAGAACAACGTTGGAGGTTACTGCGAGAATAACAACCGTTGTAATCATTGTGAGAGCCACAAGGGTTGTGCCGAAGCTTGAAGAATACATCACGCTCTGACAGGTCTTTTTGTAAACTAGAAAAATAAACATACCTATTCCGAAAGCCAAAACCAGCGCTACAACCATATCGAGAATACTTACACTTGTGATATTTTCCAAAAAGCTTGATTTAAAAATGTCATTGAAAGTCATAATAAATACTCCTATAAAATTTTTTGTTTGCTAAACTTCAGCCGTATATTCTGCATGCGGCATATTTTGAAAATGCACCTGCCCGGCAATCAGGAAGCTGCACGGCGTCTCGAATAATATCCGGGAGATACTCATCCCATTTCACTTCAAGAATTATGGGCGCGTCCCCGGCAGGAACCGTTACACAGTCCGGATTCAAAAAATCCGTACTGTTCATTCCGGTTCGGATATTGTAATCGAGCGTTACGCGAACATTGCCCGGTGCAAAGACAAAGGGCTCTCTCGTGTATTCAACGATTGTTTTCGGTCTGAGACCCTGACTTTTGATTTTGCTGTAAAACTCCTCAATCAGCGGAATTTCGCTTTTTATCATCCACTCGTAATCACCCTTGGCAATCGCCTCGGCCTGTTTCGTGGACAACGTTTCGCATTTCTTCAGACACAGACCGTTAACCTTGCATTTTTTCTCCAAATGTATCAGAGAAGTGTCTTTGTTGTAATACCGGATACGGAATTTTTCGCGGAAATTTACACCGTTGATTTTTTCCCTCAACGCCTTATCGTTCGCATTATCAAAATATAAGCTGCGAATCAAATATTTTCCGTCAATCGTATGAGCATCCCGTTTTGCAACGGCGGACAAGCGCTGACGGAGAACCAACATATCGCAGTAGCTAATTTCATGCTTCCATTCGTGTCGGTATTTCATCGTTTCACTCCTTTCTCTTTTTGCACAAACACAAAAAACCTCCTGTACTTTGATGAAAACATTGTACAGGAGGAAGATTGAAGTTTTATTGATATTTCAATTTTTTTTAAAGCGCAGGAAGCTGAACCTTAAATTCAACAAGTCCGTCATAGCAAAGAACGGATATATGCCCTTTATGCGAGGTGACAATCGCCTTTGCAATGGCAAGTCCCAGCCCGTAATGCTTGTCCTCGCCGTTTCGGGCGGTGTCAATGCGGTAAAAGCGCTCGAACAACTGCTCGCGCTGCTGCTTTGGAATTTCATCGCCCTCATTTATAACGGAGAGCTTTGCAAAACCGTGTTCTTTGGTGAGGTTCAGATAAACCTTGCTGTTGCAGGCGCCGTGGCGCAGGGCGTTGTCAAGCAATATGGAAACAAGCTGCTTGAGCTGCGCGCTGTTTCCATCAACTGTTATTCCGCTTTCAATGTTGCTGACCAGCACCAGCCCTTTTTCAAAGGCAACGCTTTCAAACGGCAACGCTTCTCCGCCTGCCAGACGGCTGAAATCAATACGCTGAGTTTGCGGAACAATGTTTTCGGTTCGTGCCAGCTCAAGCAGCTGACTGACCAACACTCCCATTCGTTCGTTTTCGTATTGGATATTGGCAAGCCATTGATTATTGCCGATTTCTCGCGATAAAAGCTCAGCATTGGCGCTGACAACCGATACCGGCGTTTTAAGCTCGTGCCCTGCGTCCGAAATGAACTGCTTTTGCTTTTGGTGGTTTTCTTCAAGGGGCTTCACAATTTTTTTTGCAAGAAAAACCGACAAAAAGAAAAAAACAAGCAGGGCGGCACCGCCGAAAATGAGCGTATATCTTAACAGGGTGGCTGCACTTTTGTTGATAACGGTGTTATCCATAAAGGTAACGAGCATATATCCGCCCTTGTCTGCTTTGTAAAAGGCAAGGTTATTTTCCGTGCCCGTTTCCTTGCCGCCCGTTATAATCCTTTGAGCAAGCCTTTCCAAATCCTCGTCGGAATGTACCGCCGGTGTGTCGTTTTTGATTTCAAGGACTTCTCCGTCATAAGAGAGAGCAACCGTGTAAAAGGTTGAAAGCCGGAACATTGGAGAGTCGGTGAATCCCGGCTCAAAGCCGCGCTTGCTGCCACCCGGATTTTGTCCTCTTGACGGCGTCATGCCGTTCATCGACGGGGAAAGCGCATAAATTTCGGCATGAGCCCTCAGCATCTTTTCGTTTTGTTTTTTCATTTCAAAATAACTGGAGGCATAAATCACGCCGAGCGTTCCCACCCACAAAAGAACAAGCACAGACATAATGGCTGCAACGATTTTTCTTCTTGATTTTTTAAACATCGTCGCACCTCAGTTCATAGCCGATTCCTCTTACCGCTTTGATTTCGGTTTTTGCCTCAACAAAAGCAAGCTTTTTCCGGGTGAAGGACATATATACCTCAACATTGTTATATTCTGCGTCGCTGTCAAGTCCCCAGATTTTTAAGGCGAGCTGTTCGCGGGTGAGTATCTGACCTTTGTTTGCAATAAGATATTCAAGGATATGATATTCCTTTTCGCTGAGCCTTACGCTTTGTCCGTTTGTAACGCAGGACAGAGTGAGCGCGCAGGTATCAAGGGTAATATCCCCGTATGACAGCGTTCCATCGGTTGTGCCGAGAGTACGCCGGCCAAGCGCACGCAGCCTTGCCAGCAATTCCTTTGCCATAAAGGGCTTCGTCAGGTAATCGTCTGCGCCGCTGTCAAGACCCATAACCTTATCGTCAAGCTCTGCCTTGGCGGTGAGCATTAAAATCGGCGTGGCAATTCCTTTTCTCCGCGCTTTTTTTGCAATTTCATAACCGTTTATTCCGGGGAGCATAACGTCAAGTATAATAATATCATAAATGTTGCTTTCAACTGCGCAAAGACCGTCAAACCCGTCTGAAAAATGGTCAACCTCATATTTTTCAAGTCTCAGTATCTCGCACAGTGCCTGAGCCATTCTTTTTTCGTCTTCAACGAGTAAGATCCTCATAGGGACACCTCCGATTATCTCAATTATATCATAATAGATTGAAAAAACCTTGAAAAATGCGAAAAAAGTCAGAGCTGCCACGGTTAAAAACGGTGAAAAGGCAAGCAGTCTTCAATCTCCACCAAAAAAAGAAAAGCTATAATTTACAAAAAACATTTTGCCTTTCATAAATTATAGCTTTAAATTATTGATTTTCTATCTGCTTCGGGCTTGTTACGCCGCCTTCTGTGCAACGGCCTCGGTAATTGTGAATTCTGCGGTTGCAGCCTGTCCGCTGAGGAAGGTCTTGGTCAGTCTGTAATCGCCGGCCTCGAGATAAGGCATACCAAAGATGTTGAGTTCAATAACGCGGGTTGAAGAAGCAAGCGGCTTGATATCGCCGGAAACGATGTCCTTGTTTGCGCCGAGAATCGAAACCTCTCTCCAGCTTTCGCCGTCCTTAATCTCAAGCTTGTAGCTTGAATAGCCTGCTTCGTCCTTAACTGTTTCAAAGGTGTAGTTGCTTATCTCAACGGCAATCGCGGTGGTGTTTGTGTCAACATTGCCGACAACTCTCATTGCAACCTTGCCGGTGTTTCCGGTGGAGAGCATTGTGATGAGGGCAACGATGATAGCCATAAAGCCGGTGAAAATCGACTTGAGCGAAATTGAACCGAGCTTGTCCTTGAGCAAAGCATTGATAATATCTGCCATTTTTGTACCTCCTGTTTAGTAAAAATCGGTATTGTTTGCCAATTAATAATAACAGAATGAGTGTGCAAAGTCAAGGCAAAGTATTTAATAATTTTAATAATTTTAACAGAGTGAATTCCCAAAGTAAATTCCACAGTGGAGTTTGAAGTGGAATTTAGTGTGG
>JAEDIH010000083.1 GCA_016292575.1 Clostridiaceae bacterium | reverse complement strand
CTTGAAAAAAGCCGCGAGCTTGTTTCCCGTCTCAAGGACTGCGGCGTGAATATGGAAAGCACGCAGACCGTACTCGACAGGAGATTTGAGGGCATGACCTTTGTTTTGACCGGCACGCTTTCAAGCTACACAAGAGCCGAGGCAGGAAAGATTATTGAAGCCTTTGCCGGAAAAACGTCCTCCTCGGTTTCAAAAAAGACCACCTATGTCCTTGCCGGAGAGGACGCAGGCAGCAAGCTGAGGAAAGCGCAGGAGCTTGGAGTTACCGTAATTTCAGAAGATGATTTTGCCCAAATGATAAAATAAAAAGTGAACCGCACGTCTTTTCCGTCAAGCGTGCGGTTTTTGTATGCAATTATAAGCTTTGGTCTTATACCTTTTCAATCAGGCAGACCGCGTGCGCGGCAATGCCGTCGCCGCTTCCCGTAAAGCCCAGCCCCTCCTCGGTGGTTGCCTTAACGCTGACATCGTTCTCGCTTATGCGGCAGACCCGGGCAATGTTTGAACGCATTGCGTCAATATATCCTCTCAGCTTAGGTGCCTGGCAGAGAACGGTGGAGTCAATGTTGACGATTCTGAAACCCTTTTCAAGCAGCAGAAGAGCAACCCTTTCAAGCAGCAAAAGGCTGTCTGCTCCCTCAAAGGCCGGGTCGCTGTCCGGGAACAGCTTTCCGATATCGCCGAGTGCGGCGGCACCGAGGAGAGAGTCGGAAATTGCGTGGAGAAGAACGTCTGCATCCGAATGACCGAGCAGCCCTTTTTCAAAGGGTATCTCCACTCCGCCGAGGATAAGCCTCCTGTTTTCGGCGAGCCTGTGAACGTCATAGCCGTGTCCGATACGCATCAGAACAACTCCTTTACTGTTTTTTCAAATTCTTCGTATGTTACAAAGGTGTTGAGTATTTTTACGAGCGATGAGGTTGAAAGGCGCTCGGGCAGCTCAAGCCTTTTTAAAAGCAGACGGCGCTTTTGCACGCTGTTTTCCCGTCCGGAAAGCCCGTGTTCAAAAAGGTCAAGGTTTGTGATGCGCCGCCTTTTTGCATTGGAGGGCGAGGCGGTCACTCCGGCTTTTTCAAACGCTTCAAGGAGAATTTTTTCCTCAACGCCCTCAACGCCGAGCTTTCCCTCGGCGGAAAAGGCTGTTTTGCGCTTTTCCTTTCCGAAAATATCCGGTATATAGACATGAGTAATCCTGTCCGGCGGAATAATGGAGGAAATAAAGTTCCTGATAACAAAGCCTGCGCCGTCGCTGTCCGTCAGGACAATGATTCCCTTTTCGCCTGCAAGGCGCAAAAGGAGCCTTTGCTTTTCCTTGTCTTTAAAAATGCCGAAGCCGTCGGTCTTGATGATAAGAGCGTCAATAAGATTTGAAAGCTTTATCACGTCATATTTTCCCTCGACTATTACCGGTCTGTCAAGCTTAATCATTTTTTCCTCCGTTGCAATTCATTTTTTCTCTCCGTTTGCAATCAGCAAAAGCTTTACCATCACCTGTTCAATAACAAGCGTTTGCGCCGTACCGGTGCTTTTGAGCTTTGCGTCCGCTTCGTTCAGCTCGTCCAGGCAGGCGCGAAGAGCGGTCAGCTCAAGCTTTGCCGCGTCCCGTGCGGCGTAATTGAGCGCAAATTCACGTCCCTTGTAGTTGAAAAGGGGAGCCAGCGGCTGAGCCGTTCCGGTGCATTGGCAGGCAACCTTTGCGCGGTACATATCAACATATGTTCCGATTATTGAGCCGAGGATATAGTTCGGCTCGGTCTTTAAGGTTATGAGCGAATCAAGAATGAAGTATGCCTTTTCAAAATTGCCCGCAAGGAGCGAGCGCGTAAGGTCGCTGACCTTTGCGTCAACGGTTTTAACGACAACCGCGTCAATGTGCTGCTTTGTAATCTCGCCGCCTGCGGCATAGTTGCAGACCTTTGAAAGCTCATTGATAAGCGCGTTGAAGTCGTCCCCCACGCAGGAGACAAGGTACTGCGCCATTTGCGGCGAAAGGACGGCGCCCTGCTTTGCGGCGGAGGAGATGAGCGGTCTTAAAAGCTCGTTCCCCTTGCGGCGGTTCAGCTCGCACACCGCGCCGAATTTTTCAAAAAGAGCAAGAGCCTTTTTCCCGTTCTTTCTGTTGAAAGCAGAACCGGTCTGCAAAAAAATCAGAACGGTGCTGCTTCCGAGCTGCTCAAGGGAGGCGGAAAGCGCCTTTGCGTCCTTTTCCGTCAGCGATTCAAGCTTGTAATCCTCAACGATAACGCAGCGCCGTTCACTGAGCATCGGCAAGGTCAGCGCGCGGTCAAAAATCGTTCTCAGCTCGGTAGTTTTGCCGTCAAAGCGGTCAAGGTTGAGGCTTTCAAACGCCTTGTCAACCGCAGTCTGCGCAAGAAGATTCACATATTGCGCCTTGAGGTAGCTTTCGTCTCCGAAGAAAAGATAGACCGGGAAAAAGGCTTTTTCCTTTATATGCTTTCTCAGCCCTTTTTCGTCAAAGGACGCCATTGTTCACCCTCCTTTTTTGAAAACCTTTTGCAATTATAACCGTTTTGCACCCTGATATCAAGGCTTTTTGTGCTTTTCCCTTTCTCTTTTTGCAACTGCAAGCAGGAGCGGCTTTTCGTTTGCGGTCTTTTCTTCAATCACCTGTTCAACAAGGAAATCGAGCATGGCTCCTATCTCCTTTCCGCAAAGACCGAGGGAAAGCATATCGTTTCCGTCTACCGCAAGCTTTTTCAGGGAAAAGCAGTCGTTTTGCTCAAGTATTTTTTTTGCTGTTTCTTCAAGGCAGTCGAAGTTTTTCTGCCTGAAGCGGAATTTTTCGCTTTGTGCAAGGTTGTCCGCGCGCTGAAGCCGGATAAGGTCAAAGAACGTTTCCTCGCCGAGGCGGTTCAGCTTTTTCTTCACGGAAACCTCGCTGCATTCAAGCGGAGAATCGTGAATTTTAACAAGCTTTACAACCTTTTGTGTTGTTTCATTGTCAAAGCGCAGGCGTTTAAGCTCCTTTTCTGCAATGACCGCACCCCTTGGCGCGTGGGAATAAAAATGTCCCGTTCCGCTTTCGTCCAGCGAAAAAACGAGCGGCTTTGCGCAATCGTGAAAAAGCGCGGCAAGGCGCAGATGAAGCGCCGGGCGGACGTTTCTGACAACGTTAACCGTGTGCTCCCAGACGTCAAAGCAGTGGTGCTCGTTATGCTGAGCGAAGCCCTGCATGACTTTAAAGCAGGGGACAATTTCCGCAAAAATCTCAGGGTACCGCAAAAGCACGTCTGCCGCGCCGTCTGAACACAAAAGCAGCGAAAGCTCGCTTGCAATGCGCTCGGGCGAAAGCTTGTTAAGAAGCTTTTTGCAGCTTTTAATTGCCCTTGAGGTTTCCTCCTCGATTGAGAACGAGAGGACAGCGGAAAACCGCAGCGCACGCAGAATGCGCAGCGCGTCCTCCTTAAAGCGCGTTTCGGCGTTTCCAACGCAGCGGATAAGCTTTTTTTCAATATCTTCCTTTCCGCCGAACGGGTCAAAAAGGACGCCGTTTTCGTCCTCGGCAATGGCGTTCATTGTGAAATCGCGGCGCGAAAGGTCGTCCGAGAGATTTTTTGAAAAGCTGACAAAATCCGGGTGGCGGTTGTCGGAATATGCGCTTTCCGTGCGGAAGGTCGTAATTTCAACCGGGGTGTTTTCAATGAGCACCGTCACCGTTCCGTGGGCAAGACCGGTGGGAATAACGGCAAGCTTTTCAAAGACCCTTGCCGTTTCCTGCGGCAGCGCGTTTGTTGCAATGTCAATGTCATGCACGGGCCGCCCCATCAGTCTGTCCCTGACCGAGCCGCCGACAAGAAAGGCCGAGTAGCCGCTTTTTTTCAGCACCGAAAGCGCCGTCTGTGAAATTTGAAACAGTTTTTCCAAGCCAACCCACCTCTGCTATTTTCAGGCTGTATTTTTTCGCTGATTATACTATAATAATTAAATTTTTTCAAGATAACAATTAATTTTCTTCAAGAGTGGTTGCAACCGCTCTTGATTTATGTTATCATAAACCGAGTAATTGCCGCTGTTTAAGGAAGCTTGCAGTTACAAAAAACGAGAGCCTTTCCGGCTCGGGATTTGAGGGAAGTTTATGAGCAGCTCGGAGCGTCTTTTCAGAAATTCCGTTTTCGGCGGATTCAACAAGGATGATGTTATTGATTATATTGAAAACATGAAGAACGAATTTTTTGAATATCGTTCTCAGGTTGAGCAGACCGTTAAGGAACTGAACAAAAAAATTGCTGCGCTTGAAAGCGAGGCAAAAGCCGCAAAGCAAAAAGCCGCCGAGGCCGATAAAAGGGCGGCCGACGCCGTTGAATCCTCAGAGGCCGCCGTTGCCGCCGCGCAAAAAGCCGCCGAGGAAAAGCTCGCTTTGCAAAAAGCCGCTCTTGAGGAAAAGGAAAGGTCGACCGACCCTGTCGGGGAAATCAGCCTTGCAACAGACCGTCTGCGCCGCGTTGCCGATGAAATCTGCGATAATCTTTCGAGCTTTATCGACAGAATTTCCGAAAGCAGCATTGCCGTAACAATCGCTCAGCCTGCAGAGGAGCCTGCCGCCCCGGTCGCAAGGACCGACGTTCCGGAAAGTACCGTAACGGCAGCAGAAAAAAAGGTCTCGTTTGCCGATACGGAAAGCATTCTGTCTTTTATTGACGGAATACTTGCGTCAAACGAAAATCGGAAAAAGGAAGAGGAAAAGGAAGAAAAAGGGCAGTCGCTTCTTGACGAACTGCTCCCGAACGGACTTTTCAAGTAATCAGCGGTTATCAAGGACCCGTACGGCGTTCTGCGATGACCGCTTCAAAGAACACAAAGGTGGGTGCTGATAATGAAAAGGATACAAAAAATCATTGCGGTGCTTCTTTGCGCCGTGACTGCGGCAGTCATGCTTTCCGCTTTTTCGGTTTGCGCGGCTGATGAATTTGAGCAGTCGCTTTCCGCTTTTCCGCAAAGCTACCGCGCTGCGCTGCGCGAGCTTCACAAAAAACATCCGAGCTGGACTTTTACCGCTTTTAAAACGGGGCTTGACTGGAACACCGCCGTTGAAAACGAGCAGGCGTGGGATCGCTGCCTTTTTCCGAATGCGTATGCCGGTGTTTTTAAAAGCGTTGAAGAGGGCGATTATAATTATTCCACAGGCGCATATATTGAAAAGGATGGCGGCTTTGTTACGGCGAACAAGCTTGCCGTTGCCTACTATATGGATCCGCGCAATTTCCTCAATGAATACGGAATTTTCCAGTTTGAGTACCCTTCCTATGACGAAAGCTTTGACGAAAAAGCGGTTGAGTATGTTCTGCGCGGAACTTTTATGTATAACACAAAAATTTCCTATTACAACACCAAGGGCAAGCTTATAAACACAAACGATAAATACTCAACCGTGATTTGCGAAGCAGGCAAAAAGGCTAACATCAATCCCTGCTATCTTGCTTCAAAGATACGCGGCGAGATAGGAAACGGTACTTCCGCAACAAGCGGAAAAAACAGCAAACATCCGGGAATTTATAATTTCTATAACATTGGAGCAACGGACGGTGCCGGAGCTATTGAGCGCGGACTTTCCTGGGCAAAGAGCGGAACAACCTACTCGCGCCCGTGGACGTCGCCCCAAAAGTCCATTATCGGCGGAGCGGAATTTGTTTTCGAGACCTATATTGCCAAAGGTCAGTTCACGGCCTATCTGCAAAAGTTCAACGTCAATCCGGCAAGCTCCTACGGCGTGTATAACCATCAGTATATGACGAATGTCTGCGCCGCCGCCGTTCAGGCGTATTTTTCCTATGACTCCTATTATTCCGCAAAGCTGCTTGACAAAAAGTTTTCGTTTTCAATCCCCGTTTTCAACAACATGGACGACAAAAACGGAACGGACGGAAAGGTTGCGCTTTCGGGCGCAAATAACCTTGAGGGCTATGTCAATGTTAAAGGCGGAATCAATGTCCGCAAGGGACCTTCAACCAACAACGCCAAGGTTCTGACCGAATATCTTCCGCAGAACACCAAGGTCACCGTGCTTGAAGCGGTGGAGACTGACTCAAACTATTATGTGAACGTTCTTAACTATCCGTTCTGGTATAAAATTAAATTTAACTATAAGTCAAAGACGTATACGGGCTATGTTCCGAAAAGCTTTATCACCGTAACGTCCGCCATTGCGGTGCGTCCGGGAGCGTATAAGCCCGAATTTACCTCAAACGACGGGAAAAAGACACTGCACCTGGTTTCATATGACGCGCGTGTGGCGCAGATTGACGGCGACGTTATCAACTTCCTTCAACCCGGCACAACGGAAATAGGCGCCTATGATTCAACGGGACGGTTCTCCGTGGCGCGGTACACGGTTTTTGATGACGGCGTGCCGGCAACCGTTGTTGACCTCAAGCAGACAGAAACAACATCAAATTCTTTCACCCTGACCTGGCGCAAGTCAGCAGGTGCAACGGGCTACACTGTTTATAAATACAACGAACAAAAAAAGCAGTATGAGAGCATAAAAACGCTCACGGGTACAAAGCTTCAGATTAAAAATCTTGCTCCCGGTTCGGTCGGAACCTACGCCGTCCGGGCGCGGAAAAAGGTCGGCGATACCGTTGTCTGGGCAGATTTTTCAAAGCCTGTTACAGCCGCGACCGTTCCGTCGGCTCCCGTAAATCTTTCGCAGACATCAACATCATCAGACCGCTATACCCTCACCTGGAACAAGGTCGGCGCAGCTACGGGCTATACCGTGTATAGGTATAACGCAACCGATGAAAAGTACGTTAAGTTTGCAACGGTCAAGGAAAACAAGCTGGAGATTCTGGGTCTGTTTTCGGGACAAAAGGATAAATACAAGGTTCGCGCAAATCTGAGCACGTCAACGGCCTCGCTTTCAAGCGGATATTCCGCAGAGTTCACGGCGGTTGCTTCTCCCGGAAAAGTCGGCGCGGTAAAGGTTTCAAATATCAAGACAACGGGTTATACACTTTCGTGGCCGAAGGTTAAAAATGCGTCCGGCTACACCGTTTACAGGCTTGACGAAGCAAGCGGAACATTCAAAAAGCTTGCTTCAACAAAGCAAACCTCATACACCGTATCCTCCCTTGCGGCAGGAACGGAAAGCGTTTACACCGTCAAAGCATATGTTGCTCAGGGCGGAAAGAATTTCTTCGGCACTGCTTCCGGAAGAATTACCGCGAAAACGCTTCCGGCTCAGGTAAAAGCCGTTCGCCAGAGGAAAACCTCCGCTTCGGGCTATACGCTCACATGGGAGCGTGTCCGCGGTGCTGCCGGCTACGCCATTTATAAATATGACAGCGCAAAAAAGCGCTATGTCCGGCTTTCAAGCACCTCGGCAAACAGCATGGTAATCACCGGGCTCAAGGCCGGCAGTAGTGAAAAATATAAGGTTCGCGCCTTTATGAAGCTCGGAAACGAGATTTACTATGCCGCGTATTCCTCCGCTTTTGAGGCGGTCACTTATCCCGGCAGCGTAAAAAATGTTCAAGTAAAAAGGACGGGCTCGTCCTCGTGTACTCTGACCTGGAGCAGGGTCAAAAACGCCGACGGCTACCGCGTTTACAGGCTTAATTCAAAAACCGGGGAGTATGTCCGTTTGGTAACGGTAAAAGGCACCTCGGCAAAGCTCAGAGCGGCAAAGGGCGAAACGCTCGTTGTCCGTGCGTATACAAAACGCGCGAA
>JAEDIH010000005.1 GCA_016292575.1 Clostridiaceae bacterium | reverse complement strand
TTTTTTCAAAAATAAACGGCACAAACGCAAAAGCGCCTGTACCTTATTTGCTTGTGGGTAAAGGCTTTTATATCCCCTTGATTGCGCCAACAATCAGGGCTCTCCTCGGCTGCGCCAACAGCCGGGGAGTTTTTTTGTTTTTATGTTTAATAACCTACAGCTTTTGCTCCGTATTCGGCTTGCTTTGCCGTGAAGCCTTCATATTCGAGCTGCTCGATGAGTCCGGAGCGAGAGAAAGAAGAGTAGTCGAGATAATTTTGTGCGCATTTTGCCGCTTGTTCATTCCAGTTTGCACCACAATTTTTTACAGCATATTCACAAGCTTTTTCTGAATAGCCCTCATATTTAAGCTGTTCTTTCAAGCCTTTTGCGGAAAAAGCAGTGTAATCAAGATAATTTAAAGCCGCTGCCAGCGCGTTCCTGTTTTCTAATGACACAGCGGTGGTAGATTTTTCTGTTGCTTTGGGTTCGGTTGACGAGCCTGCGGATACAGCAGAGGTGGACTTTTCTGTTGTTTTGGGTTCATTTGACGAACCTACCAAAGAAAAGTCTTCCAGAGGGAAATATGCAGAACCGTATTCATTTTTTTCTATATCAGATTTGTTGTTTTTACTTTTTCCTATCTTCCCGAAATCTATAGTTATTGATTCCCACAGGTCGTAATACTCTTCCAATTCAAGAATTGCATCGGTGATTGAACTTGTGCGGGACTCTGCTAATTGTTCATATGTCAACGGAGACGGATCGGCCTTGCTTATATCTACATAAATTGTCAGATTTTTATTATTTAATTTAATGTCTGTGATTGTTTCGTTTTCTTTTCCTATTGCGCCATCGGCTTTTTCCTTTACTTTTTCAATAAACTGTTCCGCTCCTTGTGTGGTTGAAGCTTGGGACGTGGTTTGCTGACTGTCATCGGGCGACGGAACAATTATTGCAATAAACAGTACAGCCACAACAGCTAAAATTATGATTAGGGCTTTCTTTTTCTTTTTCTTTGCCGGAGGCATATTAAGCGGTGCGCCGCAGTTCTGGCAGTTGTTTGCGCCTTCGGGATTTTGCGTTCCACATTTTTGACAATACATTTTGGGTGTGCTCCTTTGTTTTTATATTTAACCGTCCAATGAGGGCGGTCATTTACCGGTAAAATCAAAATGAATTACATTGCCTCGCTTATGCAAGGCTCTGCTTTTTTTGTTGATATTTTTCGTCAGTCATTTTGCATTGAATAAAGCCTCGAACTTCAGCACGGTCACTCTCGTCAAGAGCATAATACTTTTCAAGTATTCCGTCCGGGTCGGTCTTTTCGTTACGGCAAAAGTATGTTTCGTAATAGTCGCCGTAAAACCTTTCCATGTTCACACCAAGCTCAACACAGATTTTTAATAGTACATCTATATCCGCTTTCATGTTATCGCGCTTAATGATACTATATAAAGTTTGAGGACTGACATCGATCTTTTTTGCAAGCTCGTTTACGTTCGTTCCTTTTTCTTCAAGAATCAATTGTAATGTTTTTCCTATCATATAGCTATTATCCTTTCTGTTGTACCTATAAGATACCACAGTAAAAAGTGGTTGTCAACAAAATTTTACGAAATTTCATAAAAAAGTGTTGACAAATTATGCAAATGCATATATACTTATGGCAAAGTTATGCAAATGCATAGAAAGGAGCACGATAATGTATCACAATTTAAAAGCCGAACTGGCAAGAAATAACGTTACAGCAAAACAAGTAGCAAACGTCTGGGGCGTTCACGAAAACACTGCCTACAAAAAGATAAACGGTGTTTCGCCGATAACCATTGAAGAAGCTTTCAAGCTCAAGGCGGAAATCTTTCCAGACCTTGAATTGAAATACCTCTTTGAAAAAGACCAGAAAGCCTCATGAGGGCAAACCCACCGCGAAAGACTTTGAAGAAAGGAGCAAGACAATGAAAAAAACACCTTATTATCGTGATTGGGACGAAATGCCGGTGCTGCTGACAATCGACCAATGCGCTGTGATTTTGCAGGTCGCCTATCAGACAGCGTTCAGGTGGGTAGCAAGCGGCGCTTTGCCGGCAACAAAAATCGGCAGTAAAAATTGGTTTGTTGCCAAAAAAGACCTTAAAGAACTTTTTGAAAGGAGAACCGACAATGTTTGAATCATTTTACGGCTTTTTTGCCGCATATATTCCGCTGGTGATTCTGGCAATCATCGGCGTATGGAACGAGGACAAGCTTATTCGCTTTGAGCAGAAGCTCAGGAGAAGAGCAAGGAAAAAGCACAATGGACGATGAAAAAAGCTTAAAGGCGCAGCTTGCTGAAGCAAAATGGAATATTACGCTGACAAAAAAGCTTTTGAAAAAGGCAGAAGCCGGCCAAATACGCGTCAGTCCGGGCGCCGGGCTTACTGTTACGGCGTCTTACGGTCAGGTTGATATTTTAAAAGGTCAGCTGCGTGACCTTGAGATTCAAAAAGGCGATATTGAGCAAAGGCTCAAAGAATTTATGGAGGTAATTGACAATGACAAAAAGAAAACAGATTGATTTTCTCCTTGACCTTAATCAGGAGATCAGAGAGAAGTATCGCTCGGCGAGGGCGAACAACAGGCAGCTGCGCAGGGATATTGAAGAAATCCTTGATGAAAACGAGAGGATTTCCGATGAGTGCAGAGCGCTCTATAAAGAGCTTGAAGAAGTCCGGCAGAAAAGTGCCGAAACCGCCAAAGAGCGCGACGAGCTCAAAAACCGGGCAGACTTTTTGCTGAGGGCAAACGAGAAGCTCTACTTCCAGAAAAGTCAGCTTGAGGAAAAACTCACCGTTGAACCCGGCGAAACGGTTGTTAAAAACGAGACATAAAAAAGAAGGCGGCCGAAGCCGCCCTCAAAGCCGATGATATACACCGAACACATATTGCGATATATAGTATAGCACATATTTTTTTAAAGTCAAGGAAGCCGGCAGGAACCGGCGCAGAGGTTTTTTCGTATTTTCTCCTACAACTTAATATTAACTTCTTGCCGAAAGTAAACGCCTTTTTCCCTGCCACTGTGGACGGCAGAGAGGAAGAGCAAAACCAGTTTTTTAAGTCACTCCTGTTGTTTTTACTCTGCGCCGGTTTGTGCCGGCTTCCCTTTTCATTATATATATAGCATTTTCGGGTAATTTTTTGAGACGGCGAAAGCCGTTTTAATCGGTTCTTCTTTATATTAACGTTTCGACCATTATCACACAGAAAAGGCGGTCAAAATGGCATATTTTAAAGAGACCGTCCGCTACGGAAAATATGTTGACGTCAAAATCTATCACACGCTCAGGCAATATGAAGCACTCCCCGAAAAGAGGCGGCCAAAATTCCGCGAAACTGCGATTCCGCAGCAGGAAGCGAACAGGCGAAGGGCGATTGAAAAGCTAATGAGGCTTATCTGCTGCAACTTTACTCAAGGTGACCTCCACGTTCAGCTCAAGTATATCCGGAAAAAAGACGAGCCTTACAGAACGGCTGAAGAGATGAGACGGGATATTGCGGTATTCCACAGAAAAATACGCGCGGAATACCGAAAAAAGGGCATCGAATACAAATACATACACGTTATGGAAATTGGAAAACGGGGCGCGCGGCACCATCACATGGTCATGAACTATATTGACCCTCGCATTATTCAAAAGCACTGGCCTTTTGCAAGGGTGACGTTCACCCAGCTTGACGGCGGTGACTATCGAAAGCTTGCGGCGTACCTCGTTAAGCAGAGCGACGAGATTTTCAGAAATAAAGAGTTGATGAAGCAGCGTTACAACTGCTCAAAAAACCTCAAAAAGCCGGTAGTCAAGCGCGAAAAGATTAAAAGGGCGGCAACATACGCACGGCACGTCAGAATTCCCAAGGGGTATATGCTCCTCAAGGGCAGCGACGAAACCGGAGCGGACTTTTTCGGACACATATTTTTTAAATACACGCTTGTTAAACTTGAATAGGAAGTGAAACTATGACTGACAGAGTATTTGCGCCCGGAGAAAGGGAGCGCGAGGAAATTGACGGGCGATTCCGGGAAATTTGCAGCTATGCAAAGCTCCCTCATCCCCTGCCTGAGAAATTCTGCAACACGGCTGAAATTGGAATCTACGCAAACCTTTGCGACGACTTCAGGCGGTACAGAGAAAAGGCAATCTCCAAAGAGATTTTAAAAGACAGAATACAAAGCCACAAAACTGCGCACCGCAAGGAATACAGAAGCATGAAGCTTCAGGACGAGATTTACCGCAAGGACCAGGAGCGGTTTAAGCTTCACTCGCAGACGCTTGCATGGCTTAACAAATGCGATGAAAACACGGTTACTCTTGACGAATGGGAGAGCGCAATATTCACCGTTTTGGGCTGCGAATATACCGAGGTTGAAGAAAAACGCCTGAGGCGAAAATGGGAAATCATCAGGCAGAGATACCGGGAAATTGAAGCGCCGGCGCCGAAAAAGCCGAAAAAGGCGAAACAGGGCAAAAAGAAAAGCGAGCTTGACTTTGAAGCACTTGCAAAGGAGTACTTCCGGGACGAGCGCACGCTTGAACTGCTCGGGCAATGGTACGAAAACAGAAAGGCGAAAAGGAACATTGTCAACACGGAAAACGCAATCAGACAAAACCTCAGGCGGATTGAAGATTTTGCACAAAAGAGCCGGCTTTCCGTTGAAAAATATCTTGAAGAGGTTGTCCGGCTCGGCTGGGCGGCGTTTTACCCGGTGAGCAGCGAGAACACAGAAAAGGAAAGCGTTTACTCCGCAGACGCAAGCTACGACCTTTCGGAATTTGATAAGAACATTGTCGGGCTTAAATATGCCGGGGAAAATTAAGAGGAGGTTTGAAAAATGAATAATTTAACCATGATTGATATAGCATTGCTTGAGCCGCATCCGGACAACCCGAGAAAGGATGTCGGGGACGTTACCGAGCTTGCAGACAGTATTCGGCACAGCGGTATCATGCAGAATCTCACCGTTGTTCCTCATGAGGGCAAGTACAGGGTCATTATCGGACACAGGAGGCTTGCGGCGGCGAAGAAAGCAGGACTGACGGCGGTGCCGTGCATTGTTTCCGGCATGGACTATAAAGAACAGCTTGCAACAATGCTCTGCGAGAATATGCAGAGGGTTGACCTCACCATCTGTGAGCAGGCAAGCGGTATTCAGATGTGCCTTGACCTTGGCGAGAGCGTTAAGGATATTGCAGACAAAACGGGCTTTTCGGAAACCACGGTGCGCAAAAGAGCAAAGCTTTCTGCGCTTCCCGCCGATAAGCTCAAGAAAGCCGAAAACAGGGGCGGCACTCTTGAGGAATATCTCAAATGCCTTGAAATTACCGATGAGGGCAAGAGGAATGAACTGCTTGAAAATGTCGGAACCAGAGATTTTCTTTGGAAGTATAACAATTTTATCAGCGCACAGAAAAGAGAAGCAAACCTGCCACTGATACGGGCGGAGATAGAAAAGCTTGCAAAGCCTCTTCCGGACGGAAAGCGGTATTCATCGGAATACAGTCAGATTTGCTCTGTTAACCTTTGTGAATGGACTTGCGGAACGGAGCTTATACCGAATTACGATGAAAATGAGACATATTATTACTACTTTGATTATAGCCAAATGATTGTTTTTCAAAAGGTGAAAAAGCAAAAGGCTCAGCCTGCAAAAAAGAGCAAAAAGGAAATTGAAGCCGACCGCCGCCGCAGTGAACTGTCTCAGCTTACCGAAAAGGCATACAAAATGAGATATGAGTTTATTTTTTCTTTCAGCGCTGCCAAAAAATATGAAAAAATTATCAACGAGTATTTGCTGTATTTTGCCGTTATGGGAGATGTGGAATACACAAGTCAAAATTTAGCTATTTTAAAAAAGGCGGTCGGAGATGAAAGTCAGGGATATTATCCGAACGCTGAAAAGGTTGAAAGCTGGCTTAAAGACGAGCCGTGCGCCGCTGCGGTCTCTGCATACTATTTCACGGGTGACAGCGAAAGAAACGGATTTTACAAATCTCAATACGGTGAAGATTTCCCTGTCTACAACAAGAACGGCAGGCTTGAGAAAATATATGAATTTCTCTCAAAGCTCGGATACAGGATAAGCACGGAAGAACAGAAGCTTATGGACGGAACACATGAAATTTTCAAGGAGGAGCAAACCGAAGAATGGAAAAGGATGAACTTTTGAAAAGGCTTGAGACGCTGAAAAACGAAATGGGAGCGAGAGCCTGTCTCGGCTGCCGGTATATTAACGACAAGTGCCTTGACGAGGGCTGCTTGGTTATCGGGGAAGCTATCAAAGCAATCAAAACACCCGATGAGGGCGGAGAAAAGCATGGGAAATGGCTCAATTTTTACGGCGATTATTCTGTTGCTGAGTGCAGTGTATGCGGAGAAGTATATGACGCTATTCAACCGAGTGAATACAACAACCCGGAATGTTGGGACATAATTCTCAGAGAATACCTATACTGTCCGAAATGCGGTGCAAGAATGGACGGTGTTGAGAAAAAATGAAAGCCAACTACACGCGCGATCAGGTGACCGTTAAGGCACTTATCATGGCGCTCAATAAAATCAACATGCTGCTGTATTCAGAGTCTTTCAACAAGCAGCAAAGAGCCTGCATCAGCTTTATAAAGCTTATTGACAAATACGCCTGCGAATACAACGACAAATATGAGGGCTTTGCGCACGAAACCGCACTTGCGGAAAGTTTGAAGAAACAGGGCATTGTTATTCGGCTCGCCTGCCTGACGGAGCAGGTCTACAAAAACAACCGGGAGCGCATACGGTTTTACCTCGGACTGACGGCAAAGGCACTTTTGCAGCGCAGAAAGTCCGTCCGCGAGGTAAAAATATATCTCAATGCGCTTCAAAAGCTGATTGCACGCTGCGACTGGACAACAGGCAAAGCAAGCCGGGAGCTTGACGAAATGCTTTTGAGCAGCCTTAACCTGATTTATTCGGACGGTGTTGCCGAGAACTGCGAGGTGTGTAAGAATGGCTGAATACATAGAGCGTGAAGCGTTAATGCGCAATTTAAAGCAATTTGCTCCCGAACAGTTGACACAGCTTATTGAGAGCCTTATTCAAAAACAGCCTGCTGCCGATGTAGTGGAGGTCGTCAGGTGCAAGAATTGTGAAAATTATGAGCTTATGAAAGCTACTAATAGTCATTTTTGCAACGAGTTTGGCGGTTATGTTAAAGATGAAGATTTTTGTAGCCGTGGCGCAAAAATGGACGAAGAGGACGGTACTGACTATGCGTGAGATATTATTCAGAGGCAAGAGAAAGGATAACGGAGAATGGGTATATGGATTTTATTGCCCTGCTTGTTTTGGTTTTTTTCCTTGTTCCCCTGCAATTATAAGCAAAGAACTTATGGATTCAGGCTGTTGGAAACCCGAAGAAGTTATCCCCGAAACCGTCGGACAGTACACAGGCTTGACCGACAAGAACGGCAAGAAGATTTTTGAGGGGGATATAGTAAAAGGCTTGTTCGTGTTTGGAGAGATTTCTTCTGTTGTGATTTTCAAATACGGTTCTTTCGGGATTGAATGGAACATAGATGAAATAAAAGTTCTTGACCCTTTTTTGGGACTGCGCAACATTGAATGTGAAGTCATCGGCAACATTCACGACAACCCCGAATTGCTGAAAGGTGGTGACGAAAGTGACACCTGAAGAAGCAATCAAAACGATTCAGGTCGCTATTGCAGAGGTCGAATGGAATTATCCTCTTGATTACACTGAAGCGTTTGAAGTTGCGATTGAAGCACTTGAAAAGCAGATACCGAAAAAGCCGAGAGAGGCGTTTCAATCAGGATTCTTTTGGTGCCCTGCGTGCAGTAAAGCAATCAAGATGAGAATCGAAAGCAGCAAAATAAATATAAGCTATTGCCCATTTTGCGGACAGGCTTTGGATTGGAGGGTGAATAAATGACAATCATCAGTAAAAGCAAAAAGTGCGTAGTCAACTTTGATAATGTTGAAAAAATATATGTCAGCGGTGACAACGTTAGCATTAAAGCCGATATGAAAAGCGGAAGAGGTACAGAACTCGCAAAGTATAATTCAGGCGAAAATTGTAAATGCGCAATGGGTATACTTGCTCATGCCATGAGGAACGGTGACGATTTGTTTGAATTTCCGAATGAAAGTGAAATGAATTTCGGAACGCAACATACATCAAAGGTCACTTCGATGAAGAGAAGCCACGGAGGTAGCTAAATGGCTAAATGTAAAAATTTGCGGACAGGCTTTGTATTGGAGGGAGACGGAATGACTGACAGAGAACGGCTAATTGATTTAATGATTGAAGCTAAAAGGACAGACCCGGAAACGGGAAGCTTCACCGATTACCTTGCCGACTATCTTCTTGAACACGGCGTTATCGTGCTGCCGTGCAAGGTGGGTGATACATTTAATATAAATTCAGCACCATATAACAGCAACTTATCACTTGTAAAGGCATTAGATGTCGACACCGGGAAACCTGTGTGCGGATTTTATTCTTTAAAAGATAAGGGATATTTTATTCATAATTTTTCTGACCCATATTCCGAAATACAAATCAATCCATACACAGTTTGCCGAAATAGCGGAATAAAAGACAAAAACGGTAAATTTGTTTTTGAGAATGACCTGCTTAAACTTACGCATTCGCTCAAATCAACTGTTTATGGTTATCTTGTGTGGGACGAATTTTATAGGTCTTGGAAAATAAGAAGGCGAACAGACATAACAGCTTATATTAATATTGACGAATTTATAATTGAAAGTATAGGAAATATTGTATTGAGTGATGATGACCTTAGTGTAATTCTTGAACAAGAAAAAGAAGAAGATAGTCAAGGAACATTTATTGATAATTCTTATTGTCCATCAAAATTTAAAAAATAGTCGATGATACAAGAAGCGGAAAAAGCATTAAAGGAGCGTGAACGATGATTGAGGGATTCGGCGAAAGGCTCAAAGCTTTTCTAAAAGCAAGAAAAATTACCCTTGCTGTCTGTGAGCAGAAAACGGGCATAAGCAAGAAAACGCTCGGAAGCTACATAAACGGCAGCGTTAATCCGTCCGCAATGGCAATAATCAGGCTTGCAAAAGGACTGAACGTTTCTGCCGACTGGCTGCTTTGTTTAAGCGATGAAATCAAAAGGGCACCTGAAAAGCCCAAAAATGTCAAAGCTTCGGAAAGTCCGAAACCGCAGGTAATTACAAAAACGGTTGTTGCCTCGGAAAATATGACACAGCAGGAACTTGAAATGCTCGTATGCTCATACACGGGACTGACGAGACAGGCAGTCAGAGGGCTGCACAACAGCAGAGGCTTTCAGCTAAGGTGGATAAGAAGTGAATAAGACGGGGGTTTCAGCTGCATACCTACCGACCGAGGAAGAAGAGCAGGAGCTTATATTCTCGTGGGCGAAGCTTCAATACAAAGCGCACCCGGAGCTTCGCCTGCTCTTCCACATTCCTAATGAGGGCAAACGCTCCGTTCAGACCGGAGCAAGGCTCAAGGCGGCGGGACTTGCGAGCGGCGTTCCGGACATCTGTCTGCCGGTTGCAAGGGGAGGATACAACGCACTTTACATTGAACTCAAGCGGCAAAAGGGCGGACGGCTCACGGATAATCAAAGGCAATGGCTTTTGGCGTTGAACAATGCCGGTAATCTGGCGGTTAGGTGTGATGGGTTTGACGAGGCTGTCAGGGTTATTCTGCGGTATTTGAAAGGAGAACGGTGTGGATTTTCAACGATTGGAGAATTTCAGGTATCTTAAAAAAGCAAAAGAAATCTGCGAGAGGCAGATCAGGGAAGTTATCCGTTCCCTTGGTGAGCTCACGGGTGTTAATCTCGGCGGTACTCCGGCAGGCGGAAACAGGCTCAGCGTACAGGAAAGAGCAATTGAACGCCTTGAACATCTGCGCCGTATGTATGAGTACAGACTTGAGCGGTACCAAAAGGAGCTGATTGAGGTTGAGGCTTTCATTGACGGCATTGACAACGTTCTGACCCAGCAGGTGTTTATTCTTCGCTTCGTTAAAGGCTACAGCTGGCCTAAGGTGGCTATGGAAATCGGCGGCGGAAACACTGAGGACAGCGTTAGAAAAGTGTGCAGCCGTTACCTTGAAAAGCACGGAGATTAATTTGTCCGTTCTGTCCGCCTTTTGTAATTATAATAATACCATAGGCATTTGCGGTTGACACTCAGTCAGCCGCTTTATTTGTATGGGGTGAGAGCTATTTATAAAAGCTGCAACATATGCGGCAGGGTTCACCGCATGGGTGAGCGCTGTCCTAAAAAAATATACCGCAAGCGCAAGGGCAGAGACGAGGACAAGTTTAGATCTTCCGCTGCCTGGCAACGCAAGCGCGAACAGGTTAAGCAGCGTGACAAGTATCTTTGCAGGCTTTGCCTTGATGAGGGCAAACCGCTCAACGGAAACAGCTACAATTATACAAGCCTGAGCGTGCACCATATTGAGCCGCTATGCGAGGATTGGGAACGCAGACTCGAAGAGGATAATCTTATAACACTTTGTCCTTGGCATCATGAGCTTGCAGAATCTGGCAAGGTGAGCAGGGAAAGACTGCATATACTTGCGCAGTCAGAACCGTTATGTAAGAATACTGCCGCTAAAATGAAAGTAATTGACACTTTGGATAATAATATCCCCCCTCCAAAATAATTCTCAATAGCAATAAAAAGCCCCACCGACCGGCCCACTCAAAAACGTAATTTTTTTTAGAAATGAGATTTTTTCCAAAAGAAGGTGAAGCACATGGGAAGACCGTGCAAGTCTGTCTATACTAAAATAGGGGCTGCGACGAAAGCTGAGACTGCACAGCGCGAAGAGGCGGAAAAAGAGCTCAGAGGGACGCCGAAAACGATCAAAAAAGCGCCGAAATGGCTCACAAAAGAGCAGAAAAAAATCCGCAACAAAATTGTTAAAGAGGCGGAAAAGGTTCTGGCGGACATTGATTGCTATATCGTTGACCAATGTGCGATTGCGATTGACCGATTGCAGGACATTGAAAGGCAGATTAACGAAAGCCCGGAGCTGATGTTTGACAAAAGCGTTATTGCGGCTAAGAAGCAATACTCGGCGGAATTGTTCCGCTGCTGCAGCGAGCTTTCGCTCTCGCCGCAATCAAGGGCGAAGCTTGCGGCGGCAGGAGTTAAGGAGCCGGAGCAAAACCCGATTTTGACGCTGCTGGGTGATGAATAAGAGCATGAGCAGCTGCGGCAAAGCACAGGACTACTGCGAAAGTGTTGTTAAGGGCAAAACCAAAGCGCCGAAATACGTTAAAAAGCAATGCAAGCAGATTTTGCCCATACTCAGGGGAACGGACAAGACATTCTGCATTGACAAAAAGAAGCTTTTGAAAATTGAGGCACTGCTGAAAATTTTAAAAATGCCCAAGGGTCTTTTGATAGGGAAGCCTATCTATGACGCACTGGCAGGGTTCCAATGGCTTTTGATTGTTGCGGCGCTTTGCGTTGTTTATAAAACCGACACACAAAAAAGACGATACACAAACATTATCCTTGAGATTGCACGAAAGAACGGCAAGACATTTATCATTGCGGTTCTTTTTATTTTGCTGTTCTTTTTTGAGCCGCGCTTTTCCTGGTTCTACTCCGTTGCGCCGGACGGAAGCCTTTCAAGAGAAATTAAAAAGGCGATTGAAGAGATTATTTCATACAACGCAGCGGTTTTTGAGACGGACAAGCCGACGGCGCTTTTTAAAATACGCAGAGACGACATTCTTTTTAAGCCGAAAAAGAGCGAATACGTTCCGCTGAACTACTCAAACAGCAGGCTTGACGGTAAGCTTCCGAACGTTTTTCTTTGCGACGAGGTCGGCGCGCTGCCGAATTCCTATGCATTTGAAGCGATGCGCTCCGGTCAGCTGACAATCAAGAACAAGCTTGGATTTCTCGTTTCAACCAAATATCCGAGCGCACACAATCCGTTTGAGGATGAGATTGAGCTTTTGAAGAAGACGCTGGACGGAAAATTTGAGGACAAGGAGACCTTTGGGCTGCTTTTTGAGCCGGACGACACAAAAAACTGGGTAAACAACGATGAGGTTCTGCTGCACGCAAATCCGCTCGCCCAAAGCGTTCCAGAAATTTTTGAGGACCTTTTGAAAAAGCGGGAGAGAGCCGTTAACTGTCCGTCTGCAAGAGAAAATTTTTTGACAAAGCACTGCAACATCATCTATCAAGGACAGGGAACGGAGCACTTTGTTCCGATTGAAGTTATTCAGAAATGTGAGGTTCAGAAAGTCAGCTTTGAGGGAATGGCGGTTTATGTTGGCGTTGACCTTGCGATGACGAACGACAACTGCGCAGTGTCCATTGTTGGCGTTGACGACGAGGGCAACCTTTTGATTGACTGCTACTGCTTCATACCCGAGGGCAGGATTAACGAGAAAAACGCCTTTGAAAAGCTTGATTACAGAGAGTTCATGAGGGCAGGAAAATGCATTGCCTGCGGAGACCTTACGGTTGACTACTCGGTTATTGAAAAATTTGTTTTTGACATTCCGAAAAACTTCGGCTGTGAGATTCAGGCGATTGGCTACGACAGATTCAACGCGCTTTCCTCGGCGCAGAAATGGGAGCAGGAATTCACCACCGTTCAGGTGCGCCAGCACTCCGACACGCTGCATCCGCCGACAAAGCTGCTCAAGGAAAAGCTGTTTGACAAAGCCTGCCTTATTGAACAAAACAAGCTTTTTGAAATAAACTTTGAAAACGCAAGGCTGACATACGACACGAACCTCAACCAATACATCAACAAAAAGCGGTCAAACGGCAAGGTTGACATGGTTATGGCGACGATTGACGCGGTATACCTTGCACAGCAGGACATTATTTTTGACGACGGATTTGTTGTTCAGTCGGCCTGAGAAAGGAGCTTTTTATTTTGTCATTTTTAGATTCGCTGAGGGCGTTCTTCCAAAGAGAGCAGCCGCAGGCAGAAAGAATTACACCGGAGGAAACGGCAGCGGAAAGTGCGCTCGCCTCGGCGATACTGAGCGACACTGCGCTGACAAGGGAAAGGGTGCTTGAAATTCCGAGCGTTACCGCAGCGCTCGGCCTTATAAAGGGAGTTGTGCGCGAAACGCCGATAAAGCTTTATGAAAAAGGCGAGGACGGAAGCGTTTTTGAAGTTTCCGGAGACAAAAGGGAAAGGCTTTTGAACGACGACACAGGCGACACGCTTTCCGCAACACAGTTCAGAGACGCGATGATTGACGATTACTTCCTCGGAGGCGGAGCCTACGCCTTTATCAACTGGCAGGGAAACAAAATTGAAAGCCTGCACTATGTTGAAGAGCCGTATGTTTCCATTCTCAAAAACGACGATCCGATTTTTAAAAGCTACAACATTCTTGTTCAGGGAAAGACATATTTTCCATATCAGTTTTTTAAGCTTTTGCGCAACACAAAGGACGGCGCGGAAGGCTCGAGCATTATCAGAGAAAACAAGCTGCTTTTGAGCGTTGCTTACAACACGCTTAAATTTGAGAAAAACCTTGTTGAAACAGGCGGAAACAAAAAAGGCTTTATTACGGCGGCGAAAAAGCTGACAAAAGAGGCGATTGACGCGCTCAAGGCCGCATGGCGCAAGCTCTACTCCTCAAGCCAGGAGAACATTGTTATCCTCAATGACGGACTGCAATTCACCGAAAGCTCGAACACCAGCGTTGAGATGCAGCTGAACGAAAACAAGCAGACGAACGCCGCCGAGATAGGCAAAATATTCAATATTCCGCTTGGTATGCTTTCCGGAACGGGGACGAGCCAGGCGAGCGAGGACGACAAGCACAAATTCCTTGACTACTGCATTATTCCGCTGTTCAAAACGATTACAAACGCGCTCAACCGCGACCTGCTGCTTGAGGAAGAAAAGGGGAGGCGGTTTTTTGACTTTGACACAAAGGATATTAAGAAAGGCTCTATGCTTGAAAGGTATCAGTCGTATCAGATTGCAATAAAATCAAACGTTATGAGCGTTGACGAATGCAGAAAAATTGAAAACCTTCCGCCGAGAGGACACGACTTTATTAACCTTGGGCTCGGTTCGGTTGTTTTCAACCCCGACACGGGCAAGGCGATTGTTCCGAACACGGGGGAGGTTCTTGACATCAATGAGCTTTTGAGCAAAAGAAAAGGCGGGAAAGGTGGTGAAAAAAATGAAAGTTGAAATCAGAGACGGAAAGGTACATATACACGGCTATGTTAATGCAGTTGACCGTTTTTCCCTTCCGCTGCCGGACAGGGCAGGCAAGACATTCATTGAAAAAATTACGCCCGGAACATTCCGAAGAGCGATTGACAGCGCGGACGATATCGGCATTATGCTCAACCACGAGCGGAAGCTGACAAGCGTTAAAAAAAGCGGGGCAACGCTCAAGGAGGACAACATCGGTCTGCTTTTTGACGGCGAATTCTCCGACCCGGAGATTATTGAGGCGGCAAGGGAGAAAAAGCTCAGAGGCTGGAGCTTCGGTTTTATTCCGACAAAGACGCAGGACAAAGAAAGCGACAGAGACGGAATTGACTATGAACGGACGGTCAGCGAGATGGAGCTTCATGAAATTTCTATCATTGACAGCAAAAAAACGCCGGCTTATCCGGCAACCTCTGTTGAGATCAGAACGACAGAGCAGGAATTTGACTACGGCGCGCCGGAAAACGAGCCGCAGCAAAAACGGGCGCAAGCCGAAAGACACAGGCAGAAGCTCAGGCGGAAAAGGCTTGAGCTTTTGAAACAGCTTTGAAAAAAAGCAAAACGAGCCGAAAACCCACGGCTCGTTTGTTATTTTTAAAACAAAATTTATAACCAGAAAGGATTAAAAGCAATGAGAACAATCAAAGAACTCAGAGAAGAAAGAAACAACCTTGTTACCGAGATGGAAAATCTCCTTGACGAGGTTGACAAGAGGGAAATTCCGGAATTTTCCGAAGAGGAGACAAAGAGGTACAACGAGACCGACAAGAGGATTAAAGCACTCTCGCAGCAGATAAGGCGGCTTGAGGACCTTGAAAAGCGCAAGAACACCAATGAGGGCAGCAAAGGAACTTCCGACAAGGGCTGCAACAGAGGAGAATCCGGCGATGAGGGCAGCGGAGAAGGCGGCAGCGAGGACGGCACCGAAGACAACGCGGAAAACGAAAAGGAAGAGGAGAGAGCCTTCCTTGACCTTGTGCTCGGCAGGAGAACAGCCGACGAGCTGAGAGCGGCAAGCAACCTCACCTTCGGCGACAACGGCGCCATTGTTCCGAAGCACATTGCAAAGCAGATTACCGAAACGCTCGAAAACATTTGTCCGATTTACAACCTTGTTAAAAAATTCCACTTTAAGGGCACGGTTGCATTCCCGGTGCTGGACACCGCTGCGGACGACGTTGTTTGCGCCTACGCCGAGGAGTTCACCGAGCTTGAAAGCCACACACCGAAATTTGCAAGCGTTAACATTTCCGGCTACCTTTTCGGCTCGCTTGCGAAAATTTCGCTCACGCTCATCAACAACAGCGATATTCCGGTGCTCGGCTACATTGTTAACCGCATGGCGTACGCAAAGAAAAAATGCCTTGAAAAAGAGCTGCTCCTCGGCACCGAAAACAAGATGACCGGTATCCTTTCCACCGAAAACATTATGACCGCGGCGGCGGAAGGCGCGATTACAGCCGATGAGCTGATTGACCTGCAGGCGATGATTCCGGACGAGCTTCAGAATAACTGCTGCTTTATTATGCACCCGAGCACAAGAACAGCTATCCGAAAGCTCAAAGACAAAGACGGAAACTACATTTTTAACTGCGACATTACGACCGGATTCAAGCCCGTTATACTCTCTAAGCCGGTTTACATTTCCGACAAGATGCCCAAGATGGAAGCCGGAAAGACCGCAATCTTTTACGGCGACCCGAGCGGACTTTACCTCAACGACAGAGAGAGCAACAGCGTGATTATTCTGCGCGAAAAATACGCAACGGAGCACGCGATCGGCGTTAACCTTTGGTTTGAGTGCGATTCAAAGATTGTTGAAAAGCAGAAGCTTGCCGTACTCAAGATGAAGAGCGCAGTCTGATTGAAAACAGCGCGCGAAGAAAGGAGCTGAACGGAAAAATGCTTGTTGAAATTCTCAAATCCTTTTCAACGCTCAATTTCAGCGCACAGCAGGGCGAAAAGCTTGAGATTGAGGGAGACGCACTGCGCGACCTGCTTGAGGCAGGCTACGTTGCAAGCGCAGAGCCCGAACCGACGACAGAAAAGAAGCCGAAAAAGGGCGTGAAAAAATGAAAGTCAGCGAGATAAACAGGGAATTTGCAGCGAATTTTCTCAAGCTTGACTTCGGCTCACTCGGCGACAGCGAAAAAAACGAGCTTGATTTGTGTATTACAGCGGCAAAAGAATTTGTCAAAAGCTACACCGGGCTTTCCGAAGATGAGATTGACACACACGAGGACATTACCCACGCCGCGCTGATACTCATTCAGGATATGTTCGACAACAGGGCAAGGTATGTTCAAAACTCCGCGTCTTCTCCGAACAAGACAGTTGAGAGCATACTCGGTCTGCACTGCGTTAATTTGCTTTAAGGAAGGGAGCAAAGAGAAATATGGACAACCCCGGAAAATACAGGCACAAAATTACCTTTTGCAAGCAGATTGACGACGAAAGGACGAACAACACCATCACCGGGCAGAAGCTTGAACCGATTAAAACGGTTTACGCCTCTGTCCGGGCGACAAGCGGGACGGAAAAATATCTCCAGGAGAGGCTTTCAAACACGGTCAGCTACGATGTGCGCACCCGGTACTACCCGGAACTGTGCGACGACACATTGATTATCCTGCATAAAGGTCAGCGGCTGGAGATACGCTCCGTTGTTAACATTGGCGAAAAGGACACAGACCTCGGCTTTACCTGCACCAAAATCCTCAGAGAGGGGACAAGCCATGAATTCATATAGCCTCAAGGTCAAGATGATGGGCGCGGACGAGCTTTGCGAAGCGCTCAAAAAGACACAGAGAGCAACGCCTGACATTGTTATGAGGGCGGTGCGGCTTGCCGGTACCCACTTCAAAAAGGAAGTTATTGCAAACACGCGCAAGGCTGTTAAAGAACGGACGGGCAACCTTTGCAAGGGCTTTCGCAGGGACGTTACGCTGAGCGGAAAAAGCTACGGCGACTACAGGGCAGAAATCTGGGGCGGAGCAGGAAAGGCGAGGCACTACCACCTCATTGAAAATGGACACAGGAAATTCAACCGGGCAGGAACGCAGGCGATAGGCTGGACGCAGGGAAAATTCACCATGAAGCAGACGGCCGAAAGCTGGGAAAGCGAGGGCAAGATGCGCAAATACGCAGAAAAGGCCGTTACCGAAGCGCTGAGGAAAGGCGGGCTCGATTTATGATTACGCTCAAAGAGATCCGAACCGGGGCGGCGGAAACGCTCCGGAAACTTTTTCCGAAAGCCAGAGTTTATAAAAACGAGGTTATTGAAGGATTTTCCGCGCCCTGCTTTTTTGTTTCCGCATTCTTCAATTCTATCCGGGCGGCGAACAAGGAGACGGTATTTGTTGAGGCAACGGTTGAAATTCCGTTTTTCAGCTCCAAGGAGCCGCTGCAAAGAGTCCGGGACGAGGACGAAGCCTACAAAGTGATGGGAATGCTTTCCGCCGCATTTTCAAGCAAGCTCAAAGTTTCCGACAGATACTTAAACATTACCGACAACAGCTTTGCCTGGAGCGGTGAAAACAGCGATATTCCGACCTTTCAGCTTGTGCTTGAATACTTTGACGACTGCAAGACGGCAGGCGGAGAAAGCACGGGAGCACAGCTGATTGACAACATTGAAATTCAAGAAGGAGTGAAATAAACATGGGTATGCCATCCCTCAACATTCGATTCGCCACAACGGCGGCAGAGGTTGCAAAAAGAGCAACAAGAGGCATTGTTATGATTATCCTCAGAGGTGCGGTTCCGGCGAAGAACCCGCTCAACCTCCAGGACGCAAGCGAGGTTCCGGCCTCAGTTTCCGCAGCGAACCGGGACTACATCAACATGATTTTTAAGGGGAACGAATTCAGCCCCAAGGGCGTTTACGCCTACTTCCTTGCACAGGACGCAGCGATTGACGAGGCGCTTTCCTGGGCGGCGAAGCAGAGCATTGACTACATCGTTATGCCGACGGCGGAGACCGACGGAGTTTCCGAGCAGATTATGAACTGGGTAACAGGCCAGAAGCAGCACAAAAACGAGGTTCGCGCTGTGCTTTCCAACACGGCGGCGGACAGCGAATACATAGTCAACTTCATTACAAACAGCATTACCTGCGACAGCAAGAGCTATTCGGCAGAGCAGTTTACGCCGAGGATTGCCGGCATTATCTGCGGCACGGATATTTCCCACTCCGTTACCTTTGCGGCGCTGCCCGAGGTTACCGACTGCACAAGAATGAGCAAGCTTGAGATGGACGAAGCGGAAGAGGCGGGAAAGCTTTTCTGCTACTATGACGGGGAGAAATGCAAGCTTTCCAGAGGCGTTAACAGCCTCACGACCACCACAGCCGACAAGGGCAGCGCGTTCAAGAAAATTAAGCTCATTGATGTTATGGCCGTTATCAAAAAAGACCTCAGGCTCCTTTGCGAGGACAGCTACATCGGAAAATATCCGAACAACTATTCAAACCGCTGTCTGCTTATGTCTGCCGTTCAGAGTTATTTTGACGAGCTTTCGACCGAGGGTGTTGTTTCCGAGCCGGAGGTCAGCTTCAACATTCCGGCAATCAAAAGCGCAATGAGAACGGCCGGAATTGACTACAGCGAGATGACGGACGAGGAAGTCAAGAAATATGACTTCGGCTCAAGCGTATTCCTCAGAGTCAGGGTACATCTCCTTGACGCGATTGAAGACATTGACATTGACATTGCAATTTAAAAAAGGAGTGACAAAGAATGAACAACTACACACCGAAACGCGTTATCAACGGCACATTCGGCGAAATGTGGCTCGACAGCGAATACTGCGCGGAGGTTACAGGCCTGCAGGCGAAAATCAGCATTGAAAAGCAGGACGTTAACCAGTGCGGCGCATTCTTCAAAGGCTCCAAGGTTACCGGTGCTTCCGGCTCGGGCACTATCAAAGCGAACAAGGTTACAAGCTTCTTTTCCAAGCTTGTTCTCGACTGCATCCGGACAAGGAAATTTCCGGAATACACCATTATCTCAAACCTTGCAGACCCGGACGCCTACGGCGCAGAGCGAGTCAAGCTCACGGGAGTTACGCTCGACGAGGCGACCATTGCCGACTGGGAAGCGAACAAGCTTGGCGAGCAGAGCATTCCGTTCACCTTTAACAACGCCGAGTTCCTCGACTTCATTGACGTTTAAGGAGGGCAACAGACATGAGTATTCTTGACGTTCTGCTCACCACAGACGCGGCGGAGGCTTTTACGCCGCAGGAAACCACCTTTAAAAGCAGGAAGCTCCAACGTATCCTCAAGGCGGACAAACCGGTTGAAATTACTTTGCGCGAGCTGCCATACAAGAGATTTTCCGACCTCATTGCCAAACAGTTCGACAAAAAGGGAGAATTCGATTACAAATCCGCAATGAGGGCGAAAGCCCTCCTTGCAGCGGAGGGGGTTGTTGACCCGAACCTCAAAAGCGAGGAGTTGAGAGAGCACTTCGGCGCAGTTACACCGGCCGACCTTGCCGAAAAGCTTTTCGGCGCGGAGCTCAACGAGATTGCGGACATCCTTTCAGACCTTTCCGGCTTTACACAGAGCGATGAGGAAGCCGAGGAAGAATTCAACGAGATAAAAAACTCCTGACGTCCGAGCCCGAGGGACTTGTTTTAAGCTTCCTTTTTGAGCGGCACCACATTCTTCCGGACGACTATTGGAGCAAGCCGCCGGGAGTTAAAAAGGTTATCCGCGCCCTCGCCGCAAACGAGGGGGAGAAGATTCAGGAAGCGATTGAAAAAGCAGGGGGGTAGGACAGAGAGATGGCAAAAAACAAATACATTGACGTTATTCTTGAACTTAAAGACAAGATGAGCGGCAAGCTGAGCAAGACCGTTACCAAAATCAACGAAAGCCAGAAAACGCTTGAGAAATACGGCGGAAAATTTGAAAAAACAGGCGGGAAGATTCAAAAGACAGGACGGACGCTGACAGCCGGAATTACGGCTCCGCTCGCTATCCTCGGCACGCAGTCGGTTCAGAACTTCGGTTCGGTTGACAAGTCGATGAGACTTGTTGAACAAACCATGGGTGACGTTAAATGGGCAACGGGAGACCTGACCGGGGCGATGAAAGACGCAGCCGCAAGCAGCGTTTTCAGCATGCAGGAAGCGGCGGACGCCTCGCTCAACTTTGCCCGGCAGGGCTTTAACGCAAAGGAGAGCGCAGAAATGCTCAAGCCTGCGCTTTCCCTTGCAGCAGGCACGGCAACAGACCTTTCCGAGGTTACCTCCGGACTTGGAAACAGCATGAAGGTCTTTGAAAAGGACGGCTTGACAGCGAAGAACGCTGCCGACATTTTTGCACAAGCGCAGGCACAGGCAAACACCACGACAACCGACCTTTTCAACGCAATGAAGGTAGGCGGCCCCATTGTTAACACTGTTGGCTGGCAGCTTGAAGACCTTGCGACAATTACAGATGTTTTCGGCGACGCCGGAATATCCGGCTCCGAGGGCGCAACGGCACTCAAAACCGGTCTTGCGCGGCTCGTTTCCCCGGCGAAAGAGGGCGCAGAATGGATTAAAAAGCTTGGAATCAACGTTACAAATTCAGACGGTACCATGAAAGACATGGTTGACGTTCAGGGTGATTTAAACAAGGCTTTTTCCGGACTGACGCAGGAGCAGCAGATTCAGGCAGCCTCCGCCATCTTCGGAAAAAACCAGATGGGTAAATGGCTGAAGCTTATTCAGACGTCACCGGAAACCGTTGAGAAATACCGTAAATCGCTCGACGATGTTACGGGCACGGCGGACAACATGGCCGACGCACTGCTCAGCGGAGTTGGCGGTTCGATTGAAAAGCTTAAGAGCACCTTTGACGTTACCAAATTCAACATTGGCGAAGCGATGGGAGACAGCGTTAAAACGATTGTTGACAAGGTTACGGGACTGCTCGAAAAGTTCAACAAGCTTGACCCGGCGATGCAGAAGAACATTGTTAAATTTGCAGGCATTGCGGCGGCTATCGGCCCGGTTACAATCGGAGTTGGAAAGCTTGTTGGAGGAATTGGAAAAGGAATCAAAACATTCGGCAATGTTACAAAGGCCATCGGCAAAATTCCGGGCGTGCTTTCAAAAGTTAAGGGTGCGTTCTCAAAGGTTTTCAGCATTCTTGGAGCAAACCCGAAGCTTTTGATCTTCCTCGCCGTTGCCGGAGCGATTGCGGCGATTGCCTTTCTCATTATCAAAAACTGGGACAAGATTAAGCCGGTCTTGATTAAAGTTGGCAACTGGTTCAAAAACCTTGGAAAAAAGATTAAGGACACCTTTACAAGCATCAAGGAAAAGACCGTTGACTTTGTTACAAACCTTGTTACGAAAATTAAGACTTTTGTTGCAAGCGCAAAGGCGCAGGGCGGCGTTATCGGCGCAGTTTTCCAGAATATTTCAAACAGAGTGAACGCGCTCAAGCAGATTTTCAACGGCGTTATAACCTTTGTTAAGGGAGTTTTTACCGGGGACTGGAAAAAAGCCTGGCAGGGGGTCAAGGACATCTTCGGCGGAATTTTCGCAAACCTCGGCGCAGTTCTGAAAGCTCCGCTCAACGGCGTTATCGGACTTATCAACGGAGCGATAGGACAAATCAACAAAATTAAAATCACCGTTCCGGACTGGGTTCCGAAGTTCGGCGGCAGAACATTCGGCGGAAACATTCCGACGATTCCCTACCTTTACAAGGGAACGGACTACTTCAAAGGCGGTTCGGCGGTTATCCACGACAAGGGGGCGGAAATTGTTGACCTGCCGAGAGGCACAAGGGTTATTCCTCACGACGAAAGCCTCAGGCAAGCCTTTAAAACAGGCAGGCGCGCAGGCGGCAGGACGGTCAGCATTGCGAAGCTTGCGGACACTATTGTTGTCCGCGAAGAGGCGGACATTGACCGCATTGCCGAAGCACTTGCGAGAAAGCTTGAAAATCTTGATTACACAGACGAGGACGATGTTGCATGATTAAAATTCACCTTATTCATGAAAAGACAACAATTATCCTTCCGGTTACTCCGGAGAGCTACAACATATCTTCAAGCCAGAACCACCAGACGGTCAATGTTATTGCGCTCGGCGACCTCAACCTGATGGGCAACAAGGGACTACGGGAGCTGAGTTTCAGCTCCTTTTTCCCTTTTTCCAAGGTTCACGGAGGATACACGGCGCAGGACACATTCAAAAACCCGTTTACGCTTTGCAAGACGATTCAAAGCTGGAAAGACAGGAAAAAGATTGTCCGTGTTGTTATCACCGGGACGAACATCAACACAGAGTTCCTCATTAAAGACTTTTCCTATTCACAAAGTGACGGAAGCGGTGACGTATACTACAGCCTTGCGTTTTGTGAATATGTTCGTCCGAAGGTTACCATTAAAACGGGCACGGTTGTTTCCCTTGCTAAAAACCGAAGCACGAAAAAGACGAAGACCGAAACCTACAAGGTTAAAAAGGGAGATACGCTCAAAAGCATTGCAAAAGCGAAGCTTGGTTCTTCAGCCAAATTCAAGGAACTTGCAAAGCTCAACAAAATCAGCTCTCCCTACAAGCTCAAGGTTGGGCAGGTGATTAAGATTAAATGAAAGTTATCCTCAGGAAAATTACAAACAAAAAGGTTACATACGACCTGACGCAGCTTGCAACCTCAATAAACTGGAGCGGGAGCCGGACGCAGGCAAGCAGAAAGCTTGAGCTTCGATTGGCTTACTCACCGTTTGACCCGAACTTCAAAAACATTCAGATTGACCTTGGAGACATCGTCTACTTTTATCAAGACGGAGCAAAGAAGCCGATTTTTACGGGTAAAGTTCTTTCTACAAGTCAGGGAGCGGGACCGGGAGAATTGAACCTTTCCGCAAGCGACTTTATGAGCACACTTTTGAAAAGCAAAATCAGCAGACGATTTGAAAACAAGAAGCCGGAGGAGATTGCAAAGGCAATTCTTGACGAGCTGGGCGTTGAAAAGGGCAGCATTGCAAAAACCGGGATAAGGCTCAGGAAGATGATTTTTGACAACGAGACAGCCTACAATGCCATTGTCAAAAGCTATTACAAAGCATTCAAAAAGAACAGAAAAAAATACAAGCCATATATGGACGGAATTAAATTTTGCATTGGCGAAAGCGGAAGAGACAGCGGGATTACACTCAAGCTTGGCACAAATGTTACCGGAACGAGCCTTGAGCGAAGCGCAGAGGACATTGTTAACCGGGTTGTTGTCTACGACGAAAACGGAAAGAAGATAGGTACATTCCGAAACAAAGAGAGCGAGAGAAACTTCGGTATTTGCCAGGAGACGGTTAAGCTTTCCTCCGGAGAGACGGCAAGCGCGGCCGCGAACGCCACGCTCAAGGCGCCGACGAAAGAGGCGAAGGTTGACGCGCTCGGCAGTTTTTCCTGCATTGCAGGGCGGACGGTTAAGCTTTTTGACAACCAGACGGGACTTTGGGGCAAATTCTTCATTGAAAACGACACGCACAGCATTTCAAACGGTCTGCACACGATGAGCCTTGAGCTTGCCTTTTCCAATGCGATGGAGGGGCAGGAGATACGCAGAAAAAAGCCCGAAGCCACGGACAAGAGCGTTTGCTGGTATTCCACGGGCGGAAAGAAATACCACGCAAACAAGACCTGCGGCGGACTTAAAAACGCTGTTAAAACCACTGTCCGCGAAGCGGTAAAGACCGGACGCGGAAAATGCTCAATATGCTGGGAGTGATGAAAAATCAACGGCTACGAAAGACTTATTAAAATTATTGACGGGCGGCAGAAGCAGCAAAACGCCGTTCGGGTGGGAGAGATTACGGACGCAGGCGGCTGCCTTTTGGGCGACCTTTTGCTTTATCCGGACGACCTTGTTTTTGCGCAGCATTTGCTCACCGGGTATTCGGCAGCAGAGGACAGGATTATTCCCCCGGTTCAGGCCGGCGACAAGGTTCTTGTTATTAAATTGAGCGACGAATGCTTTGCCGTTATTGCAAAGCTTACGGAAAGGAGCTGAGGGCGGTTGCTTGAGGTTTTTCAGGATATTGAACAGGAGGAGGAAGCCGAAACCCGGATTCCGGAGGAATATGAGGTTGACTTTGACACAATGAAGCTGACGGGCAGAAAGGTGAGCGGAAACGAGGCGCTCAAAATCTGGTGCTTTTTTGCGCTCAAGACGGAGCGGTACAGATACCGCGCTTTCAGCTGGGAATACGGCTCGGAGTTTGAAGAGATGATTGGCACGAACTTTGGGCGCGACTTTCAGGAAAGCGAGGTTAAACGGCGCATTGCAGAAACGCTTTGCGTTCACCCTTACATCTCCGACGTTGGAAACTTTGAGGTCAGCTTCCATAACCAGCGGCTTTTGGTGAGCTGCCGGGTTGAGACGGACTTCGGCTCCTTTGAACTGAGCACGGACATTACGGAGGATATTTATGTTTGAAGAATACACACAGGAATATTTTTTGAGCATTGCTCAGCAATACGCGGCGGAAAAGGGACTTGACGCCACGGAGGGCACGCTCATTTTTAACGCCTCCTCCCTGATGGCGGTTATGCTTGAAGACGCGCTTGACCGGGAGGAAGAGGCGATTGCAAACCTTATGCCGGACACGGCGGACAGAGAGCACCTCATCCGGTTCGGCCGCAAGCTTGGAATTGAACCGAGGGCGGCAACGGCCTGCACCGTTAAAATCCACACGGACGCGGATTTTCCGGCAGGAACGAGGCTTTCCGGCAGCGAGTTTACATACAAGGTTCTTAAAAAGCTTTCCGCCGAGGCGGACGGCAGCTTTTACTTTGAAGCAGAGTGCGAAACGCCGGGCACGGCGGCAAACGGCGCGCTTGACCCGCTGACGGCAGAGGACAGCGAAGCAAACGAGACATTCTGCGATATTACGGAAATACTTACGCCCGGTACGGACGACGAGGACACAGAGGATTTCCGCGAGAGATACTTCGGCAGCACGGAGATTCCGCCCATGAGCGGCAACAGGAACTACTACATTGAAGCCGCAAAGGAAATTCCGGGAGTTGAGACGGCAAGAGTATTCTCCGAAACGGACGCGGGCACCGGAAGAAGCGAGATTTCTCTCTGGATTGTCGGCGACGGTTACACCGCGCCGGGCGAGGAGCTGCGAGCGGCCGCGCAGGAGATTATTGACCCGACAGACGGCAAGGGAGACGGCAAGGCAAGCTGCGACCACCACGTTACGGTTTACGCCGCAGGGGAAACAGCGGTTGACCTGAAACTTTCCGTTACCGTTAAAAAAACGGCGGACAAAAATGTTATTGAAGCGGACATCAACGCCGCAGTCCAAAGCTGCTTTGAAAAGCTCAACAGGACATGGGACGCAGAGGACGAGCTGACGGTGCGCGCGCTGAGCTTTGAAGCCGCAGCGCTGCTTTTAGACGGCGTTACCGACGTCAGCTGCACACTCGGCGAGAGCGGAACGGACAGGGCTATTAAGCTCGGCAACAACCTTGGAAAGGCGGGAAACGTTAATGTTATATTCACCGATGCCTGATTGCCTTACGGCAATTCCGGAGGTTTTATGCTGCTTTGAGATTGCTCAGATTTTTCTTGACATTTTCCTTGACATTACCGAAAAGGCGAGAAATGAGCTTGACACGGAAAAGGCAACCGAAAAGGGTATTGAGAGAAAAGAGAAGATGTTCGGCATTGTTCCGAGCGTTACTGACACGCTTGAGGAGCGGAGATTTCGCATTCAGATTAAGGAGCGGATTATCCGAAACATGAACTTTGGGAACCTTGAAAGGCTCATTAAGGACATTGCAGGCAAGAGGGCAAGCGTTACCCGAGACGAAAGATACAAAAACGTTACCGTTCGCGCGCCGCTGGAAAGCGAAAAGAACCTGCGCACGGTTGACGCGCTTTGCAGAGAATATGTTCCCGTTACAATGAACTGCGACATCAGCCCGATGTTCAACGTTTGGAGGGACTTTTACGACAAGAGCTTCAGCAACGTTTCAAGCCTTACTTATGCGGAGCTGAGGAGCAAGGGCATTGACTACGAGGGAACGCAGCAGAGCGAAACCGCGCTGCGCATTGCTTCCACAGACGCAAAAATTACACAGACAGACACGGTTTTAATGATTGGGGAGTGATAACCGATGGCAAAAAAATATTCCGAAAACTTGAGACTTACGATTGAAGACAACGACGAATTTGTGGGCATTGAGACAACGGCGAACAACTTTCGCAAGATTGACACGGCAGTTGGCGACATCAGAGCAAAGCTTAAAAGCGCGAGCGGCACGGCGCACATTGCAATAAGCCAAAACGGCAGCACAGTCAGCGCGGACAAAAGCTTTTCCTTTATTAAAGCTGAGCTTGCAAACGGGAACGAGGTTTTTGTTGACCTCACAGTTGCCGAAAAAGAAGACGGAGTTATACTTCCCCTTTCCAAGCAGACAGAAACAGAGGTTTGGTTTTCCGGTTTTTTGAGCAAAACGCTTTGGAAAGTGAAAGCCACGGCAAGCGGATTTGAGGTTTTCAGCTTTGACTACGCAGAGAAAAACCACACGCACGAGCTTGCAACAAGCTCGAAAGCAGGGTTCCTTTCCGCAGAGGACAAGAAGAAGCTTGACGGCATGATTGCGGACGGGGAAAAAATTACCGTTGACAGCGAACTTTCCGCAGGAAGCACGAACCCGGTTCAGAACAAGGTTATTACAGCGGCGCTGAACAGCAAGGCCGCAGGCGACCACACGCACGAGCTTGCAACAAGCTCGAAAGCAGGGCTCCTTTCTGCAGAGGACAAGAAGAAGCTTGACGGCATGATTGCGGACGGGGAAAAAATTACCGTTGACGATGACCTGAGCCAGACAAGCGCGAACCCGGTTCAGAACAAGGTTGTTACAGCAGCGCTGGGAACAAAGGCAAACGAAAGCCACGGGCACAGCATTTCCGACATTACAAACCTGCAGAACAGCCTGAACGGCAAGGCAAACAACAGCCACGGACACAGCATTTCTGACATTACAAACCTGCAGAACACGCTCGACGGCAAAGCAAGCGCAAGCCACACGCATTCGGGATACTCAGCAAGCGGCCACGGGCACAGCATTTCCGACATTACAAACCTGCAGAACACGCTCGACGGCAAAGCAAGCGCAAGCCACACGCACTCAGGCTATGCGGCGAGCGTCCACACGCACTCAGGCTACGCGACAAGCGACCACACGCATTCAGGCTACGCAGCAAAAAGCCACAGCCACACGGAATATGCGTCAAGCAGCCATAACCACGACTCAAGCTATGCGGCAAAAAGCCACAACCACGACTCAAGCTACGCGGCAAAAAGCCATACGCACTCAAACTATGCGGCGAGCGGACACAACCACGACTCAAGTTACGCAGCAAAAAGCCACAGTCACAGCATTGCTGACATTACGAACCTCCAGACCACACTGAACAACAAAGCAGACTCCGGCCACATGCACGGAAACACAGAGCTTTGGAACGGTAACCACTTCTTAACCTCAACGGCCAGCTCAACGGCACAAATATCTCTGAACGGTAATATAAGCGATCAAAATATAGGTGTTGTTCTTGTCTTTTCGCCATGTACATTGGATGATTCCGGAAATTTCGAAAATTCAACCGATTATTTTTATCAGACATTTTTTATTCCAAAGGCGTTTATTCCGAGCGGCAGTTATAAAATAATGTCTTTTGCGTTGCATTATGAAAAGTATAATCTCAACGGCAATAAAATCCTCAAAATATATAACAATAGAATTGAAGGTTACATAACAAACAGTGATGCCGGAACTTCCAATGGTATTACATACAATAATAAGAGGTTTATTTTAAGAAAGGTTTACGGGGTGTGAGATATGCAGAAAGATGTTGTTGTTTCCGGAAACACATACACCGGAATTGACACGGTTATCCTCAAAGATATTAACAGCGCTTATGTCCGGTTCAACGAAACCTCCGACGCCAACGCACAGGCCGAAGACATCAAAAAAGGCAAATCCGCCTATATCGGTGGCGCTAAGGTGAGCGGCACGCACGTTTGTCCGGTTCCCGTACTCAAAGAAAAGAGCATCAGCTCAAACGGTATTTTTGAAGCTGAGGCGGACGGCGCGGACGGATTCAACAAGGTAACGGTCAACGTTCCCGCTACAAGCGAGGCAAGCTTCGCCACCAAAAACATTACGGAAAACGGAACATACAACGCCGCTGACGACGGGGCGGACGGTTACTCCGCGGTTACCGTTAACGTTACCTCCGGCGGTGTTACGCCGGAGGGCGACAAGGTGATAACAGAAAACGGAACGTTCGATGTTACAGACTTTGCAAGAGTTATTGTTGACGTACCGACAAAGAACGAAACGTACTTTAAAAAAATATTCGCCGGCACACTGACCGAAGAAACGGAAGATTTCTTTTTCACAACCTTTGCGGACGGAACACCGCTGCGGTTCACCGAGCTTTTTATCAGAGGCGCGGCAACAACACGCCTTGCGGCAGGAAACGTTCAGGCACTCAATGTCTATTACGGCTGGGAGGGAGACGGAATTTATAACGCCTACATGGGTATCGGAATAATTCCTAATTTCTGCCAGCCGGGCGGAACGGACATTTCCTCATTGGAGTACTCGCTTAAATCGGAGCTTTTGGGGACAGAGATTTATGATCAATACGGCTACGGAACCGCAGACGGAGTTTCAAAAACCGAGCTTAAAGACAGCGAAACAGACCTTTTTACGCAGCTTGCCTTTTGGAGCGGAGGCGGAGCGTATTGTCAGCCGGGCTCATGGTTTGAAGTATATGCAAGGTGAAGAAAGGAGCATTTATGACGATTGAATACGCCGTAAAAGGTATCATGAGGGCATTTGGAGAATCGTTCTGCTTTTACGTTCTCCTGCCGCTTTGGTACGCATACATTAAGCTTTCAGAATACTTTAAAAAGGCGGTGAAAGGCTTTGATAATCAACCTTGAGCTAAAGGATAAATGGCTGTCTTATGCCGGCGGAAAGCCGTGTTTTCTGCTTGTGGGCGATAACGAAGATTATTCCATACACTTTGACAGTGACATAAATAAAGCGGCTGTTTTTGCCGTATTCAAAAAAGACGGGAAGGAGCAGAGATATCTCCTTGACGAAAGCGGCAATGTTAACATTCCGCTTTGGGTGCTCAAAAACGGCACGTTCAGAGTCGGACTCATTTCCGACGGCTTTGCAAGTACGCCGCTTTCGATTTATGTTGTTGAGTCTATCCTTGACAAAGACTGCGCCGAGGCGGAAGAGGTTACACCGACGCAGATCCAACAGCTCACGGCACTTGTTAATAAAACGATTGCCGGTCAGCACGGAGTCAACATTGAACGCGTTTTTATTGAGGACGGCGAGCTGATTATTGAGCTTTCAAACGGAAACAAAATCAATGCCGGCAAATGCCGGGGAAGTGATGAAACGCAGTTCCTTGAGCTTTTTAAGGGGTACAGCGAAAGCCTTTCCCCGAGCGAAAACACCGCGCTTATACGTTCGGCGATTGAATTTTGCGCTGATAACCATATTGAAACGCTTAAATTTCCATATCAAAAGACATTCCTTTGCGAAATGCCAGAGGGAGAAGGAACGCTTTTTGAAGTTCCGTCCGATTTAACGATTGACCTCAACGGTTCGGCTGTAAGTCTCACGGCAAACAAGCTTAAGGGATATAAAATATTTGAAATGGATTATAGGACTTGTAAAAACGCTTGTATCAAGAACGGAAAGGTTATCGGTAACAAGGATAAGATATACACCGAAAATGGTGTTGATTACGATTATGATGGAATTAAAAAGCTTACAAACTCCACCTGCGAGTGGGGAACTGGAATAGGCTTAGGAGGTTTCAACAATAGAATTGAAAACCTTGAAATAAGCCAATGTAGGGGTGATGGAGCAAGTCTTTCAGGAGATACGTTAAACAGGTGCTATATGCCAACGTCAGATTGGCAGGCTGGTGACATTGACAGTTACGGCAACTACATTGAAAGTACATCAAGCATTGTTATGAAGGCACGGTGGAGAACAGCAGAGTATCGGCAATTCTGCAAAAAAATAGCTATACGGACTGACAGCGGACACACGCTTCCGTATCTACCAGAAATAAAGTACATTTTTTATGAAAAAATATCAGATGAGGGCGTGACTCAGGTTGCTAGCGTTCCTGAACCCGTTAAATACATAGGCGATATAGGGCCTGACAATTGCTTTAAACGTATATCATCATTTACGGCTATTGACGGACAGGGTGTTCCTATTCCTGATAATGCGACAAATTTTTCCGTGGTTATCAAAACTGATTATGCAACAGACCTTTATTCAGAAGAAAATACAGACGGTTACAATGCTATTTTCTCTTTGTATGGCTCGTTTGCCGCTGAAAACTGCATAATTAAAAATTGCAAAATCAGTCATTGCGGCAGACAGGGAATCACATTTGGTCTTGCAGAATTCTGCGAGATTGACGGCTGTGAAATATCAGATATTCATGGCGTATCTCCCAGCGGTGGAATCGACGTTGAAGAGGGTCAAAGAGGGGCTAACCATAATGTGATACGTAATTGCAATATAAGCGATTGCGATTACACAATTATTCAGGCGCACGGTTGGAATTTACTCATTGAAAACTGTGTTCTCAACGGCTGGCTTCACACCGAATGCAGCATGAGAGGAAATGTGATACGTCAATGCACAATAAACGGAATTGCAAGAATAGGCTCTGATGATGGGGTTGACAAACTTAAACCGCCTGTTTTCGAGCAAAATACTGTTTTTGGTTCGCTTTACGCATACAACGCGATTGTTAAGGATTGCTCGATACACGACAGAGTTCAGCTTGACGGAGACTCCGTCGCGGAAAACTGTCGGCTGACAGACGTTAAGGCTTATTGCGGACGCTTCAAAAATTGTATCTGGGAATTTCACAACAGCATTACGCAGTGTACTTTAAATTACGACAACGTCGAGAAACCTGTTTTTGAGCTTGTCGGCTGCAAGATTACTGGTAAAAACGTCTGGTTTAGAAACCACTTGCTTGAAGCCGAAAGGATTGAGGATTGCGAAATTGATGTCAAACTTATCAAGTTCATTTCTAAGCTTTTCAAAAATAATATAGTCACATACAACGTTTTGTTCAACGACACAGTAGCAGAAATAAGATGTCCGCAGATAATCGACAATGTTTTCAACTGCACTCTTGACGCTCCGGGTTACGGTGGCGGTGAAAACAACTATAAAAGTGCCTTGTGTTTGGGCGGAGAATCGGTTCTTGTTAAAGGTAATACGTTCAACACGAACAGCGCAACGCCATGTGTTTATGTTCCGGAAGACTGCTATGTTGTGTTTATTGAAAACAAAGGCTCGACAAAAGACGGAACGGTGAACTATGATGTGGCGAACTACGGTACAAGCTACAGTGAAAAAATTAATGCACTGGTAGGTGCAAACGAAAATCTTCGCACAATCTCGATAGCAGCTTTGTCGGAAGTCAGAAGATTTGACAAAAACACAAACGAAGTTGCCTATAGCCTTAAAGCCCTTGAACAGCGAACAACGATTCTTGAATATGTCGTTCAAGGTTACGAAAATATAACCGAAAAACTTGAGTTATCAGGTTCGGAAGTAAAGCCTAAAACCGATGAAGTTCTTTCCCCAAAATCACTCATAGACACTCGACCTTTAGGCGCAACATGGCTTAATGGTTTCGGTAGTCACACAGAGCTGACAGATGTTGTTATTCTTGACGGCTCGCCGTATACAATCTTACGTTCTGGCTGTTTTTGGGGCTGTTCAAACTTAAAGACCTTTATATGCAACGCTGAATTGGAAGATTTTCATAGCAGTGTATTTTACGGTTGTTCAAGTCTTGAATTTATTGATTTAAAGAATGTTAAAACCATCTATGTACAGGCGTTCTTAGGCTGCACTGCATTAAAAACGCTACACTTGCCCTCGACATTGACAAGCGTTGATACAAGTGCATTTTCGGGCTGCACAAACCTTACCGATGTGACAGTTGGCGAGGGATTTTCGGCGAGCCTTAATCTTTCGGCTTCGACGAAGTTCACCGCCGAAACGCTTCACGCGATTATCGAAAATCTTGCTGACCTGACAGGCAAGGATTCTCAGACCTTGACGCTCGGAGCAACAAACATTGCAAAGCTTGACGAAGAACACAAAACCATGCTGACAGACAAAAATTGGGTGTTGGCGTGAAATAATTACGAAAGGAAGTAATAACAATGGCAACCTATCTTACTTATCCGTTCAAAACCATGACGATTACACAGTCGTATACCGGTTCAACATCTCACTATCCGCACACTAAGGGTAACTACAGAGACTATCCGATTGATGAAGCCGGAGCAGACTACGGGCGCGATCCGTTCTATGCGCCCTGCAAGCTCAAGGTTGTAAGAATCTACGGCGTGGGCAACGGCGGAACAAACACCGTCTGGCTCCAGTCGACCGAAAAGGTGAAGCTTGCAAACGGCAAGACCGACTATGTGACAATTATGCTCATTCACCCGAACGACAGCGACCTGCGCAGGCTTTATGTCGGCCGGAAGTTCAACAAGGGTGATATCGTCTGCTATGAGGGCACGGACGGAGCTACTGGCAACCACATCCACATGTCGGTGGGAATGGGCACAATGACCTGCGGCGGCTGGGTTCAAAATTCATACGGCAAGTGGGTGCTTTCGACCTCTCATGGCACAATCAGACCGCAAGAAGCGTTTTTCATTGACCCGAAGTTTACCAAAATTAAGCAGACCAAGGGCATTGTTTTTAAGAAACTGCCCACAGGAAAAGCCGGCATAAAGTACACGGCAGGCGATTACAAGGTTATTAAGGTTGGCGGTGCAGGGGTGCTCAGGCTCAGGAAAGGTCCTGCGAAAACCTACAGCAAAGTAAAGTACAGCGAAATGACAAAAAGCGCACAGGAGAAAATTCTCAAGCTTGCCGGCAAAAAGGTCAACGGCTATGTTAAAGGGCTGACATTCACGGCTCTTGAGGTCAAAGGCAACTGGGGCAGAACGCCCTCCGGCTGGGTCAATCTTACATACTGCGAAAGGATTTAAAAATGACAGAAGTTATTGAAGTGATAATTAAAATCGCCGCCGTGATAGGTGCGGTCGGCGTTATCGGCGGAGTTATCTTCGGTATATACCGGTGGATAATCAAGCAGAACGAGCAGGATGACGAAATCAAGGAGCTTCGTGACGAGCAGACGCTTATTTGCTACGGCGTTTTGGCGGCACTCAAGGGTTTAAAGGAACAGGGTTGCAATGGTCCGGTTACCGAAGCTATCAACAAGTTTGAAAAACACCTCAATGTTCAGGCGCACAAGTGGCATGGGTAAGTTTGCGTTTTGGCTGACAGACCTTGTTTTAAGATTCTTAAATTTTTTCAAGGGAAAGGATGATTTGACATGAAAATCAATTTAAAAGTACGTTTCAAAAATCCCGTCTTCTGGCTGACGGTTATTCCGGCGGCGGTTACATTCATTTACACCGTGCTCGGTGCGTTCGGCGTTGTTCCTGCCATTAGCGAGGAAATGATAGTTAACATTATTACCGCCCTCATTTCCGCTCTGACTACCCTCGGCGTTCTCGTTGACCCGACCACAAAGGGCGTAGGCGACAGCGAAAGAGCACTCGGTTATGACGAGCCGGGCGGAAATTCGGAAGAATGATTTTTAACAGAAATGCCCCGGAGTGAAAGCTCCGGGGTTGAAGTTTTGAAAAAAATTGTATTTGATGAATCTATAGTCGATATAAATATTATTAAATTGGGTGTGTCAAATAGGTGTGTCAAATATACTTAAAACCGTTGTGCCACAACGGTTAACTACAGGTCTCCAAAACCGCGTGCCGAGGGTTCAAGTCCTTCTGCCCCTGCCA
>JAEDIH010000082.1 GCA_016292575.1 Clostridiaceae bacterium | reverse complement strand
GCCTTTGCTCACTTATACTTTAGGATTATATCACAGCAAAGTCGAAATGTCAAATGTTAATGTAATTTTTTGTTAAAGGTCAACAATTTTTGCACACGACAGATACAAATCTACTGTAACTCTTCGTCAAAAAATGTAAAAGCAAAAAACTGCTTTCCCCTTCCTGTCCGCCAAAGTGCTTTCAGTTTGTGCGGTACGGCAGATTATTTTTCCTATTTATAAACCAAAACTGCTTTTCTGCGACTATAATATTACTCGAAGCCAAAGGAAAAGGAGAGGTGAAAAAAATGAATGTTCCTCTTGCCGAACAGCTGCGACCGAAAACCGTTGAGGAAATGGTCGGTCAGCGCCATCTGCTTGCCGAGGGAAAGGCTCTGCGCAGAATAATTGACAGCGGCGAAATTCCAAATCTTGTTTTTTACGGACCGTCCGGAATCGGAAAAACCACCCTTGCCTCAATAATTGCAAGCCGGACAAACAGAAAATTCTGCAAGCTCAACGGAACAGTCGCTTCAACCGCCGATATCAAGGCCATTGTTGCAAGCCTTGACACATTTGAAGCACCCAACGGAGTTCTGCTTTATCTTGATGAAATTCAGTATTTCAACAAAAAGCAGCAGCAAACCCTGCTCGACTATATAGAGCGCGGCGCAATAACCCTCATAGCCTCCACAACGGAAAATCCGTATTTCTATATCCACAACGCCATTCTGAGCCGCTCAACCGTGTTTGAGTTCAAGAGCATTACCGGAGAGGAGATCATGCCTGCGGTTGAAAGGGCTTTCTCTTTCCTTGAAAAGGAAAAGAACATCAAAATTGAAAAAGAGGACGGCGTTACAAAAAGAATCGCCTTTTCCTGCGGCGGCGATGTGCGAAAGGCGATGAATGCGGCGGAGCTTTGCGTGCTGAGCACCCCCGTTGAGGACGGAAAAGCCCTCATAACCCTTGAAAGAGCAGAGGAGCTGACGCAGAAAAGCTCCATGAAATATGATAAGGATGCGGACGAGCATTACGATATCCTTTCCGCCTTCCAAAAGTCCATGCGCGGCTCAGACGCGAATGCAGCATTGCATTATCTTGCAAGGCTGCTTGAAGCGGGAGACCTCCCCTCGGCGGCAAGGCGGCTCATGGTCTGCGCGTGCGAGGACGTGGGTCTTGCCTATCCGATGATAATTCCCATTGTTAAAGCGGCGGTTGACGCGGCGTTCATGGTCGGTCTGCCGGAGGCGCGGATTCCCCTTGCGGACGCGGTTGTCCTTGTTTGCAACAGTCCAAAGTCCAACTCCGCCTATCTCGCCTATGACGCTGCGGCGTCCGATATCCGCAAAGGAAACAGCGGTCCGATTCCGCGCACGCTCCAGAACAAGCATTATGACGGCGAGGACAGCGCACGCAAGGGACAGTTCTATAAATATCCGCACGACTACCCGAACCACTATGTTCCCCAGCAGTATCTTCCGGACGCGATAAAGGACAAAACGTACTACACCTACGGCGAAAACAAAAACGAACAGGCCGCAAAGGAATACTGGAAAAAGATTAAATGACCGAAAAAAAATAAAAAAGCCGCCCTTCTCGGCGGTATAAAGCGTAATATAAACGCGAAATGACCCTTGACTGCTGCCTTTCTTTACAGGCTTTTGGTGCAGTCAAGGGTCATTTCTGCGAATTCTTGGTATCTAACATCTTTTTTAACCTTCGCTTTCTACGGATTTTCGATGCCGTTCCTTCTCGTGTTCTGCTTTCTGCATTATGTTTTGTTTTTTTCCATAAGCGGGAACTGCTTCATGCTCGGGCTGAATAGAATTTCGGTTCGGTCATCTTTTCGTGGGTATCCGGTAATTTTTCTCGGTTTCATTTAATGTTTGTAAAATTATTTTTAATGTTCACTAAATAGAGGTTTTTGCCAATCTATGTCAATTTTTTGAAACCGAAAAACTTTTGCCGGATTTTTTACCTGTACACCGGTATCATTCCTTTCTTTGTAGATTTAGGTTTTTTACCTGTACATTGGTATCACCCTTTCTGTCTATAATATATCAAAAGCTCCCTTTCTTTTCAATTCGCAAATTTCACGAAAGATAGAGCTATAAAATGTGCAGATATACAAACTTTTCCTTGCGGCGGATATCTTTTGGTTTTTGTATTGACTTGAAGCGTTAAAGTGTAATATAATTAAAATGTTGCGGGGCAAAAATTGCCCCCTTTTTTAAATAATTGTAAAATTTACTCATATGTGGTATGATATGGTCGAAAAAGGAAGTGGATAAAAAATGGAAGTCCGTGTTATGGAAAACACTTTTGAAATTTCAAAAGCAGTCTCGTCAATAATCATTGATGAAGTTAAAAGAAATCCGAAAGCCGTGCTCGGCTTTGCCACAGGAGCTTCGCCCATTGAAACCTATAAGCGCATGATCGAAGCCTATGAAAACGGTGAGGTCAGCTTCAAAAGCATTACAACCTTTAATCTTGACGAATACTGCGGTCTTACGCGCGATGATGAAAACAGCTATTTCCGCTTTATGAAAGAAAACCTTTTCGGCAAAACCGACATTGATTTTTCAAGAGTTAACTTTCTCTCCGGTGATGAGACTGAAAGCGAAAAAAGCTGCCGCGAATATTCAGAAAAAATTGCCGCCGCCGGGGGGATAGACATTCAGCTGCTTGGAATCGGCACAAACGGTCACATCGGCTTCAACGAGCCGTCGGACAGCTTTTCCGACGGACCGTTCAAGGTTAAGCTCACCCAAAGCACAATTAACTCCAACAGCAAATATTTCAAGGACAAAAAAATGCCCGGCTACGCACTGACAATGGGTATCGGCGATATCATGAGGGCTAAAAAAATCCTTCTCATCGCCACGGGCGAAAGCAAGGCGAACGCCGTTTTTAAAATGATAAAAGGCGAGGTCACCCCGTCCTGTCCGGCGTCCGTGCTTCAAAACCACAGCAACGCCGTCATTTATCTTGACAGGGAAAGCGCAAAGCTTTTATGATATTAAGCATTTAACAAGAGGAAATAAGAATGGCTAAAGAAGTTTTGAAAACCAAACCCGAAATCGTTTTTGCCGACGTTACCGACGAAAGAACCGTTGAGCTTTCGTGGAAAGAGGTCAAAGAAGCCACCGGATATAATATTGAACGCTATGACCGCGAAAAGGACAAGTTTGTAAAAATCGGCGCGGTGGACGCCAAAGTCACCTCCTTCACCTGCAAAAGGGAGGACAGGGACGGCGTTTATCAGTACCGCATCAATGCGCTCAAAGCCGTTGAGGGCAAGCTGCGTCCGCTTTCCAAAAAGGGCGCTGCGCGCGCGGTCAACATATCGTCCGTTCCGGCTGTCAACATCACCAAAATTGAAAGCCCGTCGTTCGGGAAAGTCCGCATCACCTGGGAAAACGATAAAAACGCTGCGGGCTATGTTATCAACCGCCGCCTTGAGGAAATGAATGAATCCGTTGTGCGCGGCGAAACAAAGGCAGGGGAGCTTTCTTTTACCGATAACACCGCAACCTCCGGTCAGGTATACTATTACAACGTTCAAAGCTACATTCCCGACATGAGTGCCGCGCCCGGCGGCTCGTCATCTCTTCTTCCGCAGGCGCGCATATACAGCAACACGGGCAAAGAGGAGTGCTTTGTTTGCGTTGACAGCACCGAAATACTGCGAGTAAGGCGCGGACTTTTCAAAAAAGTTTCCTTTGAATACCGCATGACCGCAGGCGTTTCGTGCTATATCCTTTACAAAAGCAGCACAAAGGACGGAGAGTTCAGGGAAGTTGCGCGCACAAAAAACGGCACGACTCTTACCCTCGAGAGCAAGGGTGAAAGCGGCGAAAGAGCCGCATACTACAAGATCGGCTGTTGCAAAACAGTAAACGGCAGAGAATGGTTCGGCAAAAAGACCGAAAGCGTGCTTGTCAACTATAAACTTTGAACAAAGTTTAACTTTCCGATGTGAAAAGTATTAAAAAATCTTGACTTGCTTTGCCTTTATGGTTATAATGATTATAAGACATCTTATAATAAGGAGGATACATATGAATAAAACACTTAAAAAACTCATCGCTTTTGTTCTTGTGCTTACTCTTTCGCTTTCGGCTTTTTCCGGCGCATTCAGTGTTTTTGCCGAGGATACCACCGTTGCCGAGGATATTGACGAAGAGTATTCAAAAACAACTTTCTTTGAGCTGATCGTCAGCTTCTGGCAATCGGTCGGCGCTTTCTTCAAGTACATTTTCTACGATGTTTTCCTCGGAAAGCCCGCTCCGGAAATTCCGCCCGTTCCGAACAACCGTTACTTTTAAGCAAAACGCAATCAACTCCAAACGGTCTGCCTCTTTCTGCGGCAGATCGTTTTTTCTGCGCAAAAATACAATTATATCTTGAAAAAATCCTGTTTTTGTGTATAATCAGTGTGACCGGCGAGACTCGCACCGGCGTTCTGCCTCACCGGCTCCAAAGGCAGACTTTTGCCGAAAATTTTTAAAAGAAGTGATTTACAATGTCAAAAATTTTTGCTCACAGAGGCTTTTCGGGCAAATATCCCGAAAACACAATGCTCGCCTTTAAAAAAGCGGTCGAAATCGGCTGCGACGGTATTGAGCTTGACGTCCACCTTACCAAGGACAACGTACTTGTAATTATCCACGATGAGGACATCAAGCGCACCGCAAACGGTCAGGGTCTTGTCAGGGACATGACCTTTGAAGAGCTGCGCAGGTTTGATTACTCCGCAGGCTTCAAGGGCGTTTACGGCTTCAACGAAATTCCGACCCTGCGCGAATACTTTGAGCTTGTCAAGGATACCGATATTATCACAAACATTGAGCTGAAGACCGGAATTTTTGAGTATCCTACGATTGAGCAGCGCGTTATTGACATGATACGCGAATTCGGACTTGAAAAGAAGATTATTCTTTCCTCGTTCAACCATTACTCGGTTCTGCGCTGCGAAAAAATTGCTCCGGAAATTAAGCGCGGCTTCCTTTCGGAAAGCTGGCTTATCAATTACGGAAAGTACACCGCCGAAAACCGCGTTCAGTGCTGTCACCCCATTCACTGCTTCCTTTCGCCGGAAACAGTCAAGGAAATGCATGACGCCGGCTGCGAGATCAACACCTGGACGGTCAACGAGTATGACGATATCAAACGCCTTTCCGCAATGGGCGTTGACGCACTTATCGGCAACTTCCCGGACAGAATGATTGAGGTTCTCAGATAAAACAGAAAAATGCAAAGCAAAGAGGGCTGCCCGCACGGACAGCCCCTTGTTTTTATTCGCTTTACAATTTTCAGACCATTTTAAGCAAAGCAGGAAGCTTCATAACGGCGCCTCCAAGTCCTGCAAGGATTTTTCCGGCACCCTTGACCGTACTTTCTCCATCGTTGAGAATCATGAGAAGTCCGTTTGCCATTTCCTCGGTAAATACGCCGCTGCTCATGGTGATAAAGTTCCTGATGGGAATCTGAAGAGCCATTGCCTTGACCATGTCAACCGTTGAGTTGCTCTCCTTGAAAACAAGGTTGAGCGCCTTGTCAATAACGGTATTGATTCTTCTGCCCCACTTTGAGTCCTTGGTGCGCTCAAGCGAATCAAGCAAAGTAAACGGCTCGTTTCCTCTCACCGGGGACGGAATTTCATGACCGAGAACGGCGGTAAAGGCTTCATCGGAAACCGACTGAACGTCTCCGGTGTAATATTCGGGAGCGACTGCCCTGTAATCGGGAACGGTAACATTTTCCGCGGTAGATTCTACGGTAACCTTGCCCTTGAGCTTTATATCGCGGCTTGAAGCGCCGACAAGAATTTCAAATTCGCCACTTTCAACGTGCCAGTCGTGAATGTTCACATTGTAATAAGCAAACGCGCGCTTTGAAAGCTCAACGGTAACCGTCTTTTCCTCGCCCGGCTCAAGGTAAGTCTTTGCAAAGCCCCTGAGCTCCTTTGCCGGACGGTAGATTGTGCTTTCGGTGTCCGAAACATAGACCTGTGAAATTTCCGCGCCGGCAACGGAACCGACATTCTTAACCTTGAACGAAACGGTGATAGTATCGGTATCCTTGAGTTTTTTCTTTGAAAGCTTCAGGGCGGAATATTTGAACTCGGTATATGAAAGACCGAAGCCGAACGGGAAGAGGACGTCCTTCTTTGCGGTGTCGTAATATCTGTAGCCGATATAGACGCTGTCTCTGTATTCGGTAGTCATAACCGTGCCGGGATAATAATTGACGCACTGGGTATCCGACAGCGAGAGCGGATAGGTTTCCGCAAGCTTTCCGCAGGGGTTCTGCTTTCCGGAAAGAATGTCCGCAACCGCTTCGCCGCCCGCCTGACCGCCGAGATAGGAGTTAAGAACGCCCTTGACCTTTGAAAGCCACGGCATTGTTACGGGCGAACCGCCGGAAAGGACAACAACAACATTATCGCAGACCTCGCAGATTTCCTCTGCAAGGCGGTTATGGGCGGCAGGAAGCTCAAGCGTTGTTCTGTCGTAGCCCTCGGCTTCATATTCCTCGGTCAGACCGATGAAAAGGAGAACAACGTCGCTCTTTTTTGCAAGGTCGCAGGCGTCATTGATGAGAAGCTGCGAAATTCCGCTGCTCTTTTTGTCGTAGCCGGGAGCATAGCGCGGCTGGAAGCCCTCTTTGACAAGTGCGCTGAAAGCGTCCGAAAGCTCGGTCGGGTTAATCTGAGATGAGCCTGCGCCCTGATAGCGCGGAGACCTTGCAAGTTCGCCGATAACGGCAATTTTCTGACCCTTTTTAAGCGGAAGAATGCCGTCGTCGTTCTTGAGCAGCACCATTGACTGCGCCGCAATCTTGCGGGCAAGCTCATGGTGCGCTTTTTTGTCGTAGGTATAGCAGCCGAGACTTTTTTCAGACTTAAAAATAAGGTCAAGAAGTGCGTCAACGCGCCTGTCGAGCATTTCAACCGAAAGCTTACCTCTGCGCACGGCGTCCGCAATCTTTTTGTCGTTATAGCCGCCGGAGGTTGGCATTTCAAGGTCGTTGCCGGCAATTATGCCCTGAACGCGGTCGTTTGCTGCGCCCCAGTCGGTAACAACAACGCCGTCAAAGCCCCATTCGTCGCGCAGAATGGTCTGCTGAAGTTCCTCGTTGTCGGAGCAGTAGATGCCGTTAAGCTTGTTATAAGCGTTCATAACTGTCCACGGCTTACCTTTTTTTACGGCAATTTCAAAAGCGGTGAGGTAAATTTCACGCAAGGCGCGCTCGTCAACAACGCTGTCAACCGACATACGGCGCATTTCCTGATTGTTGGTTGCAAAGTGCTTGAGCGAGGTTCCAACGCCCTTTGACTGAACGCCGTTAATGAGACCTGCGGCAACCTCGCCGGCAAGGAGGGGATCCTCGGAAAAATATTCAAAGTTTCTTCCGCAAAGCGGAGAACGTTTCATGTTAACTCCGGGGCCGAGGAGAACGCTGACGCGCTCGGCAAGGCATTCTTCACCGAGAGCCTCGCCCATTTTATAAAGCAGCTCGGGGTCCCACGAGGACGCTGTTGTTACGGCGGTGGGAAAGCAGGTTGCCGGAACGGAATTTTCAAGACTTGAGCCTTTGCTCTTCTCGTCTTTTTTTCTCAGACCGTGTGGGCCGTCGGTGAGCATGACAGACGGAATGTCAAGGCGTTCAATGCCTTTTGTATGCCAGAAATCCTTTCCCGAGCAAAGAGACGCTTTTTCTTCAAGAGTCAGCTTGTCTATAATTTCCTGATACTTCATAATTTACCTCCATAATAAATTATATCGTTTCAATTATACCTGTTATTTTTCCGCAGGTCAACTGTTTTTTCAGCAAGGTGCAGACATATTTATACCGGAAATTGCAAATGCAGACCGGCATTATCAATTAAGTTCTTCATACCGTCAAAAAAAAGGCTGCTCTGAAACCACATCAGAACAGCCCTTGGTAACAATATTCAATCGGAGATTTTGCTTAAAAACGCTTTGAGGCGGTCGGACTGAGGATTTTCAATAACGTCCTTTGCCTTGCCCTCCTCGGCAATTACGCCGT
>JAEDIH010000081.1 GCA_016292575.1 Clostridiaceae bacterium | reverse complement strand
CCTATAAGCTGCACTGTGCCGGAGTGCCTTATGTGTTGGCGGAAGCGGAAACAGTATGCTGCGGCATCACCAAAAACACCACCGCCAAAATTACCGGACAGCACGGGTTTATCTATAACAAGCTGATTTCCAAGTTTGGAATCGAGCGAGCAATGCAATATCTTGCCGCCAACGAGGCCGCTCTTCAAGAATACCGGCAGTTGTGCCGGAATATTGACTGCGACTTTGAGGAAAAGGCGTCCTACACCTATTCTCAGGACGACCGGCGTAAGGTTGAGGAGGAGCTGAAGGCTCTTGAAAAGCTGGGCTTTCCTGCCGAATTTACGGACAAGGTTCCTCTTCCTTTCCACGTTGCCGGCGCGGTCAGATTCCCCAATCAGGCACAGTTTCATCCGCTGAAATTCATTTCCGGCCTTGCAAAAAACCTGAACATCTATGAACACACGCGGGTGCAGGAGCTGATTGGTACCACAGCCGTGACAAATCATGGCAAGATTCGTGCCAAGAAAATTATTGTGACTACCCACTTCCCCTTTCTCAACAAGCACGGCAGTTATTTCCTCAAGCTGTACCAGCACCGTTCTTATGTCATCGCCCTCGAATGCGCACCGGATGTGGACGGCATGTATTTGGACGAGGCAAAGACGGGGCTATCCTTCCGAAATTACAAAAATTTGCTGCTCATCGGCGTTGGAAGCCACCGCACCGGTAAAAAGGTCGGCGGCTGGCAGGAGCTGCGGGATTTTGCCGGCGGCATTACCCGCAAGCACAGGAAAAATACCACTGGGCAACTCAGGACTGTATGAGTCTGGACGGCGTCCCTTATATCGGATCCTACTCCGCCTCCACTGCAGATTTGTATGTGGCCACCGGTTTCAACAAGTGGGGCATGACAAGCTCCATGGTTTCCGCTATGATCCTCAGTGATCTTGTTCAAGGGAAAGAAAACCCGTATGTGGAGGTATTCTCACCCTCCCGTTCCATACTTCACCCCCAACTGGTCGTCAACGGGTTTGAGACTGTGGTAGGTCTGCTGACGCCCACCGCCAAACGCTGTCCCCATCTGGGCTGCGCGCTGAAATGGAATTCTATTGAGCACACCTGGGATTGCCCCTGTCACGGTTCCCGCTTCACTGAGAACGGGAAGCTGATCGACAACCCGGCAACGGGTAATCTGAAAAAATGAGGAGCGGATTTGAGCAATCGCCTGAAACATCAGAAAAACGGGACGCACCTGCAAGTTTGCGAAAAAAAGAAAAGAAGCCCCGATAGGAGCTTCCCTCTCATTTAACCTTAATTAAACTTAAATGTGGTTTGATTCAATTAGTCTACGAAGAGGCTCTTGATCCATGCATAGAGAGCGTCACCGAAAGCAACGATTTCGCTCCAATACTTCTTGCAGAACTGGAAGAATACGTTATTCATTAGATTCTCCTCCTTTTTTAAAATATTTAAAGGTTTATCCCCTTTAACCAAAAGTATTATAGTACAAAGTTAAAAATATGTCAACATATAATTCAAAAAATATTCATTTTTAATTATTAAAAAGATTTGGTTCTGTTCAATAAAATGAAGGAGCGCTTCAATCGCCCTGAAGCTGTACATTTTGTACTGTGAACGAGCGAAAAACGCTTAAACAAGCAGATATAAAATTCGTTATCCAAAACAAAGAAAAGCTATAAATTACGGAAAGCATTTTTGTTTGACCTTCCGTAAATTATAGCTTTAGCCTTTTAGTTTTGCATTTTTGGTCGCGCTGAAAGCGGCAACCGGATTTTTTGAGCAAAATTATGCGGTTTCTGTTGTCTCTTCATCCTTGATTCCGAAAAGCGGTTTAAGGAAAGCGAAAAGCTCTTTAATAAGTTCAAAGCCTTTCTTGAAGCCTTCGATAAGTTCACCGATAGTAAGCATGAGTAACATCTCCTTTGTTAGTTTTTAAAGAAGCGGACTTCTTCTGTCATTGCTATGATAACACGGAAAAAGCCAAAAATCAATAGATTTTTAACAAATTGCCCTGTTTGTTAACTCACGGTTATAAACGCGGTCAGGCCGTTTCCGCCTCCTCGCGCTTTTCGCGAACATAGGCGTAAATCGGCTCAAGCTTTTCCTTGGTGAGCGGATAGCCGAACTTCATAAGAAGCCATACGCCGGTATAAACAACGGCCGGAATAATCGTGCAAATGAACATGAGCTTTTCGCTGACGCCGGGAATGAAGCCCTTGTCACCCATTGTTGCGCCGTCATAATGCGCCCATCCCTGAAGAAGGAACATTCCGCTTGCGTCCGCAATAGTCTGACCGAGCTTTCTTGAAAAAGTATAAACGGCATAGATTGCGCTTTCGCTGCGCTGACCTGTTTTATATTCCTGATAGTCGATAACGTCCATAACAACCGCCCAGCAGGTAAGGCTGACAAAGGTGTAGCCAAAGCCGATGAGCATGAGCGCCGCCATAAAGAGCCACGCCGGGAACCGTCCGGTTGAGGGACTGATTATATTGATAATTTTTTCGCTGTTTGCGCAAACAGCAAGCAAAACCGCCGTGATTGCGGCAATGATTGAAGTGTTTCCGCAAAGCTCCTTTTTGCCGTACTTTGCAACAAGCTTCGGCATAAAGAGAATAAGAACCACCATAGGAAGATAGTTGCAGATTGTTCCGACTATTGAAAGGTTTGTATTAACAAAATAGTTCTTATAAAGATAGGAGTTGAATGAATTGAACTGGAGCTGTCCGCTGATGAGCAGACCTGCAAGCGCGACCGTAACAAACGGACGGGACTTGAACATTCCTCCGTAAACAACCTTGAAGTCAACCTTGGACTCGGGAGCGGACTCAACCCTTTCCTTTGTGGTGTAATAGCTCCAAAGGTAGAAAATGATTGAAAGAACGCCCATTGCAAGACCGAAGAAGAACATTCTGCTTCCGTCTGCTCTTTTGACCGGATTTCCGAGACGGTCAATTTCTCCGGTTTTAACGAAGATGAGAAGCGGAGCAAGCAGCGAAACAATGCCGCCGCCAACACCCGAGCCGATTGAGCGGAAGGTTGAAAGGAGCGTTCTTCCCTTGGGGTCATCTGTGATTACCGACGCAAGCGAGCCGAACGGAATATTCATGCCGGTATACATCATTCCGTAGAATATGTAAGTAATATAACAAATTAAAAGCAGCAGACCGGAATTCGTCGGTATATTTATTCCGAGAAACTGCAGCTGATTCCACGGAATAAAGCAAAGTATTGTTGAAATTCCGAGCGGAACGCAGACTGTTTTAAGATAGGGTCTGTATTTTCCGTCGGGTCTCGGCTTTTTTCTTTCAACAAAAACGCCCCAGATGGGATCGTTGATGCAGTCCCAAAGGCGGGTAACGATAAACATTATTCCGCCCTTAATTGCGTCAAGCCCGAAAACATCGGTCATGAGAACCTTGAGATAGCTTGAAATGTAGGTCAAATTAAAAAGGTTTGCCGCGTCGCCGAGCATATAGCCGGAGGCTTCCTTGATGCCGATTTTGTTCGGATGCTCGTTTTCGGCAACCGGAGCGGCATTGTCGGCAGTTTCTTTCTTCGCCATTTTCTTCTCTCCTTGCTAAAAAATAGTGTAAAAGAATGAGAGCCGAACCGATTGAAAAACAGTTCGGCTTTCACCACTTACTTTAGTGTAGCATTTTTTCAGTCCTTTTACAAGACTTTTTTTGTAATTGTGCCGGTATATGTCACAATTTTAATAAATTTAATTAATACTCCCTTGAAAGCGAAGCTTCCGCTTCCTCTCTTGTAATCTTTCCGGTGTTGCAGTCCGCCATGATCTGAACGTCCTTATCGGTCATCTTGTATCTCGTCCAGATGAGGTATGCTACCGCATAGCCGATTGCCGGAATCATTACATAGAGGAACCACAGGCAATTGAGCGCGTGCGGAGTCTGCGTAATGCCGCTCTTTGCAAGGTCGTCAAAGTTCTGCGCTTCAACACTCTGCCAGCCGACCCATTTGAGGCCGAAAACAAACAGAACGAGCGCGCTTGAAACAGCCGCGGTAAGCTTGACCATGAAGGTCTGGATTGCAAAGGTAATACCTTTGGCTTCAATTCCGGTTTTGAACTTTCCGTATTCGGCGCAGTCAGGAGTAAAGAGGAAGAGCATAACGCCGAGGATTGCAAGAGGTACCGAGCGCAAAGCAAACAGAATGATGAACAGAACAAGGCTGCTGTAGCCCACAGCCCACATGAGTACGCTTGTGACAACCGAGGCAACAGTGCAGATTCTGAACAGCTTCATCTTGTCGATTTTTCTTATCATATGCGGAACAAGGAACGCAACAATCGCGGACGGAACAAGGCTGCACGCCTGAACAACGAGCGAGATCATTGAATTGTTGAACAGATAATAAGCAACAAGCTGGTTTAGCTGGTTATATACGTTCGCGCTTGAATAGAAGAAAAAGCCGATGTAATAGATAAGCAGGAACTTGTTGTTAAAGAGATACCGGAACATCTTCTTAACGGTAAAGCTTTCATCGTTTTCACCGCCGTAGCGTTCTTCAAGCTTGAAGCAGGCCGGAATCATGGTGAGAATTGCAAACACGGCGCAAATGACGGCAACCACCGTATAGTTGAGGTGAACCTTTTCGCTGACGAGAACCGTTCCGAGAATGAGGGCAATGCCCGAACCTACGCCCGACCAGATGCTCTTATAGGAAAGCACGCTGTTCCTTTCGTCAAGGTTTTCGCTCATTGCGGTGATAACGCCGAAAATCGGAACATCGCAAAGTGTATACGCCGTATCCCAGAGTATATACGCGATGGCGAGCCACCAGAGCTTGACAGAGGTTGAAATTGAGGACGGAATTGCAAAAAGGAGAATGGTTGAAAGCGGAATGAAAACAAGCGAAATCTTAAGCCAAGGAACAAACTTCTTTCCGCTCTTGAAGCGTACCTTATCAAAGATTACGCCGAAAACAACGTCGTTGACCGCGTCCCAGATCTTAACGGCAAGGATAATTCCGGCCGTCAGCTTCATCGGATCGACGCCCGTGCCCGCCTCCGCGGCAAAGGTGAAAACTATGTATGTTGTCAAAAAGGATGAAATCAGATTATATATCGCATTCTGTCCTGCAAAGTACAGATAGTAGCTGAGTCTCTCAATGGGATTGGTCACCCAACCGTCCGGAGTTTTCATCAGAACCTTCTTTTCTTTCAATGTGTTCATATAATATTATCTCCTTAAGCTGCCGCTTCGCCGTTAAAACGAAGCGGCAATATTTTTTTGTTTATTAACTTTCAAAAAATGCCTTGCAGGCCTTATAGGTGCTGTAGACATCTGTTTTTGAAACAACCTCAAACGGTGCGTGCATTGAAAGCACGGGAACGCCGAGGTCAACAACATCAACATTGAGGTTTGCAACAAACATCGCAACGGTTCCTCCGCCGCCCTCGTCAACCTTGCCCATCTCGCCTGTCTGCCAGCAGACGCCGCCGTCGTTGAGAATTTTCCTGACCTTGCCCACAAACTCCGCGCTTGCGTCAGAGGTTCCGCTCTTGCCCCTTGCGCCGGTGTACTTTGTGACAACCACGCCGTGGTTAAGGAAAGCAGCGTTATTCTTGTCGTGTACCGAGGGGAAAGTGGGATCAAAGCAGGCGTTGACATCGGCCGAAAGGCACTCGCTTTTTGAAAGGACGTGTCTGCCCTCCAAGCCCTCCGCCTTTGCAAGGTCGGCAACAAAATACCTGAGGAAAGCGGAATTGAGTCCTGTGTTTCCGTCCGAGCCGATTTCCTCCTTGTCCGCAAGAACCATGAGCGAGGTGTGCTCCGGTGCCTGAGCGTCAAAAAGCGCCTCAAAGCCGGGATAGGCACAGACTCTGTCATCGTGACCGTATCCGCCGATCATGCTCCTGTCAAATCCGATATCGCAGACCGGGAACGCAGGAACAAGCTCAAGCTCCGCAGAGATGAAGTCCTCCTCCTCAATATTGTATTTTTCGTTGAGAAGTTTCAGGACATTCGCCTTGACGCTTTCGCTGCCCTCATCATTTTTGAAAGGTCTTGAGCCGACAAGAATGTTCAGCTCCTCGCCTCTTACGCCGTCGGAAAGGGTTCGCTTTGACTGCTCCTTTGCAAGGTGCGGAAGCAGGTCGGTGATAACGAACTTCGGCTCGCCCTCCTTTTCGCCGAGGGAAACCGTTACGCTCGAGCCGTCGCGCCTTACAAAAACGCCGTGCAGCGAAAGCGGAACGGTTGTCCACTGATACTTGCGAATGCCGCCGTAGTAATGCGTTTTGAAGTATGCAATCTCGTTGTCCTCATAAAGCGGAGAGGGCTTGAGATCAAGGCGCGGAGAGTCGATGTGCGAAGCCACGATTTTTGCCCCCTCTGAAACGCCCCTTTTGCCGATAACGGCGAGAATGAGGGCTTTGCCGCGGTTGTTGAGATAAACCTTATCGCCCGGAGCATACTTTTTTGCAGGGTCAAAGGGAACAAAGCCGTTTTTTTCGGCCTTTTCGGCAATCCAACTGTTACATTCCCTTTCGGTCTTTGCTGTGTTCAAAAAGGTCTTGTAGCCCTCGCAAAATTCGTCCGCAGCCTTCACCTCGTCCTCACTGAGGCAAAGCGAAAAATGCTTTTTTTTAAGAAAAAGCCCGTCCTTCAGAAGTTCAAGCTCGGTTTTTTCTTCACTCATAAATATCCTCCTTTTCATAAATCCAAAAAATCAGAATGAAGAACTGATCAGTCGGTGATTACTTGAAATATAGTTTGTCATATATATCCTTGGTTTTCATCACATTTTTGACATAAGCCTTTGTTGATGAAAACGGAATATCGATAAGGGTTTTTCCGTCCTTTGAAAATCTCTCGTCACAGAGCCACTTTTTAACGTTGTTCGGACCTGCGTGATAGGCGGCAACAGCCTCCGCCTCTGAGCCGAACTGCTCAATGAACATGGAATACAAAAGACAGCCGTATTTTATTGAGGTTTCCGGATCAAAAAGCTTTTCCTCCGGAAGCTGTTCACCCGTCTTGGTCTTGAGCCATTTGAAGGTGTCGGGCATAATCTGCATAAGCCCCTTTGCTCCGGCGGACGAAACCGCGTCGCTCTGAAAGCCGCTTTCGCATTTAATCACGGCAAAAACAAAAGATTTTTCAAGTTTGTATTTTCGACAGTAGGTTGCGACATATTTTTCGTATTTAAGCGGATATAATGTCTTTTGCAAAGAGCGGCTTGCATAATTATACAACGCAAAAACGACAGCCGCAATAACCGGAATAAGAATCAGAAGTGCAATTATTCTTATGCTTTTCTTCTTTTTCAAATTCTTCCCCCTTTTGTAATTTTTCCTGTTTCCTTTTCAATATCATACGGGGGATAATTATTGATTATGATATCCGCCTGCGAAAGATAGAAGCTGTCGTCCTTTTGTGCGCCAATGCGCTGCAAAGCCTGCTGCCTTGTAATATTATCACGCTTTAAAATGCGCTCAAGACGGATATTCTCCGGGCAGAAAACAACAATAATCTTTTCGCAAAGCGCTTTTGACGGACTTTCCAAAAGTGCCGCCGCGTCAATGAGGCAGAACTCAAAGCCCGCTCTTTCAGCTTTTTTGATTTCTTCAACAAACAGCCTGTGAATTTCAGGGTGGGTCAGCTCGCAGAGCTTTTCGGTTGCGCTTTTTGAAGCAAACGCCCTTGCGGCAAGCTTTTTGCGGTCAAGCGTTTTATCGGGTAGAAGAATGTCCATACCGAAGTATCCTGCAAGGTCGTCCAAAACGGGAGAGCCTTTTTCCGTCACTCTGCGCGCAATCAGATCGCCGTCAATGACAAAAAAGCCTTTTTTTGAAAGCAGAGAAGCAACCGTGCTTTTTCCTGCGCCGGTTTTACCCGTGAGTCCGTATACTATCATCTTTCCACCTCAAAGCTCAATTATGTTGAAAGCTGCGGCACGGATAAGGCGGTTCAGCACGGCAAGACCGACTCCGTCCTTTTCCGGAAAGCGGGCATAGACAAGCTTTGCGCCCGTTTCGTCAACGCGGCGAAGAGCGGAAAAAATCTTCCGCGCCTGCGAAGCACCGTCGTTCTCCTTTCCGTATTCGATAAAAGGAACAGAAAGTCTTTTTCCCTCACCCTCAAAAACAAGAGCCAGAATGTCCTTTTCCTTTTGCGTTTCAACAAAGGTTTTGAAGCTTTCAAAGCTTCCTTTAACAATGCTGACCTTTGCG
>JAEDIH010000080.1 GCA_016292575.1 Clostridiaceae bacterium | reverse complement strand
TTGAAGATGACCTTGCCGAGAGTGGTTTCAACAAGCTTTGAAACCTTCTTGCCGTCAATCTCCTTTTCCATTCTGATTTTGATGAGCGCGTGAAGATCAATAACCTTTTCGTCATAAGCCATCTGAGCCTCGTTGACGTCGCGGAAGGCTTTACCCTCTCCCTTTGCACCGGGCTTGACGAGGGTAAGATAGTATGAGCCGAGAACCATGTCCTGAGTGGGAACGGTAACAGGCTTTCCGTCCGAGGGCTTGAGCAGGTTGCCCGAGGAGAGCATGAGGAAGCGAGCCTCAGCCTGAGCCTCTGCGGAAAGGGGAACGTGAACAGCCATCTGGTCACCGTCGAAGTCGGCGTTGAATGCGGTGCAGACAAGGGGATGAAGCTTGATAGCCTTACCCTCAACAAGCACAGGTTCAAACGCCTGGATTCCGAGCCTGTGCAGAGTCGGCGCGCGGTTGAGCATTACGGGGTGATCCTTGATAACGATCTCAAGGGCGTCCCAAACGCACTTTTCCTGGCGGTCAACGGTTTTCCTTGCGGTCTTGATGTGTGTTGCAACGCCTGTTTCAACAAGGCGCTTCATAACAAACGGCTTGAAAAGCTCAAGAGCCATTTCCTTCGGAAGACCGCACTGATAAATTTTGAGCTCCGGTCCGACAACGATAACCGAACGACCCGAATAGTCAACACGTTTACCGAGAAGGTTCTGGCGGAAGCGGCCCTGCTTACCTTTGAGCATATCGGAAAGCGACTTGAGCGGACGGTTGTTCGGACCCGTTACGGGGCGTCCGCGGCGTCCGTTGTCGATAAGGGCGTCAACGGATTCCTGAAGCATCCTTTTTTCGTTGCGGATGATGATGCTCGGCGCGCCGAGATCAAGCAGCTTTTTAAGGCGGTTGTTGCGGTTGATAACGCGGCGGTAGAGGTCGTTGAGGTCGCTCGTTGCAAAGCGTCCGCCGTCAAGCTGAACCATGGGACGCAGATCCGGCGGAATGACCGGAACAACGTCAAGAATCATCCATTCGGGGCGATTGCCGGAGTTTTTGAAGGCTTCAACAACCTCAAGGCGCTTGAGAATTTTTGCCTTTTTCTGGCCGGTTGCGGTTTCAAGCGATTCGCGCAGCTCGCTGTCAAGGGCGTCAATGTCAATTTCGCACAGCAGCTCCTTGATAGCCTCGGCGCCCATTCCGACGCGGAAGGTTTCATCGTTATAATAGTATTCCTTGATGTCCTCGTACTGCTTTTCGGTGATGACCTGGCACTTTTTAACATTGGGAACCGTGCCGGGATCAATAACAACATATGCGGCAAAATAGAGAACTCTTTCAAGATCCCTCGGAGACATATCTATCATGAGTCCGATTCTTGAGGGAATACCCTTGAAATACCAGATATGGGAAACGGGGGTTGCAAGCTCAATGTGACCCATGCGCTCGCGGCGAACCTTTGCCTTTGTAATCTCAACGTGGCAGCGCTCGCAGATCTTGCCCTTGTGGCGGATACGCTTATAGCGACCGCAGTGGCACTCCCAGTCCTTGAGCGGTCCGAAGATTTTTTCGCAGAAAAGACCGTCGTTTTCGGGCTTGAGGGTGCGGTAATTGATAGTCTCGGGCTTTGTGACCTCGCCGTATGACCATTCTCTGATTTTGTCGGGTGAAGCAAGACCGATTTTTATTGATTCAAAGGTAATATTTTCCATATATTTTAAGTCAGCCCTTTCGTTGTTAAAATTTGTTCTGAGAAAGTTTTACGTTCGATCACATATCTTCGCTGTCCGGAACAAAACCGGAATCATAGCCCGCGTCATTGACCGTCGGGTTAATCTCGTTGAAAAATTCGTTGTAATCAAAGGGCTTCTCTTCTTCGTCTTCATCATTGTCAAGCTCTTCTTCACAGTTGCCGTCCTCATCGTCCAGATCCAAGTCAAAGTCAAGCTCATCGTTGTCCTCAATTTCGGAGTCATCTTCGACAAGCTCCTCGTCGCTCATGGGCTGTTCGGGCTCTTCCGTTTGCCTGCGGAACTTGTGGAGGGAAACACCCTCGTCGCCGTCAATATTCTGCTTGAGGTCAATCTCGTTTTCGTCCGCGTCAAGCACCTTGATGTCAAGACCGAGAGATTGCAGTTCCTTAATGAGAACCTTGAACGATTCGGGAACGCCGGCTTTCGGAATGTTTTCGCCGTTGACAATGGCCTCGTATGTTTTCACACGACCGACAACATCGTCCGATTTAACGGTAAGAATTTCCTGAAGAGTGTAGGCTGCGCCGTAAGCTTCAAGCGCCCAGACCTCCATTTCACCGAAACGCTGACCGCCGAACTGCGCCTTACCGCCGAGGGGCTGCTGGGTAACGAGTGAATACGGACCGGTTGAACGCGCATGCATCTTGTCGTCAACAAGGTGGTGCAGCTTGAGGAAGTACATGACGCCGACCGTGACATCTTCGTCAAATTTTTCGCCGGTGCGTCCGTCAATAAGGGTTGACTTGCCGTTGGTGGAAAGACCGGCTTTTTCAAGAGCGGCTCTGATATCATCTTCGTGGGCACCGTCAAAAACGGGTGTCATAATCTTCCATCCAAGCTCACGGCAGGCAAAGCCGAGGTGAACCTCAAGAACCTGACCGATGTTCATACGCGAGGGAACGCCGAGGGGGTTAAGCACAATGTCGAGCGGAGTGCCGTCCTCAAGGAAGGGCATATCCTCCTGCGGAAGAATCCTTGAAACAACGCCCTTGTTTCCATGGCGGCCTGCCATCTTATCGCCGACCTGAAGCTTTCTCTTCTGGGCAATGTAGCAGCGGACAACCTTGTTTACGCCGGGGTTGAGCTCATCGCTGTTTTCGCGGGTGAATTCCTCAACCTTAACAACAATTCCGTATTCTCCGTGGGGAACGCGCAGGGAGGTGTCTCTGACTTCCCTTGCCTTTTCGCCGAAGATTGCTCTAAGAAGTCTTTCCTCGGCCGTGAGCTCTGTTTCGCCCTTGGGTGTAACCTTACCGACGAGGATATCGCCGGAGTGAACCTCTGCGCCGACACGAATGATACCTCTTTCGTCAAGATCCTTGAGTGCGTCGCCGACATTCGGAATGTCGTTGGTGATTTCTTCGGGACCGAGCTTGGTGTCGCGTGCCTCAAGCTCATATTTTTCAATGTGGATAGATGTGTAAACATCATCTCTGACAAGTTTTTCGTTGATAAGAACGGCGTCCTCGTAGTTGTAGCCCTCCCAGGTCATGAAGCCGATAAGGGCATTCTTGCCGAGGCTGAGCTCGCCATGGTCGGTTGCGGGACCGTCGGCAACAACCTGACCTTCTTCAATGAAATCTCCAACGGAAACCACCGGACGCTGATTGATGCAGGTGCCCTGGTTGGAGCGCATGAATTTGATGAGGTTGTAGCTTTCAACAACATTGTCCTCGCCGAGGACGTCAACTCTGTCTGCGCTGACATAGATGACCTTACCGGACTTTCTTGCAAGGACGCAGACGCCGGAGTCGGTGGCGGCTTTGTATTCCATACCGGTTCCGACCATCGGTGAATCGCAGGTAAGAAGCGGCACTGCCTGACGCTGCATGTTTGAACCCATGAGGGCGCGGTTTGCGTCATCGTTTTCAAGGAACGGGATGAGTGCGGTTGCAACGGAGACAACCATCTTGGGCGAAACGTCCATGTAATCGACCCTTGACGGTTCAATTTCAAGGAATTCGTCGCGGTGACGGGCGTTGACCTTTCTTCTCATGAAGTGACCGTCCTCGTCGAGCGGTTCGTTTGCCTGAGCAACGGTGTATTCATCTTCAACATCCGCAGTCATATATTCATAGGTGTCGAGAACTCGTCCGGTTTCCTTGTCAACCGGGCGGAACGGCGCTTCAATAAAGCCGTATTCGTTGATTCTTGCAAAGGTTGCAAGATAGGAGATAAGACCGATGTTGGGACCTTCAGGAGTCTCAATCGGGCACATTCTTCCGTAATGGGAGTAGTGAACGTCGCGGACTTCAAATCCGGCGCGGTCTCTCGAAAGTCCGCCGGGACCGAGAGCCGAAAGACGGCGCTTGTGAGTAAGCTCTGCAAGGGGGTTGTTCTGATCCATGAACTGCGAAAGCGGCGAAGAACCGAAGAACTCTCTGACCGCCGCAATAACGGGACGGGTATTGATAAGAGCCTGCGGAGTGACCTTTTCAGGCTCCTGAGCCTGAAGGGTCATTCTTTCCTTAACGACTCTTTCCATTCTTGAAAAGCCGACTCTGAACTGATTCTGCAAAAGCTCGCCGACCGAGCGGATACGTCTGTTTCCGAGATGGTCGATGTCGTCGGCGCTGCCGACGCCGTTTGCAAGGCAGTTAAGATAGTTGATAGAAGCAAAGATATCATCGATGATGATGTGCTTGGGAATAAGCTCGGTTGCCTTGCTTTCAAGCAAAGCAAGCTTTTCCTCCTTGCCAAGACCCTCAAGGGAGGGGAGGATGTCCATGAGCACGGTATAGCGAACATTTTCGTTGATACCGATATCGCACAGCTCTTCCTTTGTGAACTCAGGAAGATAGGGCTTTATATCCACCATCTGGTTCGAGATAACCTTAACAGGCTCGTCGCGTCCTTCAACAAGGACATAAGCAACCTTTGCTCCGGACTGAACGATTTCATTTGCACGTTCCTTGGTAATCAGCTCGCCCTCTTCGGCAATAATTTCGCCGGTCTGTTCGTTAACAATGGGAGCTGCAAGCTTCAGACCGCGGATACGGTCAAAGAGAGAAAGCTTTTTGTTGTATTTATAGCGACCGACTCTTGAAAGGTCATAGCGGTGGTCATCAAAGAAAAGACCTTCAAGGTGGCTCTGTGCGCTCGAAAGCGTGGGCGGCTCGCCGGGACGAAGCTTTTTGTAAACCTCAATAAGGGCTTCCTCCGTGTTTCTGGTTGAATCCTTTTCAAAGGAAGCTTCAATTCTTTCGTCGTTGCCGAAGAACTCGCGGATATCATTGTTGGAGTTAAGTCCGAGTGCGCGGATAAACGTGGTGATGGGGATTTTTCTGTTTTTATCAATGCGGACATAGAAAAGGTCGTTCTGGTCGGTTTCATATTCGAGCCATGCGCCGCGGTTGGGGATTATGGTCGTTGTGAAAAGCTTTTTGCCCGTAACGTTGTGGGTCATGCCGTAATAAACGCCGGGCGAACGGACAAGCTGGGAAACAATAACGCGCTCCGCACCGTTGATGATGAAGGTGCCGCTGTCAGTCATGAGCGGGAAGTCGCCCATATAGACCTCGCTCTCCTTGACCTCGCCTGTCTCCTTGTTGTAAAGTCTTGCGGTAACGCGCATAGGCGCGGAATATGTTGCGTCGCGTTCCTTGCACTCCCTGACGGAATATTTAGCCTTTTTCTCCATTCTGTAGTCAACGAAGCTGAGGCTGAGGTTTCCGCTGAAATCGGTGATATCCTCAACGTCTCTGAGAACCTCCTTAAGACCGGTTTCAAGGAACCATCTGTAAGAATCCTTCTGAACCTGAATGAGGTTAGGCATCTTCATAACTTCCTGAATTTTACCAAAGCTCTTTCGAGTGTTGGTTCCGAGTTTTACATCGGTAACATTGACCATTCACTTATCACTCCACGTTTTTAATTTGCCTTTCGCGGCATGCGCTGTGCGTTCGGGCACAGAATATTGCAAAAATCTATTGACTTTTTTCGGCAATAATGTTATCATGCTCTTGGAAGATAAATAGCATTATTGCGCATTTTCGCATAATATGTTCTGATATGATACCACAAACCGCTTTCAAAAGTCAAGCGGTTTCTTTTAATTTTTGGGGGAATTTTTTAATTTTTGCCTTGATTTGCCCGATTTTTGCCGCCGAACTTCTGTAAGATAATTTTGCAAGCACAACAGCCGCCTTTTGCGTAACCGGAAGCACTTTGTCTCCGACAGCGTAAAAAGCGGCTGATTTTTAATAAAGACGGCTTGAATCCGATTAAAACACGAGGAACAGTGGATAATTTGTTGCGTTGGTGTGTGTTTGTAGGTGTTTAACAGACAACGGTTTTTGTGGTCTGTTTTTCAATTTTTTTTCTGTGTATCTTGAAGCGGTAATTGATGTATCTGAAGATATATTACCAAACGATGAATTGTTAACAATTTGTTAACAAACTGTTGCGTATAACATGGTAAAGTGTAAGTAATAATTCGGAGGTGTTTAGCGTGAAAAATCAAGCTAAACACAAACTTATATGTCCCTCAAAATTTGTGCAAAGCACAAATTTTGAGATGGACTAAATTACCATCACGCCTTGTCCGGCTACAACAGGGGTTAACGTGATTTTTAATAAACTATTTGTAGCCGGAAAGGCTATGGTAATTATTATGAAAAAGCTTCTGTGTGTCTTGCTTTCTATTATTCTGATTTTTGCAACGACCGTTCCGGCTTTTGCGGCAGTCAATATGTTTGAAACAAAAAGCCAGATTCCCGTTGTTGTTATTTCCGGCGACGGAAATATTATTTATGACAAAGACGAAAAACCGCTTTCAAAGCTTTCTGGCTTTTTCGGAAATAACGGCGGTGTCAGCGGTGACACCGACGAAACTGTGAAAAAGCTTCTCAGTGCGGCCATGCATATGTATAAGGAGTATCTTTTGGAGGGCATTTTCAAGGACAACTGGGAGCCGTTCTATGCTGCAATTCAGGAAGAGGTTTCAAAGGCTTTCGGCGATATTCTCCTTGACGAAAACGGAGAAGCGTCCAACGGTACCCATATCAGCCAGTGGCACAGGGATCAGGTTGAATATTCAATGAACTATGACCGCAAGGGCGACAAGGGCTTCTATGACCGCGGCGACTACTTCTTCTGGTATGACTGGCGTCTCGACCCGATGGAGATTGCAAAGGACTTCAATGAGTTCATCAAAGCCATTAAAAGAGTTACCGGCAGCGAAAAGGTTTCAATAATCTGCCGCTGTCTCGGAACGAATGTTGTCTGTGCATATCTTGAGCAGTTTGGCAGCGATGATATTTACGGCGTCGGTTTTGACGGCTCGGTCTGTATGGGTGCCGAGCCTATCAGTGAAGCGCTCAGCGGAAAGTTCAAGGTTGATGTTGTTGCTATTGAAAGAATTCTCCAAGACGGAAACGAATTCGGAACATTCGACCTTGATCCGTTTGTCATTTCCTGCATTGACCTTGCTCAGAAGAGCGGAATTATTGACGCTTATGTCGGCTATAAGAAAGCCACGCTTTATGCAAAGCTTGTTGAGGGTGTAACAAGCGCTCTTGCCCTTTCAAGCATTTCCTATCCCTGCTATTGGGCCTGCGTTAAGCCCTCCGACTTTGATACTGCCGTAAAATACGTTTTCGGCAAAGAGGGCAGTGAAAAATATGTTAAATATGCAGGACTGATTGAAAAAATTACAAACTATAATGAAAAGGTTAAAAAGCACATTCCGGAGCTTATAAAGGGACTTCCCGAAAAGGGAGTAAAGGTCGGCGTAATTTCAAAATACGGAACCCAGATGATTCCGACCTGCCAGTCCGCAAATAATATTGCCGACACCTTTGTTTCGGTAACAAGCTCCTCCTTCGGCGCAACAACCGGAACAATATACGAGCCTCTCTCCGATGAATACATTGCCGCACAGCAGGAGAAAGGTCTCGGAAAGTACATATCACCGGACAAGAACATTGACGCTTCAACCTGTCTTCTTCCGGACAACACCTGGTTCATTAAGGGTGTCAGACATTCCGAGTGGACTTATGCTGAGGATATGCTCCTCATGACGGTTGTCACAAGCGACAGGCAGCTTACGATTGACGATTTTGATGAGAGCCAGTTCATGGTTAAGCATCCGACAGATTGGTGGGCAATGACCGCCATGACGGAGGAAAACTGCAACACCGAAAACTGGGAAGTTGACGAAAAGCTTGATCATCCCACAACTCTTCCCGGAAAGCTGCTTGCATTTCTGACCTCGTTCTTCGGCTGGTTCAAGGAGCTTGTAAGAATCCTAAGAAATAAAGGAACCTCTGAATAAATCGCAGCATACGCTTTGATGCACATCTTACTTGCATATTTCCCGCCATATTGCACAAAAGGCGCTTGAAATCCGACAGGATTCCTGCGCGCCTTTTGCACAATCTGACGAAAAATCTGACGGCGTAATCTGTACATCAGATTTAATCAGAGCTTCCTAAAATTAATTCGGGCGAGTAAAAGTTAACATATTTTATCAGGGGCTGTTCTGAAAACCGAACAGCTCCCTTTTTGTGGTGTGCTCGGCATGCGTAACCACTTGGCGGTGAAAGTCCGCTACAGACTTGG
>JAEDIH010000079.1 GCA_016292575.1 Clostridiaceae bacterium | reverse complement strand
TCTGCTTTTCTGCGCCTGCAATTTTTTGCGGGCGTTTTTGTTTGTCAAACTGCTTTGGAAAGGTTGATCAAAAATGAAAAAAAGTAAAAAATTCACCCGCTTCGTTGTTGTTGCAATGCTCTGCGCCGTCAGCTTTGTGCTGTATCTTCTGGAGTTTCCGCTGTTTCCGGGAGCCGGTCATCTGAAGCTTGATTTGAGCGATGTTCCGGCACTTGTCGGCGCAATGCTCTTCGGTCCGGTCTGGGGCGTTGTTATTGAGCTTGTGAAGAATCTTATTGAGCTTGCCGTTAAGGGAATGGGTACTCAGATGGGCTTCGGCAACCTTATGAACTTCATTGTGGGAACAGCCTATATCGTTCCTTTCTGCCTGATTTATAAAAAGCACAGGAAAAAGTCCGGCACTGTCATTGCCGCTTTTGTCGGCGTTGCCTCAATAGTTCTTGTCGGCATCGGTGCAAACTACTTAATTGACCCGCCGTTTTTCAAGTATTTCCTCGGAGTAACGCTTGAAAGCAAGGCACTTTGGGGCGCAATCTGGTCGGCAACGGCGCTCAACGCGATTAAGGGCGCAATGCTCAGCGTTCTGGGCTTTGTTCTCGTTCCGACTCTTATCAAAAGAATAGACGCTCAAAAATTTGTCTGAGCTTTTTAAATTTAACCGCTGTGTGAAAAAACCGCTTTCAACGGCGGTTTTTTTGTTTGTATTTGTTGCTATCGCTCAAAAATTATGGTATCATGAAATATCAGTTTGTTACCTGTTTAAACGGGTAAAAGGGAGAGATTTATATGAAATCATTCATTGCCGCGCTGCTGAGCTTTCTGATGGCACTGTCATCGTTTTTCGGTCTGACGGATAAAACGGCAGCAGAAAAGCTCAACGGTATTTTAAATTCCGAGGACTGCGTTGCCGTCATTGTTGAGCTTGAGGAAGAAAGTCTGCTTGATTCGGTCTCGGGTTCAGAGGAGCGCAGCGAGCTTCTTTCGTCATATCTTCAAAGCGAGCAATATGAAAAAATTGAACAGGCGCAGAAAAAGCTCAGGCAGCTTATTGAAAAGACCGTTTCCGCCGCCGATTTCAATAATTCGTTTTCATATTCGTTTGTGCTCAACGGCTTTTCGCTTGTTGTTCCGTATAAGTATATTTCAACTATTGAACAGCTTCCCGGCGTAAAAAGCGTAAGCGTTGCCGCCCGATACAGTCAGCCCGATGATGAAAAGGAAACAGAGGAGATTTTTGACAGCAAGTTTGATTACAACCGCTTTACCGGCGTTTTGGAAGCGCAGGAAAAGGGCTATACCGGAAAGGGACTTGTTGTTGCCGTCCTTGACACGGGCTTTGAATGCAGCCATGAGGCTTTTTCCTCCGGCGTTTCTCAGCCGACCCTTTCAAAAAAAGATATTAACATAATAACAACCTTTAAGCTGCTTAACACAATAGTTCCGCGCTGGGGCGTGAATTATTACTCGGAAAAAATTCCGTATATCTGGGACTATGCCGAAATTGACAAAACAGTCGGCAACAAGTATTCCGACCACGGAACCCACGTTGCCGGCATCGCCGCAGGAAAAAGCGGCGAAATGACCGGCGTTGCGCCGGACGCGCAGCTGCTTTTGATGAAGATTTTCGGCGATGAGAAAAACTCTGTTGCAAAGGAGGAGGCGAATCTTGCCGCCCTTGACGACGCGGTGAAGCTCGGTGCGGACGTTGTCAATATGAGTCTCGGCTCCCCGTGCGGACAGGATCACGATAATCCCATTTCCGCCATCGTATATAAAAAGCTTCAAAGAAGCGGCATTGCCGTATCCTGCTCCGGCGGAAACGAGGCGAGCATGGGCGAAAGCGACGCCGTTTCCGGCTATGACAGAATGAACGCCGAGCTTTTTGACTATGGAACCGTGGGCTCGCCTGCAAGCTATAAATGGCCGATGGCGGTTGCTTCCTCGGCGGTTTCGTGGGGGAGCTCAAAGAATCCGGAGGTGCTCAGTATTGACGGCGTCGGCTCGGTCAAAATTTCCTCGTTCTCCTCGTGGGGCGTAACGGCAGATCTCCGCCTTAAGCCGGAGATTACAGCACCCGGAAGCGACATTTATTCAAGCATTCCCGGAAATACATACGGCTATATGAACGGAACGTCCATGGCTGCGCCATATTACGCAGGTGCCTTTGCCCTTGTCAAGCAGTATGTCAATGAAAGCAGTCTCTCCGCCTCAAAAAAGGACAGTGCCGAGCTTGTCAACAGCCTTTTGATGAGCACTGCGGTGCCTTTTGCCGCCCGTGGAAACAGTACCTATTATTCGCCGAGGCAGCAGGGCGCGGGTCTTGTCAATATCGAAAAAGCAATTCAAACGCCGGCATACCTCACTCAAAGCGACGGTGTTTCAAGACCGAAAATCGAGCTTGGCGAGGATACCGACGGTGTGCTTGAATTTTCGTTCAAGGCGCATAACCTTTCCTCTTCTCCTTTGAGCTATAAGCTTCGCGAAGCGGTGCTGACCGACAGCTTTATTAAAACAGGGGACGGAAAATATGTCAATACTCTCACTGCGACAAGGCTCGAGGAGTCCGATTACGGTGCAGAGTACCTCAAAGGCGTCGAAAACGGCGTTGTTACCCTTGCTCCGGGCGAGAGCAAAACCGTTTCGGTAAAAATCACCGTTTCGCAGGAACTGATTTCAAAAATGCGCGAAGCTTTCAAAAACGGCTTTTTCATCGATGGCTTTGTTTTCCTTGAAAGCGAGGACGAAGCCGTGCCGGCGCTTTCAATCCCGTTCGTCTCCTTCAACGGCGACTGGTCAAAGCCGATGCTTTTTGATAACACGCTCTATGACAGCGAGCCGTCATACCTCGGAAAACAGTGGGGACTGATGGTCACTGACGGAAAGGACTATTATCCGCTCGGCGCGAATATGTTTGAAAGCACAAAGGAATACGGCGTTGACACAAAATACTGCGCATATTCCGTTAACGCTCTCCAAAGCAAGCTTAAAAAGCCGTACGTCACCGTAAGCGTGGGACTTATCCGCAACGGAAAGAGAATGGACTATAATCTCTTCACACAAAGCGGGGTTTTCCGTTACTGCGGCTCGTCGCTTATTGAGTATGCGCGCAAGACGAACAATCCGTCAAAGCCGGAAACGGGTCTGCTTTGGGGCGGAAAGAGCGGTCTTGTTGACGGACAGAGCTATGTCTACAAGGTTTCCACAACGCCTGCAAATTACAAGAGCAAAAGGGTCACTGTTTCTTTCCCATTTGTTGTTGATAACGATAAACCCACGGTTGAAGAGTGTAATTACAGAATTGAAAACGATGAGGCAATGCTCACCGTAAAGATAAAGGATAACCGCTATGTTATGGGCTTCAAGGTGCTTGACGAAAACGACAGGTCGCTCGGCAAGGTCTCCTTCAAAGGTATTGAACCCGAAAACGGAACCTATACCTACACCGTGAATCTCAGCGAAACAAGCGGCAAAAAGCTTGAAAAGCTTAAAAACATCAAGCTCTACGTTGTTGACTACGCCTATAACGAAAGCTATCTTTCCGCTTCCCTTTCGGGTGAGATTTCCGATGAAAACCCGATTGAGCTGCCTGTTCTTCCGGAGCTTGAACCCTATCGCTTTGACCCCTCTCCGGTTGTTGACCTCAGCGAAAAAGACTCAGCCGAAAAGGGCGGTGCTTCGTTTCTTGAGCGACTGATTGAAAAGCTTAAAACATACGCATAAAAAAGCATATAAAAAGCAGAAGGGAGATTTTTCAATGCACAGAAGTCAGCTGACAAAAGGCAAAAAGTTCGGCTATTGCGGAGGAATTGCCGCCGAGTCGATTCTATACAATATGTATTACACCTATTATCTCCTTTTCCTGACCGACGTTGCGCACATGAATCCGGCGCTTGCCTCAACGGTCAGCCTCATCTCGGTCATATGGGACGCGGTTACGGATCCGATTATCGGTCATTTTGCCGATAAAAAGGGCGCGGACAAGCGCAAGTTCATGCTGCGTGCCGCTTTCCCGATGGGAATCACCTTTGTTGCGGCGTTCATTCCTCTGGGCAACGCGAGCGATATTTTCAAGTTCATTTTCTATACCGCAATGACAATGTGCTTCTGGCTTGCATATACAGTCTATACAATTCCGTATTACGCGGTCGTTGCGGAAATTACCGAGGATTATGACGAGCGCACCGATATCCGCGGAAAAAGCTCGCTTTTCAACACTGTTGCAATTCTTATCGGAAACGCCGTTCCTGCCGCTTTGCCGGGTCTGATTATCGGCATGGGAGTCAGCGCCTCGCTCGGCTGGCTTTCTACGGCGGCCGTTCTTGCCGTTCTTGCGGTTGTTTCCGCCGTTGTTGCATCCTTGAGTCTGCGCGGAATCGAGCTTAAAAAGGCCTTTGATACGGCGGAAAAAGACGAAAAGGTCAAGGTTTCGGAATATCTTCAGATTCTAAAAATGAAGCCTTTTTGCTGGTTTGTGCTGTTCGTTTTCTTTTTCCTCATCTCCTCTTCAATGATTCAGGCAAACTTTGCCTATCTTGTTCAGGCAAGGCTCGGGATGGACGACAGCGGAATGGTCATCGTCATCATCACGCTTGTAGCTTCAATGGGACTTATGATTCCGATTGTTACAAAGCTTGCGGAAAAAACCGACAGGAGAAAAGCCGGAATCATCTTTTTCTCAATCATGCTTGCAGGGCTTATCATCATCAAGCTCATCGGAATCAACAACACTCCGATGCTCATCGCCTCCGTTTTTACCGTGGCTCTCGGTCTTGCCTGCTTCTGGACAATCTTTTACTCAATGGCGTATGACCTTGTTGAGGTTGACGAATTCATCAACGGAAAACGCCGCGAAAGCATGATAACTGCGTTTCCGCAGTTTTTCCAGAAGTTCGGCGCGGCAATCGGAATGTGGATTGTGGGTCAGGTGCTGAATTTCGGAAAATATGACGGAGAGCTTTCTGTTCAGCCCGATTCGGCAAAGGCCGCGATTGAAAACATTGCAACGGTTATTCCGTCGCTTTTCCTTGTTGTTGCTCTTGTCGGAATTATTTTCTATCCCATTACAAAGGAGCGCTTTGCCCTGCTTTCAAAGCAGCTTGAAAGGAAAAGAAACGGCGAAGAATATGACTTGTCAGGTCTTGAAAAACTGATTTAACGGAGATTAACCTATGCTGTGTGTAAAAAACGTTACAAAAAAATACGGAAAATTTATTGCAAACAACGCCGTCAGCTTTGACATTGCAGACAGCGAAATTGCCGTTTTGCTCGGACCCAACGGCGCGGGAAAGTCAACAATAATCAAGTGCATCTGCGGTCTGCTTCGCTTTGAGGGCGAAATTACCCTCGGCGGCTTTCCAAACAAAAGCCTTGAGGCAAAAAAAATCCTCGGCTACGTTCCGGAAATGCCGGCGGTCTATGACCTGCTCACCGTACGCGAGCACCTTGAATTTATGCTGCGCTCATACAAAATTGAGGACGACGGGACTGCGGACAGGCTCCTTGAGCGTTTTGAGCTGCTTGACAAAAAGGACAAGCTCGGAAAGGAGCTTTCAAAAGGTATGCAGCAAAAGCTTTCAATCTGCTGCGCCCTTGTTCATAAGCCGTCCGTTGTAATTTTTGACGAGCCCATGGTCGGTCTTGATCCGCACGCCATAAAGCAGCTCAAGGAGCTTTTTGTTGAGCTTCGGGAAAGCGGAGCAACCGTGCTGATAAGCACCCATATGCTTGACAGCGTTGAAAGCTATTGGGACAAGGCATACATTATGAAGGACGGCAGATTCTGCGCCGAAAAGAGCGCCGGCGACACCGACGGAAAGAGCCTTGAGGACTTGTTCTTTGAACTGACCGAAAGCGGGGGAAGGGCATGAGTTCACTTGTTTTTCTCCTTTCGCGCAAGCTTAAAAACCGCCTGAGGGAAATGCTGCGCCGCCCGTCGGAGCTTATTGTTCTGGTTGTTTTTGTCGGTCTTATCGGCGTAACAATTTTCACCGGGAACCGCTCTTTGCCCTCTGCCGGAACGCGCAGCGTTGAGGAATTTTATGCTATTGTGCTTGCTCTTTATGTGTTTGAGTTTGTGCTGATTGCAAAAAACGGCTTTCTCAACGGAGCTTCAATGTTCTCAATGGCGGACGTGAATCTCCTTTTTACAAGCCCGAAAAAGCCGCAGATTCTTCTGACCTTCGGTCTTTTCAGCCAGCTCGGTCGTTCGCTGATGCTCGGCGTGTTCATTTTGTATCAGTATGCGTGGGTGCATGATACCTACGGAGTCGGGCTCGGAACAATAATCGCCGTCCTTGTCGGCTACGGGGCGGTCGCTTTCCTTTCGCAGATGCTTGCAATGCTTATCTATTCCGTGACGTCCTCGGACGATAAAAGGTGCAAAATTGCCAAAGCCGTTTTCTATGCCGTTGTTGCCTCTTTCCTCGTTTGTCTTGGCTTTACAAGCTTTTCTTCGGGCGGCGAGCTGCTTTCGAACGTCTGCAAAAACGCAAACTCGCCCGTAATGCACTTTTTCCCTGTCGCGGGCTTTGTGCGCTTGGGCGTGGTTTCCGCAGTATCGGGCGATTACAAAGGACTGCTGCTTGCCGTTTTGTGCTTTGTGCTTTGCGTTGCCGTCTTTTATATCCTTGTTTCAAGGCTTAAAAGCGATTATTACGAGGACGTGCTCAAGGCAACGGAGGTTTCCTTTTCGGCAATCACCGCAAGGAAAGAGGGCAAGGCCGCGGAGACGGCTCCGCGCAATGTCAAGGTTGGAAAAACCGGCTTTTCAAGGGGCGAGGGTGCTTCTGCGATTGCAGAAAAGCACAAGCTTGAAAACCGCCGCTCAAAGGTGCTGATTCTTGACATGGTGAACCTCGTTTTTGCCGTTATCACTATCGGCTTTGCGTTCATTGTCAAGGACAGCTTTTATGCGTTCATTATGAATGTGTATTTTTCAATCTTCACCGTAGGGACCGGCAGGTGGGCAAAGGAGCTTTTGCTGCCGTATGTCTATCTCATTCCCGAGCCGCCGTTTAAAAAGCTTATCAATATGCTCAGAGAGCAGCTTTGGTCATCGGTTGCCGAGGCAACCTTGACCTTTTTGCCGTTTTACTTCATTCTCAATACCTCGCCGCTCATGGTTCTGGGCATGATATTTGCAAAGCTCAGTTTCAATTTCCTGTTTGTCGGAGTGAATCTCATTTTGCAGCGCTTTTTCGGTAACGGGGGAAACAAGGCGCTTTTAGTGTTCTTGTATTTCCTGCTTGCCGCCCTGTGTTCGCTGCCGGGCGTTGCGGCCGGTGTTGCAATGAGTGCGCTCGTTCCTGTTTTTGAGGGCGTACTGTTCTTTGCAATGGCGCTTGTCAACATTCTTGCAGGCGTAATAATCATCTTTTGCAGCAGAAACATTCTTACCACGGCGGAGTTTAATAACAAGTAACCGCACCCTTTGAGTGCGGTCGAAAAAAGGAGAACGCTATGAAAGGAATCATTCTTGCCGGGGGAAGCGGAACAAGGCTTTACCCAATAACCATGGTAACGTCAAAGCAGCTTCTGCCCGTTTACGACAAGCCGATGATCTATTATCCGCTTTCGGTGCTGATGATGGCAGGTATCCGTGAGATACTCATAATTTCAACACCGCAGGACATCGGAAATTTTGAGCGCCTGCTCGGCGACGGAGCAGATTTCGGGGTAAAGCTTGAATACGCCGTTCAGCCCTCGCCGGACGGACTTGCGCAGGCATTTCTAATCGGAGAAAAATTTATTGACGGCGACTGCTGCGCCATGATACTCGGCGACAATATCTTTTACGGCAACGGGCTCGGCTCAATTCTCCGGCAGGCAAGGGAAAGCGCCGAACAGGGCACCGCAACCGTTTTCGGCTACTACGTTGACGACCCGGAGCGCTTCGGCGTTGTTGAGTTTGATGAAAACGAAAAAGTCATTTCAATCGAGGAAAAGCCGAAAAAGCCCAAGTCCAATTACTGCGTTACGGGGCTTTATTTCTATGACGGAACCGTTTGCGAAAAGGCAAAAAAAGTCCGTCCGTCCGCGCGCGGAGAGCTTGAAATTACCGATTTGAACCTGCTTTTCCTTGCGGAAAACAAGCTTTCCGTAAAGCTGCTCGGTCGCGGCTTTGCGTGGCTCGACACCGGCACGGTTGAAAGCCTTAACGAGGCTTCAAACTTTGTTCGTATTGTTGAGGGCAGGCAGTCCGTAATGATTTCCGCACCGGAGGAGATCGGCTTCAAAAACGGCTGGATAAGCCGCGAAAAACTGCTGCTTTCTGCCGAAAAATACGGCAAATCACCCTATGGCGTGCATCTGCGCAAGGTTGCCGAGGGAAAACTGAAGTATTGATTTTGGAAAAT
>JAEDIH010000004.1 GCA_016292575.1 Clostridiaceae bacterium | reverse complement strand
GGAATCATGTTATAGATTGTGAAAGCAAGGACTATTGCCGCCGCGGCAAGGTTGACGGCAAAGCGGCATTTTTTTATCTTTTTTATAAAAGCTTTGTTCGGAGATTTTTTCATTTCTTGTCCGCTCCTTTCGTCAGTCAATACTGATTGTGTAGCCGCACTCATGGAAATAGCGCACGAGGAACTTTTTGTTTTCGCCCTTTCTGAGCCATGCGGTGGAAACCTGACCGCTTTTGATGATCTCGGAAAGAAGTTCCCTGTTTTTGTTGACCCATGCCTTGTATTCGATATCCGGCATGAAAACAACTCTTCCGCCTTTGTTCTCCATCAAAATCACCTCACTGCATTTTTGGCACATTTTTTGCCGTGCTAATCAGGGAAAAAACAAAAAACCGCAGATAACTGCGGTTAATTTTCATTGTGTCGGCATCGCCTTATCTTCCCGGGTCGCTTCCAACCAAGTATTTTCAGCACTGATGAGCTTAACTGCCGTGTTCGGGATGGGAACGGGTGGACCCTCATCGCTAAAGACACCGACTTCGCAGTGTTGTTCGCACTTGCGTTTCAGTGATTGCTATTATAGAGGAACACCTTGGTTTTGTCAAGGGGTTTTTCAAAGTTTTTTGAAATATTTTTGAAAAACTTACACATCAATTTCAAGCTCAACAGGGCAGTGGTCGGAGCCGAAAATTTCGGAATGTATCCTTGCTTCTTTAATCTTATCTGCAATGCGGTTTGAAACAATAAAATAGTCAATACGCCAGCCCACGTTCTTTTCGCGCGCCTTGAAGCGATAGCTCCACCAGGAATAGGCGTTTTCCGTGTCCGGATAAAGATGGCGGAAGGAGTCGGTGAAGCCGCTTTCAAGAAGAAGCGAAAATTTTCCCCTTTCCTCGTCCGAAAAGCCGGGATTCCCACGGTTGGTCTTTGGGTTTTTGAGGTCAATCTCGTTGTGGGCAACATTGAGGTCACCGCAGAAGATGACGGGCTTGGTCTTGTCCAGGGAGAGAAGATATTCCCTGAAATCGTCCTCCCATTTCATTCTGTAATCCAGCCTTTTAAGTCCGTCTTGGGCATTGGGTGTATAACAGGTAAGGAAGTAATAATTTTCAAACTCAAGCGTAATCAGCCGACCCTCCGTGTCGTGTTCGGCAATATCCATTCCGTTGAAAACGGCAAGAGGCTTTTCCTTTGTAAAAATTGCCGTTCCGGAGTAGCCTTTCCTTTCTGCATAGTTCCAGTACTGGTGGTAGCCGTCAAGCTCAAGGTCAATCTGCCCCTGCTGCAGCTTTGTTTCCTGGAGGCAGAAGATGTCGGCGTCAAGGGTCTTGAATACTTCGGAAAAGCCCTTTTGGACGCAGGCTCTGATTCCGTTGACGTTCCATGATACAAACTTTTTCATTACAGGTTACGCTCCTTTGGGTTTTGTTTCGGGTCGGTTAACATTATACTATAAATTGTAAAAAAATTCAACATCGCCGCAATAAGGTTGACATTGCCGTTCTTTTTCGGTATAATATTACCATCTATAATTGTTTTTTGCGCCCTTTTTTAGGCGCAATACGAATCATTAACTCAGAACATAGCTAATCGGGTTTTTATTTCACGCTGTATAAAGGAGTATTCAAATCATGAAGAAAAGAATTGTTTCGTTTATCCTTTGCTTTTTAATGCTTCTTTCGGCAACGCTGTGCGTTCCTGCCGAAAGCGGACTTCTTGCGGCTGTGACCGCGTCTGCGGCGGATATGACAACGCTTCAGGCTCTTGTCAGCTCAATTCCGCCGGAGTCTGAATGGGAAGTGAAGTTTGTCAAAGATTCTGCCTTTGATTCGTTTAAGGATGCGTATCACTCTGCGCAGAACGTACTTGCTAATCCGAGCAGCAGCGAAGATACAATAACTCTTGCCGAAAGGTGGCTCGACGCCGCGTTCAGAAGCGTTAAGTATCACACCCTTGATATCACCGTCAGGGGAACCGATGTTGCCAATGTCGGCGACAGCGTTGCGCTCACCGCCGCACTTGTGCCCGAAAACGCCGCAGATCCCGTTTCGTGGAGAACAAGCGATGAAAGTGTTGTAAGCGTATCCGCAAGCGGCGTTGTTCAGATTAAAAAATACTCCTCCTCTCCCGTCAGCGTAACAGCCTCTTCAAACAATCACACAAGCACTCACTTTATAACGGTTAAAAATCCGCTTAAAAGCGTTCAGATCTCAAAGTCCTCACAAACGATGTATCCCGGTCAGACCGTAAAGCTTTCATACCTTACCTACGGCGCGGACAGCGACGCTTCCATTACCGAAAGAATCGACTCCGTCACCTGGATGTCGGATTTCCCGGCTGTGGCCTCGGTTTCTCAGGACGGAACTGTTACCGCCCACAGTCAGGGCTCCACAACTGTTTCGGTTGAGGTGAAGTCCGGCAGCACCACGGTCAGGTCAAGCTGCTCGGTCACCGTCGGAGAGCTTATCAAAATTACAAAGCTTGAGCCGCAGACCGTTTCGGACGGCGGACTGCTTGCTCCCGCAGTTGTTGACAGCGAAAAGAAGGTTGAGGTCAAGGTGCTGCCCTCAAGCGCAAGCATCAAGGAGCTTAAGTGGACAAGCTCCAACCCGGCCGTGGTTTCGGTTACTGCGAACGGTATTGTTGATTCCATTGCTTTTGCAACAGTGAAGTATCTCAAGGTCGGCACGGCCACCGTTACATACACAACAACGGACGGCAGCGGACTTAGCGGCTCGTTCAGGGTTGAAGTCAAGCCGAAGATTACCGCAATTTCCCTTTCGCCGGAAAGGGTCGTCATTTCTCCGAGTGCCGCTAATGAAAAAATAATTGCCTCGGTGACCCCCAAGGACGCAGGCTATCAGGTTATTGAATGGTCAACCAGCAGCAAGAATGTCTGCGATGTTTCAAGCGACGGAACGCTCAGACCGCGGAACCGCGGAGTCTGCACAATTACCGCAAAAACCAAGGACGGCAGCAATATTTCAAAAACAGCCTATGTCCGCGTTGCGGATACTGCGCAGACAATACGCCTTGATCAGAACACGCTGAACATCAAGGTTTCGCAGGCGGCGGCGCTCAAGGCGACTGTTGTTACCGCCTCCGGTTCGTACTATGACGATGTTTCGTGGTCAAGCGGAAACACCAAGGTTGCAACTGTTGATCAGAACGGCGTTGTCAAGGGACTTTACCCCGGAGTTACAACAATCAAGGCTCTTGCCCTTGACGGCTCGGGAATCTTCAATGTCTGCACAGTTACCGTTACGGCGGACGTTACGGGAATTGACATTCCCGCAAGTGCTGTTGTCGGTGTTAATGAGACCAAAAAGCTTTCGGTGAAGATTTCTCCGGAATATGCAAGCAACAAAAACGTTACATGGAGATCAAACGACACCTCGGTTGTTGACGTTGCCTCGGACGGAACGCTCACCGGCAAAAAGGTCGGAACAGCCTCGGTTATTTGCACAAGCGTGAACGGCGGCTTCAGCGATGTTTGCGAAGTAAGCGTTGTCATTCCGGAAACGGCGGTTGCGGTTTCGCCACAGACAAAAACGGTTGAAGCTGGCTCCTCGTTCGGTCTTACCGCAACGGTGCTGCCGACGAGTGCGACACTCAGAACCGTAAGCTGGAAGTCAAGCGACGAAAAGGTTGCCGTTGTTGACTCAAACGGAATTGTTACCGCGGTTGCGGGCGGAAAGTGCAAAATCACCGCAACAACCGGCTACAAGGCTTATACAGCCTCGTGCGACCTCACGGTTACACAAAAGGCGTCCGGAGTTACGGTTGAGCCGGATGCTATCGAAATATATAAAACCCAGAAATATACCCTCAAGGCGTCGGTCACTCCTTCAACAGCAACAAACAAGGCTGTAACATGGGAAAGCAGCAATCAGAGCATTGCCGTTGTAAGCAGCGCGGGCGTTGTTACCGGCGTTGAAAACGGAACGGCCATCATTACCGTAAAGACGGTTGACGGCGGCTACAAGGCGCAGTGTACCGTTGTTGTTTCCGATAAAATCAGCGTTACCGGAATAAGACTTAATGAAAAGAGCATTACCGTCAACAAAAATCAGGTCTATGTGCTTGACGCAACCGTTTCACCGACGAACGCAAGCAACAAGACGGTAATCTGGAAATCCAACGCGCCCTCAATAGCTACTGTTGATCAGAACGGCGTTGTCAGAGGCATTGCAAACGGAACTGCCGTAATAACCGCAAGCACGCAGGACGGAAACTATGAAGCAAAGTGTACCGTTGTTGTTTCCCAGACCGTTACGGGCGTAACGCTCAACTCCGTTTCCGCAAGGATAAAGATAGGAATGTCCTATACGCTCAAGGCGAACATTGTTCCGGCGGACGCGCAGAACAAAAACGTTAAGTGGGAATCCTCAAATCCTGCCGTTGCAACGGTCAATGCATACGGCGTTGTTACAGGCCGCACTGCCGGAACAACAACCATTATCTGCACCACGGTCGAGGGCGGAAAAACCGCATACTGCAACATAACCGTGTACACCGCCGTAACGGGCATTAAAATAAACAGCAGGAAAATTACCGTCGCCAAGGGTGCAAGGACCATAGTTACCGCAACCGTTCTTCCCGAAACGGCTGACGACCGCGAGTACACATGGTCCTCAAAGGACGAAAGCGTTGCAACGGTTTCCGCCTCCGGTCAGGTTACCGGCAAAAAGATTGGAACAACCATAATCACCGCCACCTCGCATGAGGGCAAATTCAAGGCAAACTGCATTGTTGAGGTTGTTCAGCTTGCAACGGACGTAACACTCAATCTTTCCTCGCTCACCCTTGATTCGGGCGTTTCAAAGGTCGTTGAGGCAAAAATCAAGCCGAGCAACGCCTCGAACCAAACAATCAAGTGGTCGTCTTCAAACAAAAACGTTGCCGCTGTTACCTCAAAGGGCGACAGGAACGGAACCGTTAAGGCGGTTTCGGCCGGCACCGCAATCATTACAGCCACATCGGGCGACGGAAACGCTTCGGCCTCTTTCCGTGTGACGGTTACCCAGAAGATTACAAAGATAACCTTTGCCCAAAAGACGTTCACCGTAAAAGCCGGAGTGAAAACAAAGCTTCAGTACACCATTGCCCCGGCGAACGCAACAAACAAAAAGATTACATGGTCCTCGAGCAATAAGAAGATTGCAACCGTAAGTTCAAGCGGCGTTGTCAACGGTGTTGCCGCAGGCACTGTAAAAATAACGGCAAAGACCCCGGACGGCAGAGTCAAGGCAACGTGCAGCGTAAAGGTGACAATGCCCGTCAAGAGCGTTAAGATGAGCCGCAGCTCAATGACGCTCGGAATCGGCAAGACCGCCGCGCTTTCGGCTGTTGTCAGCCCGAAGACGGCAACAAACAAGGCGGTAACGTGGAAGTCGAGCAACTATGACGTTGCGGACGTTTCCTCCACCGGAAAGGTTACCGCAAAGAAGCTCGGTTACGCCGTTATTACGGCAACAACAAAGGACGGCTCTTTCAAATGCACCTGCCGCGTGAACGTTGTCCGTTCGGTAACCGGAATCAAGCTTGACATTTTGAAGAAAACCGTTGAGCCGGGCGAAAGCTTCGATCTCAACTATACCATTAAGCCGAGTAACCCGACGAACCCCAACGTCAAATGGAGCACAAGCAACAAAAAGGTTGCCACAGTAACTCAGGACGGCGAAGTCAGGGCTGTCGGCAAGGGCGAGGCAAAGATAACCGTTACCACCGTTGACGGCGGCTTCACATCCGTCTGCACGGTCAAAGTTGTAATAAGAGTTACCGGAGTTTCCCTGAACCGCGATGAAATCACGCTCACTCCGGGCAAGGAGGCGGTTCTCAAGGCGAAGGTGCGTCCCTCCGGCGCGTCTGACAAGAGCGTTACCTGGCGTTCGAGCAACTCAAAGGTAGCCTCGGTCAACTCAAAGGGCGTTGTTACCGCAAAGAAAGCCGGCGAAGCGGAAATTACCGTTAAAACAAAGGACGGCTCCTTCAAGGACAGCTGCACCGTTTCTGTTGAGGTTTACCCCTCCTCGCTCAGACTCAAAAAGGACAGCTACACCGTGAAGTCTGACAAGAGCGTCAGGATAGGCTACACCATTCTTCCGGCAGACACCACCGAAAAATCGCTCACATGGAGCTCCTCAAACAGAAAGATTGCAACAGTCAATTCAAAAGGCGTTGTAACGGGCGTCAAGGGCGGAAAGGTCACTATCACCGCAAAAACGGTGAACGGCATCAAGGCCTCCTGCACCGTCACGGTTATTCAGGCGCCGTCAAAGGTTTTGCTTTCCGCTTCCTCGCTTTCGGTTTATGAGGGTGCGTCAAGAACGCTCAAGGCAACCGTTCTTCCGAAGAGCGCATTGAACAAGGCTGTCAAGTGGAGCTCTTCAAACACCAAGGTTGCCACGGTCAGCAAGGACGGTGTTGTAAAGGCTGTTTCGGTCGGTACGGCGACCATTACGGCAAAGGCTGTTGACGGCGGAAAGAAAGCAGTCTGCACCGTCAATGTTCTCAGACACACAAAATCTGTTGAACTCAACGTAAGCGCAATAAACCTCAAAGCAGGCCAGACGGGTACGCTCATAGCCACCGTTCTTCCTGCAAACGCTTCAAACAAAAAAGTTATCTGGACAAGCTCAAATACGAAAGTTGCAACCGTTTCCGCCGCAGGCGTAATTAAGGCCGTTTCCGGAGGACAGGCGGTAATCACCGCAACCACCGCCGAGGGCAAAAAGACCGCAAAATGCACCGTCAATGTTTCGGTTCCCGTTACGGGAGTTACTTTCCCGGTATCCGCCGTAAGCGTTGCGGACACTGCCAAAACTACTGTTTTTGCAAAGGTTCTTCCGGAAAATGCAGGCAATAAAAAGCTTATCTGGACTTCCGGCGATAATTCGGTATTCACCGTTGACGCAAACGGCGTTATCACCGGCGTTTCGGTCGGCAAGGCGGTTCTCACTGTTAAAACCCAGGAGGGCGGCTTCACCGCGTCGGTTCCGGTTACCGTATACAGGGGCGCAAAGCTCATCTCGCTCAACAAGAATTCTACCTCGCTTGAAATCGGTGCCACAGTAACGCTTTCCGGCACTGTTTCGCCCGAGGATGCAGCATACAGGACAATCACTTGGGAAAGCTCGGACAAGAGCGTTGCAACGGTTGATTCTAACGGTGTTGTCAAGGCTCTCAAGGGCGGCAAGGCGGTTATTACCGCGTCGGTTGAAAATGGGCGCGTTAAGTCCTCCTGCGAGGTAACGGTAATTCAGCATGTTACCTCGGTAGCTTTCAGCAGCAGCTCGGTTTCGCTTTTCAGAGGAAAAACCGCCGTGCTTTCGGCTGTTGTATCTCCTGCAAACGCAACGAACAAAACCGTGCTTTGGACTTCCTCAAATCCGGCTGTTGCCTCGGTCAGCGAAAAGGGTGTTGTAACTGCCGTTTCTAAGGGCAGCGCCGATATCACCGCGCGCACGCAGGACGGCAATCTTACCGCCGTGTGCAAGGTGACGGTAAGCGTACCTGTTGAAAAAATCGTTCTTTCAACCGCAAAGGCGTATCTTGCCGTTGGTGAAAGTCTGAAGCCCAATGTTACCGTTACTCCGGCGGATGCAGATTCAACTGCTCTTGTCTGGAAATCTTCAAACGAAAAGGCAGCCGTTGTTGACGTCAACGGAAACATCAGAGCCGTTGCAGTCGGCAAGGCGGACATTACCGTCAGTGCAAAGGGTTCGGCGGCTACTGCAAAGCTTAGTGTAGACGTTGTTGTTCCGGCAACAGGTATTACCCTCACGGGTGTAAAGAGCACCGTTTTTGCAGGCGAAAAATTTACCCTCAAGGCTCAGATTGCTCCGACAACCGCAACGTATAAGAACGCGGTATTCAAAACATCAAACGCTAAGGTTGCCTCAGTCAGCTCAACCGGAGTAGTTACCGGAGTCGGCGCAGGCGAATGTACCATAACGGTTTCCTCGCAGTGCGGCCGCGCAAGCAAGTCCTTTAAGCTCACTGTTAAGCAGAAAGCAACGGGTATCAAGCTGAGCAAAACCACCCTTGCCCTTGAAGCAGGGGAGAGCGCAACCCTCACCGCCGAGGTGCTTCCGGCAACGGCGACAAACAAGACCGTCACCTGGGTAAGCAGCAATGCGCTGGTTGCTTCTGTTGCGAACGGAACGGTAAAGGCTGTCAAAGCCGGAACTGCGGTCATCACCGTCAAATCCTCGGACGGAGTTTCGGCAAAATGTACCGTCACGGTAAGCAAGCACGCGGAAAGCGTGAAGTTTGAAAAGGACGCATATACTATTGAAAACACAAAGAGTCTGACTCTCAAATCAACAGTTCTTCCCGCCGAAACAAGCTTCAAGACTCTCACCTATACCTCGAGCGACACAAAGGTTGCCGTTGTTGCCGCAAACGGCGTTGTTACCGCAAAGAGCGTCGGCACCGCAACAATCTCGGCAAAGACCATGGACGGCGTTGTCGGAATTTGTCGCGTAACCGTTATTCAGAGCCCGACAAAGCTCACCGTTACGCCGACCGCAAAGACAATCAACGAGGGCGCAAAGCTGACCCTTTCCGTTGCAATGGAGCCGACAACGGTAACGTCAAAGGAACTTGTTTGGTCAAGCAGCAACACAAAGGTTGCCACGGTTGACCAGAACGGCGTTGTTACCGCGGTTGCAAAGGGCACGGCAACAATCACCGTTAAGAGCAAGACGAACACGGCTGTCAGCGCCTCCTGCGCCATAACGGTTAACCGCAAGGTTACCGGAATAAACATCAAGGAGGAGACTCTTTCGCTCACCACCACTTCAAAGGCAGTTAAACTGAACTATGAGGTTCTTCCGGCGGGCGCAAGCAATCAGACCGTCACCTGGAAAACAAGCGACGCAAAGGTTGCCGTTGTCTCCGGAGGCGTTGTTACACCGAAGGGCAAGGGAACTGCAATCATCAGCGCAGTTACCGCCGACGGCTCGTTTGTTGACACCTGCCGCGTTACGGTGAAGTAAAAATGTACATATAAAAAGCCGCCGATCGGTACCTGTAACGGTACGGTCGGCGGTTTAATTTTATTTGACTTTGAATAATTAGGTGTGATATATTATTTTCGACAATTACCTTATTAAGGGGAAAACGTATGGAAACGAAAGAGGAAACAAGGTGCTTGGCAGAAGAACTCTGGAAAGAGAATGAGCCTTATATAATAAAGCTTTGCAAATTTAAGCTTCAAAGTGTACCGGATAAGGTCAATGATTGCGTTCAGGATGTTTTTCTTGACCTTTTGGTGGCTTTGGACAGCGGAGAAACAATACGCTGCCCAAAGGCGTGGCTGACAAGGGTTGCAGGCAACAAAATCAATGATATTTATAAAGAGGGAAAAAGGGAAACCGAAAACACGGTTTCGCTGACCGACAAGATCGCTGAATCTATTGCTGACAGCAAAACATTGTTTGACGGGGAACCGGAATTTAATGATGATGAACTTCTTTCTGCAAAGGACAGCTTTTTAGAAAGCCTTACACCGGAGGAAAAGGAACTGTTTAGCGAGCGGTTTGTCCTTAGACTTAAAGCAAAGGAAATTGCTTTAAGACACGGAACGACAGAATCAAATATTAGGAAGAGAGTATTCCGGTTGAAAAACAAGGCTAAAGAATATGTAAGAACCTATGTAAAAAACAACCAAAAATATTAGCTTGTTTTTGTGCAGCATTTTTATGGAACGTTTTGGATTTTTAGAGACTATATAGATGGAGGACATGATAATGGTTAAGGATAAGGATTATTTGAAGCTTTTTTCGCATGGCGCTGAGGATACTCTCACCGAAGCGGAGCTTTCCGAAATCATTGACGAGGAACTTTCAAAGTCCGAGGAAGAAATGGACACCGAGCTTATCGAAAACTGCCTTGATGCCATTAACAGACTCAAAAATGATACGCAGAAAGGAGTCGGTACCAATGTTCAGGTGAAGAAAAACAGACGGCGCAAGTGGATTACTGCTGCCGCTGTTGCCGCTGTGCTTGCAATCACTCTTTCAATCCGATTTACCGTTCAAAAGCCCGATATAGGTCTGACCAATCAAGAAATTTATTCAGCCCTTGAAGAAAACGGCTGTAGTTCGATACATCTGCCCTCGGCAATGCTAACAAATGATTGTAAGGTGATTTCTATAAAGACAGAAGAAGCCGAAACATCTTTGAATAGCTACGGTGACATTTATCAAAACGCAAAGGTTATTAAGGTGCTTTTTGACTACAAAGGAAAGGAATGCAGTTTGACAGTCGAAAAAAGCCGCCGAACGGCTAATGAAAAGGAAGTTGATTCGTTCGAGCTTTCCGGTGTAACAGTAGAATTTTTTGAATCGGGCGGTGGATACATTGCAGTTTATAAAGCCGGCGGAAATTATTACACTTTCCGACTGCCGGTTTCACTTTCACAAGTGAGGGAATTTTTTAAAGATTTAAAATAGGAGGATTTATGATTAAAAAATTAATGAATATAATACTTGCAGTAGTTTTGATTAGCGTTTGCGCGGTTTCGGCAAATGCATACGTTATTATCGGTAAAAGACTTGTAGGCGGCGTTGGAAATTCCGGTAACAACACAAGATATTATTGGTTATCAAACGGAGCACAGAACTATACTTCTACCATTAATGCCGCGATGTATTCATGGAATCATACAGCAAGTACACCCGGAGTGACAACGAAGATTTGGTTTCAGCCGGTTGCCTCTAAAACTAATTCAGTGATGGATATTTATATTTACAACAATACAGAAGGCGCTTTAGGTGAAACTTTTTTCTATGGAACAGCGCATGACAATACCTCTAAAATTAATCCAATATACGTAAATTGGACTTGGTGCAAAATTTATCTATATACAAATAATTTTTCGGCAACCACTTTGAGATCATCAAGCGGTCATACATTGGAAAGTACAACTGCTCACGAAATGGGTCATGTGTTTGGTCTTAATGAAAACAACAGCAAACCAAGTACCATAATGGCTCAGGCAACAACAAGAAAGACCAGCGTTCAAGGACCTGCAAAAGATGATTGCAACGGAATTAATGCAATGTATCCATAAGTAAATAATGTATAAGGAGTAAATGTTTATGAAAAGATTAATTTCAATAATTTGCGCCGTCGCAGTCTGCACTGCCGCGGTATGCTGTGTTGCTTTTTTTGACAAGAACGAAACAAAACAGAGCATTGCAAGTACAACTACTAACACTTCTGAATCGACTAATACATCCGCAGAAGAAGCCGTCACCGAAAATCCATATACAAACATTAACCGTGCTTCCTCTTGCATAGACCTCGCCGTGGTTTACCGAAACGAGGAGGAAAAACTTTTGGACGAAGACCTTTCGGCTGTTGCCGGAACGGTAACCAACACCGAAGTGATTTTGGCTGGCGTTGTGTATACCTGCTGTACTGTCAAAATCGACAAGGTGATTAAGGGAAGCTTTGATACTGATACCATTCGTGTTTTGGAACGAGGCGGATATCTCAATTCCGAACAGGCAGAAAAGTTTATGAACAAGCCCGGAGCAAAGAGCAAAAACGGAATGTATGTTGACTGCGAAGGCTATGTCCCCGCGTCTGTCGGCGACAAAGTTATATTTTTCGTTAAAAAGTGTCCCTTAACAGACGGCGTTTCAAGGAAAATGAAAGTCGACAATCTGTATTATACCGCCGGTGTAATTCAGGGCAAGCTTACGCTTAAAGACGGCAAGTACGTTTCCGCAACGCCGGAAACATTGGCTGAATCATTCAAAGACACGGAGTACAAAATTTCAACAAAGAGCTTTACACCTGACGAGTTTGAACAAATGGCAAAAAAGGTGGCAGAAACATCAAAAGCTAAGTAAGTATAAATACAACAACCCCCGAAGAAGCGTTCTGAACTTCTTCGGGGGTAATGTATTATAACGGTATCAGCCGCCGAGATAGGCTTTCTTAATCTGGTCGCTTGCTGCAAGCTCTGCACCCGTTCCGGTGAGGGTGATTCTGCCCGACTCAAGAACATAGGCTCTGTTCGCAACCTGAAGCGCCATTTCAGCGTTCTGCTCAACAAGGAGGATAGTTGTGCCTGCCTTGTGAAGCTCCTTGATAATATCAAAAATCTGCTCAACAAGGATAGGAGCAAGACCCATTGACGGCTCGTCAAGCATCATAAGCTTCGGGCGGCTCATCAAAGCACGACCCATTGCAAGCATCTGCTGTTCGCCGCCGGAAAGCGTTCCGGCAATCTGGTTCTTCCTCTCCTTAAGGCGGGGGAAACGCTCAAAAACGTTTTCAAGGTCGTCCTTTGTGTCGCCCTTGCTCGTGTAAGCACCCATCTGCAGGTTCTCCATAACGGACATCTGAAGAAAAATTCGTCTGCCCTCCGGAACCTGAGCAAGTCCCTTTGCAACAAGCTTGTGCGCCGGAACATTGTCAATGCGCTCGCCGAGGAAGGTTATGGAGCCGGTCTTTGAACGAAGAAGTCCGGAAACCGTCTGGAGCGTTGTGCTTTTTCCTGCACCGTTTGCGCCGATGAGGGTCACGATTTCGCCCTGCTCAACCTCAAAGCTGATATCCTTGATGGCGTGGATACTGCCGTAATAGACATTGATGTTGTCAACCTTTAACATTGCCATTTTATCAGTCCTCCTTTTTCTTGTTGCCGAGGTAAGCTTCGATAACGGCCGGGTTGGACTGGATCTCCTGCGCTGTACCCTTCGCAATAATCTGACCGAAGTTCAGAACGCAAATGCCTTCGCAGATACCCATAACAAGATTCATATCGTGCTCAATGAGGAGAACGGCAATTTTGAACGTGTCACGGATTTTAACAATGTTCTCCATCAGGTCGGCTGTTTCGTTCGGGTTCATACCGGCCGCCGGCTCGTCAAGCAGAAGAAGCTTTGGATCGGTTGCAAGCGCGCGGACAATTTCAAGACGTCTTTGCGCGCCGTAGGGGAGCGAACCGGCTTTCCAATCGGCAACGTCCTCCATTCCGAAGATTGAAAGCAGCTCCATGGCTCTTTCGTGCATGGCCTTTTCCTTTTTCCAGTAGGACGGGAGACGAAGAACGCCGGAAAGAGTGGAGTATTTTTCCTGATTGTGGAGACCGATTCTTACATTGTCCTCAACGGAAAGGTTTGAGAAAAGGCGGATGTTCTGGAATGTTCTTGCAACACCCATCTTGTTGATCTGAACGGTGTTTTTTCCGGAGGTATCCATGCCGTTGATGATGATTGTTCCCCTTGTCGGGGTATACACCTTTGTCAGCAGGTTGAAAATTGTGGTTTTTCCGGCACCATTCGGACCGATAAGACCTGCAATTTCCGTCTTGCCGATGGTAAAGTTGAAGTCATCAACAGCGCGAAGACCGCCGAAGTCGATTCCGAGGTGGATACATTCGAGAACCGGAGTTTCACCGACATCTCTTTCGGGAATTATCGAATGGCTCGGAACGGGAACCATGTTGCCTTTTTCAAAGTTTTTCATTTCGCGGCTCCCTCCTTTTTCTTTTTACCGGGAATTATCTTCATGAAAAGATTTTTGACTGCCGGGTTGTTGGTTGCAAGCATAACAAGGATAAGAACTATAGCATACATGAGCATTCTGTAGTCGGAAAACTCGCGCAGTGCTTCGGGCAGAACATACAGAACAGTTGCCGCTATGATTGAACCGAGCATATTTCCGAGTCCGCCGAGGACGACAAAGACGAGTATAAGAATGGACGTGTTGAAATCGAACTTTGCCGAGGTAAGGTTTGAATAGTTCATTCCGTAAAGTGCGCCTGCCGCGCCTGCAATCGAAGCGGAAATTACAAAAGCAATCATCTTATATTTTGTGATGTTTATGCCGCAGGATTCGGCTGCAATTCTGTTGTCGCGGATGGCAAGAACCGCACGACCTGTACGGCTGTTAACAAAGTTGAGAACAATTATCAGAGCCACAATAATGAGAATGAAGCCGGCGGTAAAGTTTGCAATCGTTTGCGTGCCTGTTGCACCCTGCGCACCCTTGATGAGTACCCTGCCCGTTTCCGAAAGACCGAGGTCATCGGCACTTTTTGTTCCTGTGGGGTTGAAAATGAAGTGCAGACCGTTTTCGTCAATGCCGACAAGCAGACAGTTAATAAGCTCTTTGATGATCTCACCGAAAGCAAGGGTAACTATGGCAAGGTAGTCGCCGCGAAGCTTCAGAACCGGAATACCGATAAGGAAGCCCGCAACGGCGGCCGTTATCATGCCGGAAAGAATTGCAATAAGGAGCCTCAGAGCAACGCTCGGAATTGCGGCTTGGAGACTCATTGAAACAATGACGCCGGTGAATGCGCCGATGCTCATGAAGCCTGCATGACCGAGACTCAGTTCGCCGAGAACGCCGACGGTGAGGTTCAGCGAGATTGCCATTACGATATAGCAGCAAACGGGAACCAGAAGTCCCTGAGCGGAGCGGCTGAGAAGTCCTGCCTTTGAAAAAACAGTAACAAGGACAAAGGAAACAATGACCAAAGCGTAGGTGATGATGTTTCTAATGGAGCCTTTTTTCATATTTATAGTTTTACTCATATCAGACCCCCCTTTAAACCTTTTCCTGAATACGCTTACCGAGAAGTCCCGTTGGACGGACAAGAAGCACGATGATCAAAACAGCAAAAACAATGGAGTTTGCAAGCTGAGTTGAAATATATGCTTTGGCAAACGACTCGATAACGCCGAGGAGAATGCCGCCGAGGAAAGCGCCGGGAATTGAACCGATTCCGCCGAAAACAGCCGCAGTAAACGCCTTAATGCCGGGCATTGAGCCGGTTGTCGGCATAAGTGACGGATAGGACGAAAGAAGAAGTACGCCGGCTATTGCAGCAAGGGCAGAGCCGATTGCAAAAGTGACGGAAATTGTAAAGTTAACATTGATACCCATTAGCTGGGCTGCACCCTTATCCTCAGAGCAGGCACGCATTGCCTTGCCCATTTTGCTTTTTGAGGTGAAGAGGGAGAGGACTATCATGATAACTATGCAGGCAACAATGGTCAGAAGTGAAACATATGAGACTGAAAGCTGACCGTCGAAAAGCTTGAAGTTGCCGTCAACAAGGGGCTTATAGGTTTTCGGATCTGCACCCCAGATGAGCAGGGCGGAGTTCTGAAGAAAATATGAAACGCCGATAGCCGTGATGAGAACCGCAAGCGACGGAGCGGAACGCAGCGGTTTATATGCAAGACCCTCAATAACAATGCCCAAAATTGTGCAGACGATCATTGCGATAATTACCGAAAGCCAGCCGGGAACATTCAGCGATGAAACGGTGATATATGAAATATAGCCGCCGATCATGATAACGTCGCCGTGGGCAAAGTTCAGCATTTTTGCAATGCCGTAAACCATTGTGTAGCCGAGGGCGATGATCGCATAAACGCTTCCGAGGCTGATTCCGCTGATTAAATATGAAAGAAACTCCATTTAACACACCTCGATTTGATACTTATTTTTAAACGTCAGATAACAGGCGTTTAAAACATTTGCTTTGTCGTTTTTTTCTTGAGGTCTCTGAAAACCCTCGGTTTTTATACGGGCGGTTTTCAGAAACCTCAAACTTTATCCCTTAAAAAATGCCGACCGCCGAATAGGGATGCTCGGACGGTCGGCGCTTTTTAATATAAAGAGGAGAAAAGCAGTCTTAATTATTTGCCGGGAGTAACATATACGCCGTCTTTGATAACAACTGCGCGCGGAGCCTTTGAAACCTCACCGGTCTTTGACCAGGTCATACCCTCGCCGGTAAGACCGTCAAACTTGAGGGTCGGCATAACTTCAATGAGCTTTTCGCAGATTTCCTTAGCAGACATATCAGGAGTGCAGCCTGCTTTCTGAAGAGCGTCCGCAATGATATAGATTCCGTCATAAGCGTCAGCAGCGAACTGGTTCGGAGTGTCGCCATAAGCTTCCTTATACTTCTTGACGAAAGCCTGGGTCTTAGCGTCGTCAGCATCGGCTGAGAAAGGAGTAAGGAGCATTACGCCTTCGGCAAGCTTGGCGTCAAAGCCTTCCATGGTAAGGATACCGTCCATGCCGTCAACACCGAAGAAGGTCGGCTTATAACCCATGTCGTTAGCCTGCTTGAGGATGACTGACGCGGGCTGATAGTAGATGGGAAGGAAGATGGTGTCAGCCTTTGCATTCTTGGCAGCGGTGAGCTGAACGGAGAAGTCTGTTGCGGTGTCCTTGGTGAAGGTGCCCTCATAAACAACCTCAACGCCCTTGGCCTTTGCTTCCTTAACAAATGTGTCGTGGATTCCCTGTGAATATGCGTCATCGTTACGATAGATAACGGCAACCTTGGTGTCCTTCATGTTTTCTGCCATGTAGTCGGCTGAACCTGTGCCCTGGTTGGGGTCGGTGAAGCAAACCTGGAAGAAGTTGTCCTTGCCGTCAATGATGTCGGTTGAGGAACCTGACGGAGTGAGCGAGAAAACTCTGTCTTCATAGCTCTTTGCACCAACAGCGATTGAAGAACCTGTGGTAACGGGACCCATAAGGATCTGCATACCCCAGTCGAGAAGCTTGTTGTAAGCATTAACAGCGGTTTCGCCGTCTGCAACGTCATCTTCGCCCTTGAACTCAAACTTGATTTTGCCCTCGGCGTTGATTTCGTCAACGGCAATCTTTGCCGCGTTCATAACTGCGGTGCCGTAAATTGCGGCCTCGCCGGTGAGCGGTCCGGTTGAACCGATCTTGAAAGCTGCGCCGTCTGCCGCAGGAGCACTTGAGCTGCCGTCCGAAGCGGGAGCTGTTGTTGTTTCATCCTTTGTGCCGCCGCAGGCTGCAAAGCAGACAAGGCAAAGAGCGGCGACCATTACAAGAGCCATAACTCTTTTGAAGGTTTTCATTGATAATTCGTCCTTTCTGAACTTTTGTTTTCATATCTAAGGGAACTTTTGCGGGTAACCCCGCAGGCTCCTCTATCGGTATGTTGAAAGAATTATAGCATTACATTTTTTAATTGTCAATAAGGTTCATTAAAGGTTATAATTTTTCTGTCTTTTGCACTAAAACACCAAAAATTCAACAGTTAATACAGCATAATGCACAAAAAACAGCGGCATATCGAACCGTTAACAGTCCTGATAAGCCGCCAAAGCAAATTGCTGCTTTAAAGTGTAAATATTACAATATGTAATGTATAGCGTACTGCTCGGAATAGTTGACACTTATCTTTCGTCACCGTAAATTTCCGCAAGGGTTTCCTTTGCGCAGCTTATGAATTCGCGGACATGAAGCGAAGCGGTTTTTAATGATTTCAGTCCGATAACAAGTTCGCGGTGAGCCTCGGGAACAACGGGCAGGGAAATAACGCTGTTTGTGTTGCCTTGCATAACAAGCTCGGAGAGCATACTTATTCCCATTTTGTGCTCAACCATGATGATGACCGTTTGATCATCAACATAGGTCGGCTCAATATTCGGCATGACTCCCTCGCGCTCAAAAACGCAGAGAATATCCTTGTCAAAGCCGAAATACGGCATTATGAAGTCCTTGCCCTCGTAAAGGCTTATCGGAAAGCAGTTGAGCTTTTTGTTTTCCTCGGTATCCGGCAGTATTGCAAGCAGCGAATCGTTGCGCAGGTGGATGTAGTCAAAATCCGGATACGCTTTCTGTCTGCTTGCAAAGGCAAGGTCAATATCGCCGGCTTCGAGCATCTGATAGGTTCCGTCAATGCTTGAGGAGCTCAGCTCAACGGCGATGTCCGGAAACTTTTCATGAAACTTTTTAACAATAAGCGGAAGCCAGTGCATGAGCATGCTTGCGTATGCCGCAACCCGGATAACGCCGGTTTTGTGCTGTCTGATAAGGGCAATTTCCTTTTCAAGCTGACCGGAGTGGACGAGTATTGCGCGGATTGACGGAATGAGGCGTGCGCCCTCGGGGGTGGGGGAAACGCCGTTCCTGCTCCTTATGAGCAGGGAAAAGCCCATTTCCTTTTCAAGCGCGCTTATAACGTGTGTTATTCCCGATTGGGTATAGCCCATTACCTCGGCGACCTTTGTCAGACTTCCGAGATCAACGGCATTGATGAAAACTTCAAGCTTTTTAATGTCCATAGTTTTCTCCGTGAAAAATAATAAAAGGGCAACTATGTGATGCTGCCCTTTCATGATACCCGACCGCCGGACAAAAGTCAAGCCCCCTTTTAGTTGACAGCTTTCGACAATTTGATAGGATATCCACGGTGCCGGATATACGGTAGGCGGTTCCTCCCAAGGGAGGTGATGACCTATGACAATAACGCTCGCCGAACTGATTGCAGTTCTCACGTTACTTGTTAACGTCGTCACTGTTTGTTACTTAATATTCAGTAGTAAGCAGAAGTAAGTTCCTTAGCATAAAGCAAGAAACACCGCCGGTTCGGAGTTGGCGGTGTTTCTTAATAATACCATAAATTCCGGAGAAACCGCTTATCGCGGCACCCCTTTTACATTTATATTATACTCGGCCGCCCGACAAAAGTCAAGCGGCTTTTTTGTTTTACATAAGCTCGCAAACAAGCTCGCTGAATTCGGCGGGGTTTTCAACGCTCTTTCCGCTGATGAGGCAGGCCTCTGCAAAAAGAATCTTAGCATATTTTGCAAGCTTGTCCCTGTCGGTTTCAAAGAGGGTCTTGAGCTTTTCGGCAATCGGGTGGCTGCGGTTGATTTCCAGCGCAAGCTCGGCTTTCATTGAGTTTCCGTTAGGCATGGAGTTTAGAACCTTTTCCATCTCAAGCGAAAGCATACCCTCGCTCGTCAGGCAGACCGGGTGCTCGTGGAGATTGTTCGTGAAGCGGACAACGGATACCTTCCCGTCAAGAGCGGACTTGATTGCTTCAAAAAGCTCTGAGCAGTCCTTGTTTTCGTCCTCAAGCGCCTTTTTCTCTTCCTCGGTGTCAAGGTCAAGCTTGTCTGCGCAGATGTTGGTGAAGGTCTTGTCGTTATATTCGCGCAGCATCTGGATTGCAAATTCATCAACATCATCGGTGCAGTAAAGAATTTCAAAGCCCTTTGCCTTGACAGCGTCGGCTTGCGGAAGCATATCAATTTTGTCGGTAGTTTCGCCGCAGGCGTAGTAGATTGTTTTCTGCTCCTCTTTCATTCTTGAAACATATTCGCCGAGGGTGACAAGCTTTTTCTCGCTTGAGGAGTAGAACATTACAAGATCCTTGAGAACGTCCTTGTGAACGCCGAAACCGTTGTAGATTCCGAACTTGAGCTGAAGTCCGAACGCTTTGTAGAACTTTTCATAATCTTCGCGCTTGTTTTTGAGCATTTTTTCAAGCTCGGATTTAATCTTCTTTTCAAGATTCTTTGCAATGATTTTGAGAAGATGATCCTGCTGAAGCGTCTCGCGCGAAATGTTCAGCGTGAGGTCGGCTGAATCAACAAGACCCTTGACAAAGCTGAAGTAATCCGGGAGCAGGTCGGAGCATTTGTCCATGATGAGAACGCCGTTTGAGTAAAGCTGCAGACCCTTTTCATATTCCTTTGAGTAGTAATCATAAGAGGCGTGAGCCGGGATATAAAGGAGCGCGTCGTATGAGATCTGACCCTCGGTTTTTGAGTGAATTGTCAGAAGGGGATCTTCATAGTCATAGAATTTTGATTTATAGAAGTTGTCATAATCTTCCTTTTTAATCTCGTTCTTGTTCTTTCTCCAGATGGGTACCATGCTGTTGAGCTGAGTAGGCTCGGTAACGGTTTCGTATTCGTCCTCGGTTCCCTCCTTAAGCTTTGACGTTTCCATATCCATCATGATAGGATAGCGGATATAATCGGAGTATTTTGAAACGATATCTTTAATGGTATAGGGGTCAAGGTACTTGTCAAAGTTTTCGTTTTCGGTGTTTTCCTTAATTTTGAGCGTTACGGTTGTGCCGGCAGTCTCCTTTTCGCAGGGGGTAACGGTGTAGCCGTCAACGCCGCTTGACTTCCAGCAGAACGCCTCGTCTGCGCCGTGCGGACGGCTTTGGACGGTGACCTCGTCGCTGACCATGAACGCGGAGTAAAAACCAACGCCGAACTGACCGATGATCTCAACGTCCTTGCCCTTTTCGGCGGCATTTTTGAAGTCGAGCGAGCCGCTTTTTGCAATGGTGCCGAGGTTGCTTTCAAGCTCCTTTGCGTCCATTCCGCAGCCGTTATCGGAAATTGTAAGGGTTCTGTTTTCCTTGTCGAGCTCAATCTGTATTTTGTAATCGTCCCTTGAAAGACCGGAGGCGTTTTCGGAAAGCGAGTTGTAATAGAGCTTATCGAGTGCGTCGCTTGCGTTTGAGATAAGCTCACGAAGAAAAATGTCCTTATTGGTATAGATCGAATTGATCATCATATCAAGAAGTTTTTTTGATTCAGCCTTAAACTGTTTTTTTGCCATAAAAAATCAACTCCGTTTATACTTCTGCCGGGAATCCCGACGGATAAAGTTAAAAAATAGTTTTAGCACTCTACTGATTCGAGTGCTAAAACTATTATAGCCGGAAATATCTGTTTGTCAAGGGTAAAATTGAAGAAATCGTCTTTTTGTTCCTGCTTTTAAGGAAGCTTTGATTAAATCTGATGTGCATCAAAGCGTATGCTGTGATTTATTCAGAGGTTCCTTAATAACGCTCCAGCTTTCAATAAGCATTTCAAGGGTGAACCTTGCGTTTGCCGGACTTGTTGAGGGGAGGACGGCCGCCTTAATTTTTACCGAGGGAAAAACGTACTTTTCATAAAGCCTTGCAGCGGTGTTCCCGTTGGCAAACACTGCGGAAATTCTGCTTTCCTTTATTATCGGCAGAATATCGTTCGGTTTAGCGTTTTTGATTGAGCTGTCGGCAGAGCCTGAAATGTCGCAGGAGGCGATAACGTCCCAGAGTGCGATGCTGTTTTCAAGCAGAAGACGCTTTTTTTCTTCAAGCGTTTTGGGCAAGGGAGAGTCAAAAACGGCGGCGAGTACACGCCAGAAACGGTTTTGGCTGTGACCGTAAAAAAAGCCGGTTTCCCTTGACTTCACTGACGGAAAGGAGCCGAGAACAAGAACCCGGCTTTCCCTGTTCCAAACCGGCGGTATTGGATGAAGGAGGCGTTCTCTTTCGCTCATATCAAAACAGACCGGAGATTTTTCCGTTTTCGTCAACATCTATCCTTTCCGCGGCAGGGTGCTTCGGAAGTCCGGGCATTGTCATAATATCGCCCGTGAGGACAACAACAAAGCCTGCTCCGGCGGAAATTTTAACGTTCCTGACCGTGACGGTGAAGTCCTCCGGTGCGCCGGTGAGGGAGGGATCATCGGAAAAGCTGTACTGAGTTTTTGCAATGCAGACCGGGCATTTGTCAAAGCCGAGCGCAGTCAGCCTGTCAATCTGCTTTTGTGCGGCAGGCAGGATTTTTATGCCCTTTCCGCCGTAGATTTTTTTAACAACGGCTTCAATTTTTTCCTCAATGATGCAGTCAAGGTCATAGCTGAAGGTGAAAGCACCCTTTTCCTCGTTGCAGAGTCTGACAACCTCCCTTGCAATCGCTTCGCCGCCTTTTGAGCCCTCTGCCCAAACGGTGGAAAGGACAACGTTAACGCCGAGAGCTTTGCATTTTTCAATGATGAATTCAATCTCCTTGTCGGTATCGGTCGGAAAACGGTTGACCGCAACAACGCAGGGAAGCTTATAAACGTTTTTGATGTTGGAAACGTGGCGCAGAAGATTCGGCACGCCCTTTTCAAGCGCGGCGAGGTCTTCGGTGTCAAGGCTCTTTTTGTCAAGACCGCCGTGCATTTTGAGCGCACGGACGGTTGCAACAATTACCACCGCCGACGGAGTAAGTCCGGCGGTTCGGCACTTGATGTCAAGGAATTTTTCCGCTCCGAGGTCGGCACCGAAGCCGGCCTCCGTAACGGCGTAATCGCCGAGCTTCAGCGCAAGCTTTGTTGCGGTAACGCTGTTGCAGCCGTGGGCAATGTTTGCAAACGGGCCGCCGTGGACAAGGGCAGGCGTGCCCTCAAGAGTCTGAACAAGGTTCGGCTTGAGCGCGTCCTTAAGCAGTGCCGCCATTGCTCCCTGCGCATCCAGGTCGGCGCAGGTTACGGGTCTGCCTTCAAAGGTGTAGCCCACAATGATTTTTGAAAGGCGCTGCTTGAGGTCGGTTATCGAGCTTGAAAGGCAGAGTACCGCCATCACCTCGCTTGCAACGGTGATGTCAAAGCCGTCCTCACGCGGGACGCCGTTTGCAACGCCGCCGAGACCGTCCGTAATGCTTCGCAGCTGGCGGTCGTTCATATCGACGCAGCGCTTCCATGTTATTCTGCGCACGTCAATGCCAAGCTCGTTGCCCTGCTTGATGTGGTTGTCAAGCATTGCGGCAAGCAGATTGTTCGCCGCGCCTATAGCGTGGAAATCACCCGTGAAATGGAGGTTGATGTCCTCCATCGGAACAACCTGCGCATAGCCGCCGCCGGCTGCGCCGCCCTTGATTCCGAAAACCGGACCGAGCGACGGCTCCCTGAGCGCAACAACGGCGTTTTTTCCGAGCCTTCTGAGTCCGTCCGCAAGACCGATGGTGGTGGTGGTCTTACCCTCGCCTGCAGGGGTGGGGGTGATAGCCGTAACAAGAACAAGCTTTCCGTTTTCGTTCTTGTTTTCCTTTAGTATTGAAAGGTCAATTTTTGCCTTGTAGCGACCATATTGCTCAACGTATTTTTCGTCAATGCCGGCCGACTGTGCAATCTCTGAGATTGGTCTCATTTTGCAGCCCTGCGCTATCTCAATGTCCGACAGGTATCCCATTTTTCAGCACCCCTTATTTAAAATATTTAACTGCCGAGGAGAACATATTGATATTATAATCTCCCGGAACATTTTTGTAAAGACCGGCACCGCAGCGTTCGCTGTGACCCATTTTTCCGAACACCCTTCCGTCGGGAGAGGTGATGCCCTCAACCGCGAAAAACGAGCCGTTGGGATTGAAGCGGATATCGTTTGAGGCGTTGCCGTCTTCGTCAACATACTGAGTTGCAATCTGGCCGTTTTCTGCAAGCTTTGCAATAAGCTCCTCGCTTGCAATGAATCTGCCCTCGCCGTGCGAAACCGGAACCGAATAGATGTCTCCGACCTCAGTCTGCGCAAGCCACGGAGATTTATTCGACGCAATGCGCGTCCGGACTATCCTTGACTGGTGTCGGGCAATGGTGTTGTATGTGAGGGTGGGACAGCTTTCATCGGTATCAATAATTTTTCCGTAGGGAACAAGACCGAGCTTTATAAGAGCCTGAAAACCGTTGCAGATTCCGCACATGAGCCCGTCGCGCTGCTCAAGCAAAGCGGAAACCTGCTCTTTGACCGCAGCGTTGCGGAAGAACGCGGTAATAAATTTTCCGCTGCCGTCCGGCTCGTCGCCGCCGGAAAATCCGCCGGGAATGAAGACAATCTGGGCTTTTTCAAGGCTTTTTGCAAACGCTTCAACGCTTTCGCCGACCGCCTTTGCCGAACGGTTGTTGATAACAAAGATTTCCGGCTCGGCTCCTGCGTCGCGCATGGCTCTTGCGCTGTCATACTCGCAGTTTGTTCCGGGAAAGACCGGAATGAGAACGCGCGGCTTTGCAATTTTAATTGCCGGAGACGGGCGCTTTTCCGCCTGATATGAAAAGGTTTTTGCCGGAACGCTTTCGTCCGCCTCAATGTTGCAGCGGAAAATCTTTTCAAGTTTGTTTTCATATTCGCCGAGAAGCTTTTCAAGGCTCAGACTTTCGTCTTTAAAGGAAACAGCCTTTTTGTCGGTCACCGTGCCGATAAAGAGGGCGTTTTCAATGTCCTCCTTTGTTTCAACAAGGAAGCTGCCGTAGTTATAGCCGAAAATATCGGAAGTGGAAAGCTTTTCGTTATATTCAAAGCCGAGCGAATTTCCGAAGCACATTTTCATCACTGCCTCCGCAATGCCGCCGTAAGTCGGGGTATAGCAGGACACGGCCTTTTTGCTCCTCAGCAGCTTTGTCACGCGCGCAAAAGCGGCAAGCAGCGATTCGGTTTTCGGAAGCTCGTTTTCGTCATACTCGGGTGAGATTAGGAAAACCTTGTTTCCGCTTTTCTTGAACTCGTTTGAAACAATGTTTTCGGTTTTGTCGGTTGTAACTGCGAACGAGACGAGAGTTGGAGGAACGTCAAGGTTTTCAAACGTGCCGCTCATGGAGTCTTTGCCTCCGATTGCGGCAATCTGAAGCTCGGTCTGCGCCTTGAGGGCGCCGAGCAGAGCGGCAAGCGGCTTACCCCAGCGCTTCGGCTCCTTGCCGAGGCGCTCAAAGTATTCCTGGAAGGTCAGATACACGTCTTCAAACTCTGCGCCGGTTGCAATGAGCTTTGAAACCGATTCCACAACCGCAAGATAGGCGCCGTGGTACGGGCTTTTCTCCGTGATGAACGGGTTGAAGCCCCACGCCATGAGCGAGCAGGTGTCGGTGTGCTTCTTTTCTACGGAGACCTTTTGAACCATCGCCTGAACGGGCGTAAGCTGCCTTCTTCCGCCGAACGGCATAAGCACCGTTCCCGCGCCGATGGTGGAGTCAAACTGCTCCGCAAGACCGCGCTTTGAGCAGACATTGAGGTCAGAGGCAAGGGAAAGATAATTTTCGCAAAAACCGCCCGTTACCGGTTTTTTATAGCTTTGAAGCTTTTCTGTAATTGCGGTGACGTGCTTTTGGGCACCGTTTGAGTTGAGGAATTTGCGGCTGATGTCAACAATGGCTTTGCCGTTCCAGTTCATTACAAGGCGCGGCTCCTCTTTCACAACCGCAACGGGAACAGCCTGAAGATTCTCGCTGTTTGCAAGGGCAAGGAAGCGGTCAACGTTTTCCTTTTCAACAACAACGGCCATTCTTTCCTGCGATTCGCTTATTGCAAGCTCCGTTCCGTCAAGTCCGTCATATTTTTTCGGGACGGCGTTGAGGTCAATTTCAAGCCCATCGGCAAGCTCGCCGATGGCAACCGAAACGCCGCCTGCACCGAAGTCGTTGCAGCGCTTTATCATTCGGCACGCTTCGCTGTTCCTGAAAAGGCGCTGAAGCTTCCTTTCCTCCGGTGCGTTGCCCTTTTGAACCTCCGCGCCGCAGGTTTCGAGCGATTTGAGCGTGTGCGATTTTGAAGAACCGGTGGCACCGCCGCAGCCGTCTCTGCCCGTGCTTCCGCCGAGGAGAATGACAATGTCGCCGCTTTCGGGCTTTTCGCGGCGGACGTTTTCCGCCGGAGCCGCGGCAATGACTGCACCGATTTCCATGCGCTTTGCCGCATAGCCCTCGTGATATATTTCGTCAACTATACCCGTTGCAAGACCGATCTGGTTGCCGTAGGACGAATAGCCGTCTGCGGCGGTGGTAACAAGCTTGCGCTGGGGGAGCTTTCCGGGCAGCGTTTCGCTGACCTTTTTAAGCGGATCTGCCGCGCCGGTAACACGCATTGCGCCGTATACATAAGCTCTGCCCGAAAGCGGATCGCGTATTGCGCCGCCGATGCAGGTTGCGGCTCCGCCGAAGGGCTCAATCTCTGTCGGGTGATTGTGAGTCTCGTTTTTGAAAAGGAGCAGCCAGTCCTCGTCCTTTCCGTCGGCGTCAACCTTGATTTTGACTGTGCAGGCGTTGATCTCCTCCGATTCGTCAAGCTTTGAAAGCTTGCCCTTTGAGCTGAGATATTTCACCGCAACGGTTGCAAGATCCATGAGGCAGACGGGCCCGGTTCTGCCGAGCTCTTTTCTTATTGCAATATAGTCGTCATAGGCGTTTTGCAAAAGCACGTCCTCAAACTTAACCGCGTCAATGTGAGTGAGAAAAGTTGTGTGGCGGCAGTGATCCGACCAATAGGTGTCTATCATTCTGATTTCGGTCATTGTCGGGTCGCGCCGCTCGTATTTAAAATATTCCTGACAGAATTTTATGTCGTCTGTATCCATTGCAAGGGAGTATTTTTCAACAAAATTGCAAAGTCCCTTTTCGTCAAGTCGTGTGAAGCCGTAAAGCGTTTCAACCTTGGTCGGAATATCATATTTCAATGCGAGGGTCTGCGGCTTTTTAAGCTGAGCCTCGCGCGCTTCAACGGGGTTGATGACGTATTTTTTGATTTCCTCAAGCTCCTTTGCTGAAACGTTGCCGTAAAGCAAATACACCTTTGCGGTGCGGATAAGGGGACGCTCGCTTTGAGAAATGAGCTGAATGCACTGGGCGGCCGAGTCTGCGCGCTGGTCAAACTGACCGGGAAGATACTCCACGGCAAAAACGGACGCGCCGTCGTTTTCAAGCTCTTCAAAGGTGATATCGAGCTGCGGCTCGGAAAAAACAGTCCTGACCGCATAGTCAAAAAGCTCTTTTGTAATGTTTTCCGCGTCGTAGCGGTTAATAACGCGGACGTCCGTAACGCCTTTTATCTGCAAAAGGGAGCCGATGTCCGCAAGCAGAGCCTTTGCCTCGGCGGCAAGCTCTTTCCTTTTTTCGGTGTAAATTCTGTATACCATTCAGTTTTCCTCCGCTTTGCAAAGCGCTTTTGCGCCGATATCTTTCCGCCAGAAGGCGTTTTTAAAGTGAACGCGGTCAACCCTTTCATATGCTTTACTGAGCGCCTCTTTGAGTGTGTCCGCCGTTGCGGTAACGCCGAGAACGCGACCTCCTGCGGTTTTGAGCACGCCGTTCTCCCTTTTTGCGCCGGCAACGAAAACGCTGTCTTTTACACTTTCGTCAATATGAAGCTCAAAGCCGCTTTGATATTTTTGCGGATAGCCGTTCGAGGCCATGATGACGCAGGCGGCGCAACCGTTTTTGAACCTAACCTCGGTTTTGTCAAGCGTTTGGTTCGTAACGGCCTGCATTATGGTGAAAAGGTCGCTTTCAAGCAACGGAAGCACCACCTGCGTTTCCGGGTCGCCGAAGCGGCAGTTATATTCAATGACCTTGGGACCGTCCTTTGTCAGCATCAGACCGAAGTATAGGCAGCCTTTGAAGGTGCGTCCCTCCGCGTTCATTGCCCGAACCGTCGGCAGGAAGATTTTTTCCATGCATTCCTTTGCAATTTCCTCGGTGTAATACGGGTTCGGGGCAACGGTACCCATTCCGCCGGTGTTGAGTCCTTTATCGCCGTCAAGGGCGCGCTTGTGATCCATTGAGGACACCATGGGAACAATCGTTTTTCCGTCGGTGAACGTGAGCACGGAGACCTCCGGACCGGTGAGGTATTCTTCAATAACCACTCTTGAGCCGCTTTCGCCGAATATTTTGTCCTCCATCATTGAAGTAACGGCAGCTTTTGCTTCCTCTTTGGTCTGTGCAATGATAACGCCCTTTCCGAGCGCAAGACCGTCCGCCTTTATAACGGTCGGCATTGCGGCGCGGTCAAGGTAGTCAAGAGCGTCACGGGTGTTTTCAAAAACCTCGTATTCTGCGGTGGGTATGGAGTATTTTTTCATAAGGCGCTTTGAAAAGACCTTGCTGCCTTCGATAACAGCCGCCTTTTTTTCCGGACCGAAGCAAGGAATACCTACCTTTTGAAGTTCATCGACCGCGCCGAGAACAAGCGGATCGTCCGGAGCCACAACGGCATAGTCAATCTTGTTTGCTACGGCAAACTCAACCTGCTTTTCAATGTCCTTTGCGCCGATATCAACGCAGAGGGCGTCTGCGGCAATTCCGCCGTTTCCGGGCAGGGCAAAAATTTCGGTTATGCTTTTGTTCTCTTTCAGCTTTTTAATAATGGCGTGCTCCCGTCCGCCGCCGCCGATTACCATAACTTTCATATCGCATCTCCTTTTATCAGTGATGGAAAAGCCTCATTTTTGTAAATGCCATTACAATGCCGTATTTGTTGCAGCAGTCAATGACTGCATCGTCGCGGATTGAGCCGCCGGGTTCTGCAATATATGAAACGCCGCTGCGCCTTGCGCGCTCAATGTTATCGGCAAAGGGGAAGAATGCGTCCGAGCCGAGCGAAACGCCGCTTATTGAGGAAAGATATGCTTTAATTTCCTCATCGGTGAGGGGTTCGGGTCTGGAGGTGAAATACTTCTGCCAGTTACCGTCGGCGCAAACGTCCTCCTCGTTCCTGTTGATATAGCCGTCAATAATGTTGTCGCGCTCGGGGCGTTTGAGGCTGTCCTTGAACGGGAGCGCAAGAACCTTGTCATACTGGCGCAGGAACCATGTGTCGGCCTTGGAGCCAGCAAGACGGGTGCAGTGAACTCTTGACTGCTGACCTGCGCCGACTCCGATTGCCTGTCCGTCAAAGGCGAAGCAGACCGAATTTGACTGCGTGTATTTCAGCGTGATGAGCGAGATGATGAGATCGCGCTTTGCGCTCTCGGGGAGCAGCTTATTCTCCGTAACTATGTTTTCAAGGAGCTTTTCGTCAATTTTAAAATTGTTCCGTCCCTGTTCAAAGGTGATTCCGAAAACCTGCTTGTGCTCTATCGGGTCGGGAACATAGGAGGGGTCAATTTCAACAATGTTGTAGGTTCCTTTGCGCTTTAACTTGAGTATTTCAAGCGCCTCGTCGGTATAGCCGGGAGCAATGACCCCGTCTGAGACCTCGCGCTTTATAAGCTCGGCGGTTTTTTTGTCGCAGACATCGGAGAGCGCGACCCAGTCGCCGAAGGAGCACAATCTGTCGGTGCCTCTTGCTCTTGCATAGGCGCAGGCAAGGGGAGACTGCTCAAGCTGCTCGATATCGTCAACAAAGCAGGCCTTTTTGAGCTTGTCTGACAGCGGAAGTCCGACTGCGGCGCTTGTCGGGCTGACGTGCTTGAACGACGCTGCGGCAGGTAGCTTCAGCGCTTCCTTAAGCTCCTTAACAAGCTGCCAGGAATTGAGTGCGTCAAGGAAATTGATGAAGCCGGGTCTGCCGCCGAGTATTTTGAGCGGAAGCTCTCCGTTGTCCGCCATGAAAATTTTTGCGGGCTTTTGATTTGGATTGCAGCCGTATTTGAGTTCAAATTCTTTCATTCTTTTCACCCTCAGTTGTTTTTATTGATAAGCCTGTCGGTGTACTCTCCGCTTTCGATGTCGGTATACCTGACGTAAAGCGAGATTTTGTTTTCCTCGTTGAGGTTTTCCCAAAGCTCTGCCGTGAATGCGTCGATATCGTCCGATGTATAAATACGCTCGGGTTCGCCGCAAAAGGTTGGAAGCGGCTCTCCGTTTCCGATGTATGTGTGGATAAAATGACCGAGACCGGGCTTTGACGGATAGGAAAATGTGTTTCTGCAACAGTCCGAGCCGTTTTCGTCAATGCTTTTGAGAATGCTCATTTCATACCTGAAGCCGTTTTCAAAGTACAGAATTCCGCTGATTCTCGGAGTGAAGTTCGGCGCGTCCGGCTCAAACTTTCGGGTTTCAAGCGCCTCTTTAAAGCTTTTGCCCTCGTTCATGAGGGAAACTACGGTATCGGTCTGGTCGCCGTTTGTTGCAACAAGCGTATTTTTGTTTTTGCGGACGGCGTTATAGATAATGAGCGAGGGATCCTGAACCTTTGAAGAATCGAACGGCTCGGTTCTGAGAACTCCGTTCTCCAGCGCAAAAACGCGGTTGCGGCTGTTTGCGCTTCTGCCCATTATGAAATAGGCGCAGACGGCGTTTTTGTTGTCCGGAGAGGTTCCGATGACGATTCCGCGTCCGGCATAGTCGTTGGGCTTTAAAAGAGCGCCGATGCTATTTGTTTTGTAAACATTCATTTTATTATCTCCTTGCAGACTTTTTCAACCGAAAGGGGAAGAATTTTCCATTCGGCGTTTTCCATCACTCTTTTCTGGAGTGTTTCGGGTGTATCGTTTTCGTTGATTTCAACTGCCTTTTGCATTATTATCCTGCCGCCGTCCGGAATTTCGTTGACGAAATGAACCGTGGCGCCCGTCACTTTTACGCCGTAGGAAAGGGCGGCCTCATGAACCTTTAAACCGTAAAAGCCCTTTCCGCAAAAGGACGGAATGAGCGACGGATGAACGTTGATGATGCGCTGCGGAAAGCGCCGGACAAAGTCTTCGCTGAGTATGCACATGAAGCCTGCAAGAACAATAATGTCAATTTCATTCTCATAAAGGCTTTTGAGTATGGCGTTTTCAAATTCGGCTTTTGTCAGTTTGTTTCGCTCGCAGACAGAGCATTTGATTCCTGCCTTTTCAGCCCTTTTGAGGGCGAAGGCGTCCGCGCGGCTTGAAACAACAAGCTTAATTTCGCCGCTTTTGATTATGCCGCTGTTCTGTGCGTCAATGAGAGATTGAAGATTTGTTCCGCCGCCGGAAACCAGGACGGCAATGGCCGCTTTGTTCATATGAAAGTCACCTTTTCTTCGGATTTTATAATTCTTCCCATTATATATGCGTCCTCGTTGTTTTCCCTGAGGACGGAAAGGGCGGCTTCGGCGTCCTCCTTTGCAACAACAATGCTCATGCCTACGCCCATGTTGAACGTGTTGAACATATCGCGTTCCGGAATTGAGCCCGCTTTTGCAATCAGGTCAAAGATGGGCAGGGGACGCAGGCTTTCCTTTTTTATCTCTGCGCCGAATCCGTCGGGAATACTTCTCGGAATATTCTCATAAAAGCCGCCGCCCGTGATGTGCGAAACGCCTTTTACCCTCACTTTTTCAAAAAGGGCAAGCAGAGGCTTTACATAGATTTTTGTCGGAGCGAGGAGCGCGTCTGCAAGCGAAACGTTGCAAAGCTCTGCTCTCGGTGCGCAAAGGTCGCAGTTTTCAACATCAAAAACCTTTCTGACAAGCGAAAAGCCGTTTGAATGAACTCCGCTTGAGGGCAGGGCAATAACAACATCGTCCTCGGTAATTGTTTTGCTGTCCGGAATTTTTTTCTTATCGACAATGCCAACGCAGAAGCCTGCAAGGTCGTATTCGTCCTCGGGATAGAAGCCGGGCATTTCCGCCGTTTCGCCGCCTATCAGCGCGGCGCCGCTTTGAACGCAGCCCTCGGCAACGCCGGAGACGATTTGGGCAATTTTTTCCGGCTTGTTCTTTCCGCAGGCGATGTAATCAAGGAAAAACAGCGGTCTTGCTCCGCAGCAGATGATGTCGTTGACGCACATTGCAACGCAGTCGATTCCGACGGTGCCGTGCCTGTCCGTGAGAAAAGCGAGCTTGAGCTTTGTTCCTACTCCGTCCGTTCCGGAAACGAGGACGGGGTTCTCCATTCCCTTTGTGTCAAGCTCAAAAAGACCGCCGAAGCCGCCCACGTCGGAGCAGACTCCCCGGGTGGCGGTTCTTGCAATATGGCTTTTCATAAGTTCGACCGCTTTGTAGCCGGCGGTTATGTCCACACCGGCGGCGGCATAAGACTTTGATTGTGAGTTTTCCATTTTCTTACTCCTTGTTTTCGGATATTTTGGTTTCAAAGCGGTTTTTCATCGGCGTCTGCGGAATCTTTGTGGGATAAACGCCGTCAAAGCAGGCGGTGCAGTAGCCGCAGCCGTTCATGCCCTTTGCAATTTGTTTAACGTTTTCAATGCTGAGATAGCCCAGCGAGTCAACGCCGATTATTTCTGCAATCTCCTCGGTCGAATGTTTGCAGGCAATGAGGTTGTCTCTTGAGTCGATGTCGGTTCCGTAGTAGCACGGATTGAGAAACGGCGGAGCGGAAACGCGCATATGGATTTCAGAGGCTCCTGCCTCGCGCAGAAGCTTAACTATCCTTGCGCTGGTTGTTCCGCGGACTATCGAATCGTCAATTATTACAATGCGCTTGCCTCTGACCGTGTCCGGAATGGGATTAAGTTTGATTCTGACCTTGTCCTCGCGGTTCTTCTGACCGGGAGCGATGAAAGTCCGTCCGATATATTTGTTTTTGATGAAGCCGATGCCGTAGGGGATTCCGGACTGCTTGGAATAGCCGATGGCGGCGTCAAGACCGGAGTCCGGAACGCCGATAACAACGTCCGCCTGAACGGGATGCTGCAAGGCAAGGAAGGCGCCTGCTCTGACCCTTGCCGAATGAACGCAGCAGCCGTCGATTATCGAATCGGGGCGGGCAAAGTAGATGTATTCAAAAACGCAGAGCGTGCAGGGCTTTTTGTTGCAGTGGTCTTCAATGGTGCGCACGCCGTTTTTATCAAAAACAACAATCTCTCCGGGCTTGATGTCGCGGATAAACTGCGCCCCCACTGCGTCAAGCGCGCAGCTTTCCGAGGCAACGATGTAACGCCCGTCGGTTGTTTTGCCGTAGCAAAGCGGACGGAAGCCGTGCTCGTCGCGCACGGCAATAAGCTTTGAGGGAGACATTACAACAAGCGAGTAGGCTCCCTTGAGCTTGTCCATTGCGCGGTTGATTGCCTGCTCTATTGACGGAGCGGTAAGGCGCTCTTTTGTAATGATATATGAAATTACCTCGGTGTCGCTCGTTGTGTGGAAGATTGAGCCTTGAAGCTCAAGCTCCCGGCGCAGCTCTCCGGAATTGACAAGGTTTCCGTTGTGGGCAAGCGCCATTTTACCCTTGACGTGGTTAACAACAATGGGCTGGGCGTTGCTGCGGTCGTTGGAGCCGGTTGTGCCGTAGCGGACATGACCGACCGCAATGCTGCCCTCACCGAGCCGTTCAATAATTTCCGGTGTAAAAACGTCGTTAACAAGACCTGTGTCCTTATAAGGCGAAAAAACGCCGTCGTCGTTCACAACAATTCCGCAGGACTCCTGTCCGCGGTGCTGCAGGGCAAAAAGTCCGTAGTAAACAGTGTCTGCAATGCCATACGTTTCGGGCGAATACACGCCGAAAACGCCGCATTCTTCTCTTAAATTGCTCATTTAACCTCCGCAAGATCAGTTGCCGAAAACTCTTTTCATCATTTCGTTATAAGCGTCCTCAACGCCGCCCATATCGCGGCGGAAGCGGTCCTTATCAAGCTTTTCGTTTGTTTCCGCGTCCCAGAAGCGGCAGGTATCGGGCGATATTTCATCTGCAAGGATAACGGTACCGTCCGCAAGTCTGCCGAACTCAAGCTTGAAGTCAACAAGCTTTACGCCTATTGAAAGGAAGTATTCCTTAAGAACGTCATTTACCCTGAAAGCGTATTCCTTGATTTTTTCAATCTCAGCCTTTGTTGCAAGCGAGAGGGCGAGCGCATGGCTGGAATTGATAAGCGGATCGTGCAGCTCATCGTTTTTATATGAGAATTCAATAGTCGGCTCTTCAAAAACAATACCCTCCGAAACGCCGTAGCGCTTTGCAAAGGAGCCGGCGGAAATGTTTCTGACGATAACCTCAAGCGGAACAATGGAAACCTTTTTAACAAGAGTTTCGCGGTCGTTCAGCTCCTTGACAAAGTGAGTAGGAACGCCGTGCTTTTCAAGCAGGCGGCAAAGATAATTCGACATTTTGTTGTTGATAACGCCCTTGCCTGCTATCGTACCCTTTTTGAGTCCGTCAAGGGCGGTTGCGTCGTCCTTATATGAAACAATGACAAGCGAGGGATCCTCGGTGGCAAAAACCTTTTTTGCCTTTCCCTCATAAAGCTGTGCCTTCTTTTCCATGACCTTTTACCTCCGTTAATTCAGTTGTTGAACTGTTTTTCAATTTCTGCGTTTTTCAAAAGAACCCTTTCGGCGTCCTCCCTGCGCTTTTGAAGAAGCTTTTTTTCAAGCGCTTCGTCCGTCACTGCAAGAATTTCAATGCAAAGCAAAGCGGCATTGACTGCGCCGTCAACAGCAACGGTTGCAACGGGAATACCTCCCGGCATCTGTACAGTTGAAAGCAGTGCGTCAATACCGCCCAAGTTGCCTGATTTTATGGGAATTCCGATAACGGGGAGCGTGGTGCTTGCAGCTATTGCCCCCGCAAGGTGCGCGGCCATTCCGGCTGCCGCAATGACGGCGCCGAACCCGTTTGCGCGCGCTTTTTCGGCGAAGAGCCTGACCTCGTCCGGAGTGCGGTGCGCCGAAAAGACGTGAACCTCAAACGGCACGCCGAAGCTTTTCAGGGTGTCCGCAGCTTTTGAAACAACCGGAAGGTCGCTGTCGCTGCCCATGATGATTGCAATCTTTTTCATTTGGTAGTAGTCTCCCTTCGTTCAAATAATCAAAAAGGACACACCTATCCTTTTAAAGAATAAGTATGCCCAGACGGTCGACTGATTCGGCTTTTCGATCCATGTGGTGCTCCACTCAATCCGTCAGTTCCGAAAAGCTATATAGATTTTTGCGCGCTGAGCGATTCTTTAAGGAATTGTTCGGCGGATCGGTTGAAAAAACGCAAAAGCTTAACTATGCGCTGCGGAAAACTTCCGCACACTTTTGCGTTTCGGCTCCGGGCGGAAGAACCGCCCACTGCAAAGTCATTATAACATTGCAAAAATGCTTTGTCAATTATTGAAAAGGAACGACTATATTTCTCAAAAGCAAAATATTATCGGTGATTAAGCAAAAACTGTCGTCCGCATGGTTTGAATGTTGACAGACGGCGGCATAAATAGTATCATTTATAAGATAAAAAAGAAAGCGGTGGATTCGGATATGAATGAAAGCAAAAGCAGCGAGGAAATTTTTGAGGACGCGCACGAAGCGCTTGTGATGATGAATCTTTACGATTCGGCGGTGAAGCAGCTTGCGCTGAAGTTTGAGGTGCTTAACAACGAGTTCAAGGTTCTGTATGCGCGCAATCCGATTCACCACATTGAAAAGCGGGTCAAGTCATTCGGCAGCATTGCGGCGAAGCTTTTGAAAAAGGGCTTGCCCGTAACGCTGAAGGAGGCGAAAAGCAAGGTCAACGACATTGCCGGAGTGCGCGTTGTGTGCCATTATATCGACGATGTTTACAGCGTTGCCCAGATGCTTGAGCGGCAGAAGGATATTGAAATAATCAAGCGGCAGGACTATATAAAGCATCCGAACTACAACGGCTACCGTTCGCTGCACCTTGACATCCGCGTGCCGGTCTATCTTTCGGACAGGACGGAGTACGTCATGGCGGAGATTCAGCTGCGCACGATTGCAATGGATTTCTGGGCAAGTCTTGAGCATGACATCCGCTATAAGGCGGACAAATCAAAGCTGCCGGAGGGCATAAACGAGGAAATGTACGAGTGCGCGGACAAGATTGCCGATATCGACAGACAGATGCAGGATATGTACAAGCGCATTACGCAGGCGCAGAACGCGCAGGAAAGTGAAGCATAAGCCTTGCATAGGTCGGGAAACATTAAAAAAACAATTAAAAGCGTATTGAAGAATTGTGGAAAGTATAGGTGATTCTGAATGTATTTAGCAGATGATACACCCAGAGGAAAAATTCAATGTTGCACTTCTCAATAAGCAGTAAATAGAAGTTAAAGACAAAAAAATCCCGTTCGCAATTTTGCGAACGGGATTTTTGGAGCTGCTAACCAGATTTGAACTGGTGACC
>JAEDIH010000078.1 GCA_016292575.1 Clostridiaceae bacterium | reverse complement strand
AGCGTATTTCATACCGCGCCTTTGTGTATTCGCCGGGGTGATTGATGACCGAAACTCCGCCGAGTTTTTCAACGCCCCTGACCGCGTCCTCATAGGTTGTGACGCAGTTGTTGCAGTGGTCAACAAACCAACTGTTGACGTGTGCGTTGACCGAAACGGCGTTGTTTTCGATGCCGAAAGGTATGTGCAGAATTTCCTTTTCTCCGTCCACTCTGAGGTATTCATCGCCGCTTTGCGCCGTATAGCAGGAATAGCTCTTCCCGTTCGGGAACGTTCCGCTTTCACTGAGAAAAGCAATATCGCCCTCGCTCCTTTTTGCAATTTTGAGCAGGGTGCGGATAAAAGTTGAGCTGTCCTTAGTAAAGCTGCGGTCAACGGTGCCGTGGTCGGTTATCGAGACGATGTCAAAGCCGGCTTCGGCGTGGCGCTCAAGCGACTGCACAAGCGTAATGTCGCCGTCGGAGGCGTTGGTGTGGGAATGGAGCGCAGCCTTGTATGTATTAACCGTACTCCAATCAATATTCTCATAAGGGTTTGAAATTGTAACGGTTGTTGTTGCAAACGCAGGCACGCAGAAAGCAAAGCACAGCGCAAGCACAAGAAAAACCGATAATGCCTTTTTGGTTTTCTTCATTTAATATTTACTCCTTTTTTTCGTTCAGATGTTTTCTTCATTGAAGTCGATCAAGAGGCTTTCTCTGTCCGGTGTGAGCTTGGTAAGCCTTACCCCGGCAGCCTTGAACATTCTCTTTGAGGCAAGGTTCATCGGTGTTTTGTCATACTTGTCGGAAAGATACACAACCTCCTTGATGCCGCTTTGAATAATGGCCTTTGCACATTCGTTGCACGGGAAAAGCGCAACATAAACGCGGCAGCCCTCAAGCGGAGCGCCGGCGTTGTTCAAAATTGCGTTCAGCTCCGCATGACAGACATAAGGGTACTTTGTGTCATAAGCATCGCCGTCGCGCTCCCACGGGAACTCATCGTCGCTGCAGCCTACGGGCAGTCCGTTATAGCCCACGGACATAATCTTGTTTTTATCGTTGACAATGCAGGCTCCGACCTGCGTGTTCGGATCCTTGCTGCGATAGGACGAAAGGATTGCAATTCCCATAAAGTATTCGTCCCATGAAAGATAGTCTTTTCTTTTCGGCATATTTTTCACTTCTCTCTGCTTTTTTATTCAACGCCGCGGTAATAAAGTCCGCGCGTAAAATCTCCCTTTGCGCCTTTTCCTTTTCTGTATGCGTTCAAAACCGCGTCAACGCTTTCACGCTTTTCAAAGGTGAAAAGCATTGTCAGAAAATCAAGGTTTTTAATTTCGTCCTGCCTGTCTCCGAGGTATATTACCTTTGAGTTGAGTATCTCCTGATAATAGCCCCTGCACAGCACGGGGAACCTGAAGCCCATTCTGTCGGTCAGAAAGCTTTTTCCTTTGCACTCGGCGCAGGTCTTGACATTCTTCACCGGGCAGTTGCGCACAAGCATCAGCGGCAGTCTGCCGTAAGCAATGATTCCGCGCTCCGCCGAACCGCCCATTTTTTCGCACTGCGAAAGCGTAAGTTCGGGTGACAAGGTGACTGACTTTACACCAAGTCCCTCCAGAACGGCAACGCTCCTGCTGTTGAAAACATTCAGCGAAAAGCCGCCGTGAACGGTAAAGCCGCAGTCCTTTGCCAGCGCGACCGCGTCCAGCGTTGAGCAAAGCGCGTCAGAAATTCCGAGCTTTTTAACACGCTCAAGCTGACTTCTGACCTTGTTTTCAACACCGAACAGCGCGCGAGGAATGTCGATTCCAATCGAAACGCCTTTATTTTTCACGCTTTCAACATACTTTTCCTCAATATTCAACGGAAAAAACAAGTTTTCAACATTACTCAGATCCTCCGGAATCTGCTCCCCGTTTGAAAGGACAATACGGAATTTTTTTTGCTTTGCCGCAACGTGAGGAGGAACGGCTGTATTTTTATCTGTAAAGCTTATTGGCTTTACAGCTCCCAATTCAGCTTCAAGCTTTTCAAGCGCTTCCCTGCGCAGCCTGTTGACCTCCCCGGCGGAAACAGTCAGTCCCTCGTCAAGCTCAATTTCAATCTCCTGCGGATAAAACGGCGTTGAACCGCACTTTGAAAGCCACGAGGAAAGAAGTTCCTTTGAAAGCGGCTTGCTCTGTGCTTTTTCGGGTACTGTTTCGCTTGAGACAAAAACGGTTTTGTCTCCTGCCCTTGCTGAAAGCGAAAGCACTTCCCCCTCAAGCACGCTCAAAAGGAAGCTGACTCCAACGCGAGGCGTCTCCTTTGAATAAAGATTTTTGAGCGAGGACAGCACCTTTGCGGAAGCGGCCGTAACGTCCTCGCGTCGCCGTGTTCCGAACATCTGCGGTCCGCGGCTGTTTTCAAAATAGCCCTTGGTAAAGCCGGAGCGCGAAAAAACCGCTTTGAGCTTTTCCGCAGTCTCGCTGTGCAGGGAGCCTGCAAGAGCCTGCCTTGCGCTCGTCACCGCAGCGGCAACATATTCCGGTCTTTTCATTCTTCCCTCAATCTTGAACGAGTCAATGCCGAGAGCGGAAAGAGCCGGAAGCTCCTCAATGAGCGAAAGATCTTTAAGGCTCAGATCGTGCCTGCCCGGCTCACCTGCTGAAAAAGGCAGGCGGCACGGCTGGGCGCAAAGACCGCGGTTTCCGCTGCGCGAGCCGAGCATTGCGCTCATATAGCACTGACCCGAAACGCACATACACAGCGCACCGTGAACGAACATTTCAAGCTCCATATCGGTAGACTTCCGCAGAGAAGCAATTTCCCCCTTGGAAAGCTCACGCGGCAGCACGGCGCGGGAAAAGCCGAGCTTTTTCAGCAGTGCAAGCCCGGCACCGGTCTGCACGGACATCTGTGTTGAGGCGTGGCGCAAAAGAGACGGCGCACACTCCCTTGCAAAATGCGCAAGACCGAGATCCTGCAAAATGAGCACGTCGGCGCCGAGGGCGCAAACGTGCTTAATAGTCAGCAAGACCGCGTCAAATTCCTCATCGGAAATGAGGGTGTTAAGGGTGATATGAACCTTAACGCCCCTTGCGCGGCAGTATTCTATAGTTTTTTTAAGCTCCTCAGGGCTGAAGTTTTCCGCGTTTCGGCGCGCGTTAAAATCCCTCGTTCCAAGGTAGACCGCATCGGCGCCGCAGCGCACCGCGCCCAGCACGCACTCAAACGAACCTGCCGGAGCAAGGATTTCAGTTTTTCTGTTCATTGCGCTTTTTGGGACTGATCTGGTCAAGAACCGTCGAAAGCTGTGCTTTGAGCCGCTCAATTTCAAGGTTGGCGTTTTCAAGCTCGCGCTTTGCTTTTTCGGCCTCGTGCTTTGCAAGGTCAGCCTTGGTCTTTGCGCTTGAGGCGTCGTCAAGGTAGTCCTTGATCTGCTCGCGCAGTCTGTCTGCGGAGGTGGTGGCCTTTTTGCAGTTGTCGGCATACTGAAGCGTTGTAAGAATAGCCGCCTGAGTTGTTGAAATTCTAGGATTTTCCTTCATAGTCTTATTTATCTCAAGATCGACCTCTTTTCCGAGATCGGAGACGTACTTCACGTCCTCTTCGGTGAGGATTGCATATTCCGCGCCGGCTATCATGAGCTTAACTTTATTCCTTACCATTGTGACATCATTCCTTTCTGACGAAAGCGGAAACGGCCTTTCCCCCTTTATAAAGCCGCGCCGCAGAAACGGACTTTTGTCCGCCGCTTGAAAGCCTGCGTACAGTATTGCGCAAGCCGCTGTCTATTCTGCTTTATTATACAACAAAACTCATATATAATCAAGTGAAATTTTTATTTAAAATGCAGATATGCCGTCCTGCACTTAAAAATCTCCTGTAAACTATTGACGATTGCCGTTGCAATAAAGTATAATCAGTTTTACAGTACAAAAGCAGGAGGATTTTTAAATGACCGCTGTTACAAATGATATAAGATATGTCGGCGTGAACGATCATAAAATTGATCTTTTTGAAGGTCAGTACATCGTGCCGAACGGAATGGCATATAATTCCTATGTGATCCTTGACGAAAAAATTGCCGTTGCAGACGGCGTTGACGGTGCTTTCGGCGATGAATGGATAGAAAACATCAAGACCGCAACGGGAGGAAAAGCTCCCGACTATCTTATCGTTCACCATATGGAGCCGGATCATTCGGCAAGCATTGAAAAATTTGTTGAAGCTTTTCCGAACGCAAAAATCGTTTCCAACGCAAAGTCCTTTGCAATGATGGAAAATTATTTTTCGTTCCCTCTCGAGCAAAAAAAGATCACCGTTCAAAACGGCGAAACGCTCTCCCTCGGCACCCATTCGCTGACCTTTATCTTTGCTCCGATGGTTCATTGGCCGGAGGTTATGACAAGCTATGACAGCAAGGACAAGGTGCTTTTTTCCGCAGACGCTTTCGGCAAATTCGGCGCGCTTGACGCCGAGGAGGACTGGGACTGCGAGGCAAGGAGATACTACATCGGCATAGTCGGCAAATTCGGTGCGCAGGCTCAGGCACTGCTCAAAAAAGCGGCGGAGCTTGACATTGAAATCATCTGTCCGCTCCACGGTCCCGTTCTCAAGGAAAACCTTGCGCATTATATTGAAAAATACAATATCTGGTCGTCATACGAGGTTGAAACAAAGGGCGTTATGATAGCCTACACCTCGGTTTACGGCAACACAAAAAAGGCTGCCGGTCTGCTTTGCGAAATGCTTAAAAAGCGCGGCTGCCCCAAGGCGTTCACCGTTGACCTTGCAAGGGAGGACATGGCGGAGGCCGTTGAGGACGCCTTCCGGCACGAAAAGCTTGTTCTTGCAACAACAACCTACAACGGTCAGTATTTTCCGTTCATGAAGCACTTTATTGATCACCTGACCGAGCACAACTTCCAAAAGCGCACCGTGGCTTTCATTGAAAACGGCTCATGGGCGCCCACTGCGGCAAAGCTTATGAAAGCCGACCTTGAAAAATGCAAGAACCTCACTTTCTGCGAAAATACGGTAACGGTTCGCTCCGCAGTCAAGGAGGAAACCGTTGCCGCGCTTGAAAAGCTTGCACAGGAGCTTTGGGCGTAACACTGCGCCGCCGAATAAATTATAAGGAGGAAATACACATGAAAAAAATTCTTGCAATCATTTGCGCACTTACCCTCATTCTTTCCGTTTTCTGCGCCTGCGCAAAAACAGACCCGGACGAAACGGTTCAAGGCAGCACATCTCAGCAAAGCACATCTCCGGAAGAGAGCACGGATACGGACAAAAACGAAGCCTCGTCAGCCTCGGAAAAGGACGAAAGCAAAAACGACAGCACAACCCAAAGCACAACCTCAAAAGAAGAAAGAGCCGCTTTTCAGTCCTTTGACGCCGAGGATATCTTCGGCGCAAAGGTTTCAAGCAAGGTCTTTGAGGAAAACAAGCTAACCGTGGTCAATCTTTTCACAACTTGGTGTGCTCCCTGCATAAGTGAGCTTCCGGAGCTTGCAAAGCTCGATAAAGAGCTTGAGGACATCGGCTTTATCGGAATTGTGCTCGACATCAACGAGGGCGACGGAATCGTTGAATCCGCCCTTAGAACCGCCAAGGATCTTTGCAACGATTCCGGCGCGGAATATCCGTATCTTATTCCGGATGAGTCGCTCGTAGAGTTCTGCCGCAGCATCTACAGCGTTCCGACAACATACTTTGTTGACAGTAACGGCAAAATCGTCGGCGATCCTGTTGTCGGCTCAAACACCGCCTCCGAGTGGAAAGAGATTATTGAGCAGAAGCTTGCAATGCTGTAAAAATCAAAAACGCAATCATAAAAACCGCCCGTTCAGACAGGCGGTTTTTTCATTTGGAGCTGTTGCTTGTATCGCCATACTCAATTTCAGGCTCGCCGAGAACAAGCAGACGCTTAATTAATATATAGTTGAGAGAAACAAAGCGTTCAACCGGTATCGGGTCTTCGGAAAGCAGCCATTCGCGCATCATTCCGTAAAAGCCGGTTGAAACGAACATATAGAAAAGGTCGTAGGTTGAACGGTTCTCGGTATGATGAAACGCTTTGTAATACTCAAAATTGAAGTCGCTGAAAATTTTACTCAGGCGCGGAACAAGGGTTGAGGGAAACGAGGCGTCCAGCAGCATGAGAGCCGTATTCTTGCGCTCGCCGAACAAAACCACTATGCTTTTGATCGTTGCAAGAACATTTTTTGGGAAGCCCATCTCGCGGAAATCGTCAAGATAGCCGCAAACCTCGTCAACAAAGTCATTTTCAATCTCCTCAACAAGGTCATATATATCCTTATAATGGAAGTAAAACGCATTGCGGGAAAGCTGCGCCTTTTCGCAAAGGGACTTGACTGTTATCTTGTTGAGCGGATATTCGCGCGCAAGAGAAGCAAGGCTTTCCTCAAAGGTCTTTTTTGTTTTTTTAACGCAGCTGTATCTTTTTTGTTCAGACATATCCGTCACCTCATTAAAAATTATAAAAAACACCGAAAAAAATTACAAACCGAACCGTTTATGTATTAATTGTTCCAACGTCTTTTAAATTGTAAATTGACTAATATAATGCTTCTAATTATAATTAGCTTGCTTTTATATGTACACTATATCACATTTGTTACAAATTGTCAAATTTTATTTTAATTTAAGGAGAAGTATTATGGCGTCTTACAGTGAGTATCCCGTACCTGCAAATCATTATCTGCAAATGCCGAAGGACGAGTCCTGCTATGAGTACATGCATATGTGCTATGACACAATTTCAAAGGACATCGGCGAGTATAACGCTTTTGTCACTCCGATAGCGGATCAGCTTGCTTTCACCTCAATGTCCAAATTCCTTTCGGACATAGAAAAGCTTTCCGCTTTCTTTGCGCACAAGGGTCTTAAAAAGGGCGATGTTGTTGCAATTTTTCTTCCTACCTGCGGTCATGCGCTGACGGTTTTCTTTGCGCTTAACAAGCTCGGCATTATTGCAAACTTCATTCACCCTCTGCTTCCTCCCGACGCTCTTTCGGCTATTCTTAAGCACACGAAGTCAAAGATGCTTGTTGTTCTTGATGTAATGTGCGCTCCGTTTGCCGGCGTAATGGCAACTCTTCCCACCATTGTCTGCTCGCTCTCCGATTACTGCGACGGAGTTGCTCTCCAATATGCGCTTTACAACGAAAAGCAGAACGCTCACGTTCCTGAGCTTGACACGGTAGTTCGCTTCAAGGACGCGCTCAACAACGATTATCCGAATCCGGACGTTGACAAGAACCCCGGAAAAGATGACGCCGTTTATATGCACGGCGGCGGAACAACGGGAAAGAGCAAAACAATCATTCTTTCCTCTCAGGCGTTTAACAATGTTACATATAAATATTATCTCATTGACCAGACTCACACTTATAAGGAGGACTATGCGCTTTGCACCCTGCCCTGCTTCCATGCCTACGGACTCGGCGGAGCAATGATATACACAGTCTGCAACGCATATCAGCCCGTTTTAATCACAAAGTTCGATCCCCTTCAGGCCAACGAGATTATCCGGAAAATTAAGATTACGGAGATTCTCGGCGTTCCCAAGATGTACCAAAGCCTTGCAAGTCAGCCGAATTTTGAAAACGAGGGTCTTAAAAATCTTGTTTTCACCTTTGCCGGCGGCGATCTTGTCAGCCTTGAATTTGTTGAAAAATTCAATTCAACCCTTGCAAAGCACGGCGCGGCTGCCCGGTTGGGCAGGGGCTACGGTCTTACTGAAATGTGCGCCGCCGTCTCCTCAAACTCTCCCGGCTTATACAAGGAAAATACCTGCGGCTATCCCCTTGCCGGAGTTGATGTTGAAATCTGGGACGACAACCGCAACAAGCTTCCTCAGGGCTCTGTCGGCGAAATTGTTGTTTCCGGCATCAACATGATGAACCGCTATCTTCCCGACGAGGATATTACTGAAACGGGAATTTATACCGATGCAAACGGAAAGAACTGGATTCTCACCGGCGACATGGGCTACCTCGACGAGGACGGTCACCTGGTATTCTCCGGACGCAAAAAGAGAATTATCATCATTGCCGGCTACAACATCTATCCGGCAACTATTGAAGAAAAGATCTCTCGCCTTGAGTACATTAAGGAAGTCTGCGCCGTTCAGGGCTATGACGACGAAACCGGCAAGCCGCTTGTTAAGCTTTGTGTTTCCCTCGCTGACCCCGAAGCGGATAAGGACGAGGTTATTGAGAAGCTCAAAAAGTTCTGTCATGACAATATTGAGGGCTATGCCTGCCCGAGGAAGTTTGTCGTTCTTGACCTGCTTCCGAGAACCAAGATGGAAAAGATTGACTTCCTCAAGCTTTGCGACAAGGCTCCCGCTTAACAAATTCTTTTCCGGGTTTATCCTTTCAGCGTTTATTAAAAAACAACATATGACGGCTGCCGCAGAAATGCGGCGGCTTGATTTTTTGCTTTTACATTGTTCGTTTGTGGGTAAAAGGTAGTATTAATTTACATCCGTCCGCTCCGCTGGGGGTTACTTTTGTCGGTTGTGACAAAAGTAACCAAAAACACGCTTTTCGGTACGGCGCAAGAGGGAATCAAAATGACGGCTTTGCGGGGGAAAAGCC
>JAEDIH010000077.1 GCA_016292575.1 Clostridiaceae bacterium | reverse complement strand
TGCAAGTAAGATGTGCATCAAAGCGTATGCTGTGATTTATTCAGAGGTTCCTTAATTTTTTTCGGATACCTACAGCACAAAAATTTGCACCCGGAAAGGCACAAAGCAAAAGTCCGGTTCTGAATTATACCCTGTCAGGTAAAGATATACGCGCTAAAAAAGGGAGCTGCTCTGAAAACACAGAACAGCCCCGGAATTTGTTTTTAAAAATTTATTGCTGCCGCTTACCAGGCGACCTTATAGTTCAGCAATGTTTTGCCGGAAACAACGGCAGAGGATTTAACGTCATTCGACTTTTTGCCGAGGAGAGTCTTGATACCCTCGCCGGTAGTAGTGTATTTCATTGTGAGCGTATACGGAATGTTAAAGTACGCCGAAACAAGCTTTCCGTCCGGTCTTATCACAGCCTGAACCGTGGGTCGGTTGTAGGAAAGGGTGGCACTGTTCAGCACCGTAATTCCGTCCGCCTGAAGCGCACGCACGTCAAAGGGCTCATATATCTGTGAAAGTCCCCATGCATAATTTGCTTTTTTTGAGGTAAAGGTTGAGTTTTCGCCTCTGAGTGTAAGACTCAGCTTGATATTTCCGTTTGAAAGGACAGAAGCTTTGTATTGTTCAATGCTATCCGACGAAAGAGCTGCCTTTTTGCTGAGCGGCACAACGTGCTCTGTAATTTTTCCGCATTCATTGCCCTTATAATAGAGCTTTCCGTTTTTCGCAGTCTTTTTATAGGTGGTCTTCTTGGCGAGTGCGTTGAACCCTTTGTTATATATCAGGAAAACGTCCTTTGCATTTTTGGTTCCGCTGAAGCTTTTGAGGGTGTGAGTGGTCTGCCAGGTTTCCGTCAGGGTGAAGTTTGCTTTGCTGCTTTTGAGGTTATTCACAGCGCTGTTATACATAGCGGCAGCCTGTTTTTTGGTGGAGGGGAGCTTTTTCGGCGCGGTGAATTTAACACGCAGTCCCGTTTTGCCGAACACGGTAATGCCGTCAACAACGCAGAACGCGCGGATAAGCAGGGTGTGCTTTTTCCCTGCCGTGTATTTGAATGTGAGGGACGTACCCCTGACGGCGGTAAAAGGCTCCCAGCCCTTGGTTTTTTCGTTGTAAAGGCTTACGGCATAGTCCTTTGCGCCTGCGGCCTTGCTCCAGCTTACGGTAACGTTGTTTCCTTTGAAGCTGACCTTTTTAAGCTTCGGGTCCTTCGGCAGCGTGACTACCGTGAGCATATTGGTTGTGCTGTTTTTGATATACTTTGAGTTTTTGTCAACAGCCTCAACATAAAAATAGTGTGCGCTTCCGGGCGTTCTTCCCTTAGAGGTGAAGGAGGTTTCCTTTGTCTGTTCCATGAACTCAAAATTTCCGAAAACATATTCGTAAATGTTGTATGCCGCTGCTTTCTTGACCTTGTCCCACTTGAGGGTAAAGGCTTCAGAAGTCACATTTTCCGCCCTGAGGGCGGGACGGTTTGCTGCGGCGGTGCCGAGTTGAAAAACGCCCAGGAGCATGAGAAGCGCCGCAAAAAGTGAAACTGCTTTTTTCATAAGTATTTCTCCTCTGTTTTCTGATGTGGTTTACACTATTAATATTGTATACAAAATTCGACTTCAAGTCAATATATACAAAGCTTTTGACACGAAAAAGGCGGAATTTTTCTTGACAAACCGAATGGAGAAATGTATAATAAGTTATACAAGTTATACTTTTGGGAGGAATATCACATGTCAGACAAGATGCCGAAAGGAAAATTCATCAGCACCGTAAAGGTTGGAGAAAAGGGGCAGATTGTTATTCCGAAGCCTGCGCGCGATATGTTTTCGATAAAGCCGGGCGACACTGTTTTGCTCCTTGCCGATGAGGACCGGGGAATTGCCATTGTTTCAAACGATGTATACATGGATTTTGCCGAGGCGATCTTCGCCGCGCAGGACAGAAAGGATGACGAAAATTGAACTCGATTGAGCTGAAAGAGCTTTCAAAGCAATTCGGCAGCCGCACGGCGGTCGACAAGCTCTCGCTTTCCGTTGAACAGGGAACGGTTTTCGGTCTGCTCGGTCAGAACGGTGCCGGAAAAACAACAACAATAAAAATGCTCTGCGGTCTGCTCTCCCCCTCCTCCGGCGACGCTCTGATTGAGGGAATAAGCGTTGCCGACAAGCCGCAGGAGGTAAAAAAGCTTGTTGCCGTCTCGCCGCAGGAGACCGCAGTTGCAAAAAATCTGACTGTTTTTGAAAACCTTGAATTTGTTGCGGAAATTTACGGCGCAAACAAGAGCACAGCAAAGGAGAAGGGCAAGAAATGCTCCTTCGCTTCGGTCTTGCCGACCGCGCAAAGGACACGGCGAAGTCGCTCTCCGGCGGAATGGCGCGCAAGCTGTCAATCGCAATGGCGCTCATCTCAAAGCCGAAAGTGCTTTTCCTTGACGAGCCTACCCTCGGTCTTGATGTACGCGCGCGCCGCGAGCTGTGGCGTGTTATTGAGGAGCTGAACGGAAAAATGACCGTTGTCCTCACAACTCATTACCTTGAAGAAGCTCAGGCACTGTGCAGTAAGATTGCCATCATGAGCTGCGGTTCTCTTCGTGCGCTCGGCACGGCACAGGAAATCATGAAGCTGAGCAATACCGATAATTTTGAAGACGCGTTTTTGTTCTTCACCGAAAAGGAGGAGGAAAAATGAGAGCTTTAACCTTTTCAAGGCGGAACTTAAAGGAAATTCTGCGCGATCCGCTTTCAGTCATCTTCGGCGTCGGCTTTCCCGTGGTTCTGATGACGGCAATGCACTTACTTTCAAAAAGCATTGAGGGAATGCCGGACTTTTTTTCAATTTCCTCTCTCGCTCCGGAAATGGTGGTCTTTGGGCTTTCGTTTTTGTCCATCTTCCTTGGCATACTCATATCAGGCGACAGGGAAACGGCGTTTTTGGCGCGGCTTTTTGCCTCTCCGCTGACCGCGTCCGATTTCCTTTTCGGCTACAGTCTCCCGTGCGTCGGAGTGGGCGTTATCCAGAGCGCGGCAAGCTTTTGCTTTGCGTGTCTGCTCGGCTTCAAGCCGACATGGAAGCTGCTTTTGTGCATGCTCGTCCTCGCGGCGGATTCGCTTTTATACATAAGCCTCGGAGTACTGAGCGGCACGCTTTTCAGCCAGAAAGCAATGAGCGCATTCAACACGATTATCGTCAACCTTTCGGCGTGGATGTCCGGAACATGGTTTGACCTTGGCATGATTAAAGGCGGCTTTAAAACTGTATGCGAGGTTCTGCCGTTTTACCATGCGGTTGAGGCGGTCAAAAATACGCTCGGCGGCGATTTAAAAGCGGTTCTTATTAACCTTGACGTTGTCCTTGCCTACAGCACCGCAATTTTCATCATTGCCGGAATACTTTTCAAAAGGAAAATGAAGAACTGAGCCTGCGGCTGTCCGTAGCTTTAGCCGGATTTACCTTTTCAAAATTTAACCGGATTTACCTTTTCAAAATGATGTTGACATCCGTCTTTCTTTTGGTATAATATGCTTATAAACAGGAAGCTTTTGCCTGATACCAAAAAGGAGACAAAAAAATGAAACCGATTATTAAAAAGTCACTTTCGCTCTTCCTTGCCGTTCTGATGATTTTTTCCGTCGGCTCCTTTGCCCTTGCAGAGGAAAAAGCACCGGCGCAGGGCAAGGAAACCGCCGCCTTTACCGACGAGGATTTTCTCACCACAAAGGGCATGAAGGTTTATAACCAAAGGGGCGAAGAAGTTCAGCTCAAGGGCGTGAATCTCGGCTCCTGGCTTATTTGGGAGGACTGGCTCACTCCGTATGACGGCGTTGAACCCAACAAAGACGGCGTTACAGACCATATGCAGGTTGTCGATAAGCTCACCGAGCGCTTCGGCGAGGAAAAGGCCTATGAGCTTATGAACACCTATATGGACAACTGGATAACCGAATATGACCTTGACCAAATAAAGGCAATGGGCTTCAACTCAGTCCGCGTTCCGTTCTGGTACCGCAACTTCTACTATGATGATAACGGCAGAAAGATTCTTGACAAGGACGGAAACTGGGATTTTTCGCGCCTTGACTGGATTGTTGAGGAATGCTCAAAAAGGGGAATCTATGTTGTTCTTGATATGCACGGCGCAGTGGGCTATCAGAGTGACGCTCCGCACAACGGCAAGCTTGACAGCTGTCAACTTTATGACAAGACCGAGCAGGGCGAAAAATACCGCAGACTCACCACAGAGCTGTGGACGGCTATTGCAGAGCGCTTCAGGGGCAATCCCGCCGTTGCAATGTACGATCTTCTCAACGAGCCGGGCTGCGAGGTTGAAAAGCCGGGCATTACAAGAAGAATCAACAACGAAAAAATGTACTCCATTCTTTATGACGCAGTCCGTGCCGTTGACGGCGAGCACATCATCACCCTTGAATGCATCTGGACGGCTGCCGCCCTCCCCCACGCATGGGTAAAGGGCTGGAAGAACGTTGTTTATCAGGTTCATTTTTATCAGAATTCCGACTTCATCTTCACTGCGTTCTGCCTGCTCACAAGGCTTTATCACTACGGCACACCGCTCATGATGGGTGAGTTCTATCCGCTCAAGAGGACAACCTGGAACAACTGCTTCAAGACCCTCAACAAGCTTGACTTCGGCTGGTTCCTTTGGACATACAAGGCCGCAGGTCATGGAATGTGGAACTCCGACTGGTGCCTTTTCGGAATGAATGACGGCTTTGAACGCGCAAATGTCAGCGAGGATTCCTATGAAGAAATTGCGCGCAAGTGGGGCGCCTGCCTGCAAACCGAAAACAATTTCCAAAACACCGGTCACTATGAAAAGAACGTTAAGGCTTTCCTTTGATAACGTTTTAATCAGCTAAAGCTGATAATTAAAAATCAGTCTGCCGCAGAAAGGGCTTTCCCGGATTGCGGCAGATTTTTTCTGTGCGTTCAAAAAAGCGACCCGTTATAAAACGTAAAAAATAAAATCCAAAATTTTACAATAATACGACACAAATGTTAATTTCGTTGCCTAATTAACAATTTTTTAAATAATTTGATTCTTTTCCCCATATTTTGTTGACTAAGCGAGTAAAAATGTTGTATCATGGCATTATGAGTCAGGCGGCAAAACACGCTGCGGTTCGCCGCCGCTCGGCACTGTGCCGGAAAGGCAGCCTTGTCCGGCGCAAAATATTCTTTACAGGAGGCAATGCATATGAAAAAAACATTGCAAAGAGTGCTAAGCCTTGTTCTCTGCGTTCTGATGGCGCTTTCAACAACGGCAACGGCATTCGCAGCAGAAAGCGGGGAAGAAAAGCCCTCTCTCGGAGCGCAGTACTTCCTTTCAACCACTAATTCGGAAAACGCGAAATACGTACTTGATATGCTTGACGAGCAGCTCAAAAAAATGGATCTGAACGCCGAGCTTGATAAAAACCTTGACAAGAATACCATAAGCATGCTCGGACTTGTTATTGACCTCAACAGCGTTGACGGACTTTGCAGGACTCTCGATTCGCTCAAGACAAGGATCCTTGACATTAAGGACAGCATAGCTTTTATTGCATTAAGACCGATCGCGAAGAGTCTTCTGGGCGATATTTACAACTTTTCGCTCAAAACATGGAAAACGGGGCTAAAGCGCACGGCAAACGATGCTGAAATAATCAACAACTTCATTGCCGCCCTCGGCGAAAATGCAAAGGTTTTTGCAAAGGTTATTGACAAGTCCTTTGACCTCGGCGCATTAGGCTATGCTTTCAGCCTGGACGATCTCCTCGGGGAGGACGGCGTTTCCGGCCTCATTAAGGGCTGGCTTGTCAGCCTTATCCACAAGGACGAAGCCTCCGAGGAATACAAGGCGGCATACGCAAAGGCAAAGACCGATTTTGACTCCTTCCTTTTTGAAGACCTTATTCCGCTCCTTCTGAAAGATAAGCTTCCCGGTCTCAACCTCAACAAGGATATGAACGTTGACAAGCTTTTCTCCGTTGTTCTTGAATGCGGCTGGAAGGATTACTTCATTGAGGACATCAAGAGCATCAAAATCAAAGCCGAAGGCGAAGCACTTGAAAAGCTTTCCGAAATTATGGAGTTTGACGGTCAGAATATTGACACCGACAATCTTCCGCTTGATTCCTCAAAGGGTCTCAAAGCGCAGCTGAACGATATCCACGGCTATGTTATCTGCCAGTTCTTCCCGAAGTTTGACGGCTGGACAAAGGGCAGCGACATCAAGCTCCTTGGCAAAAACTATGCAAGCTTCATGAAATACGCTTCAAAGCACTTCTTCGGCAACGAGAACGCAAAGCCTGTTGATATACTTAAATATATCCTCAACAGCGTTGCCGCGGCAAATGCTGACTCCTCCGTTGCGGAATATGCAGCTGCGATTGAAAACTGCAGGGATCTCAAGGACGCAATCAAGGCCGTGCTTATCCTCAACGCAAAGAAGAACGATATCCCCGTGAACGAAAAGGCGGCAGGCTATGAAAACGTCCTCGGCGATTACATTGCATACTATGCAAACGACTTTACCGACCTTGGCTACAGCGCAGGCAGCGGTAAAAACATGTGGACTGTTATCAACGACATTTTTAATGTCTATCTCATTGACAAGGGCTTTGCAAAGGCGCTGAACCTCAATGTTGCCAGAAGCGACTCCCTTTTCACAAAGCTTGACAAGATAATTAACGTCACAAAAATCTGGAGCATGACAGGAACAAAGCGCCAGTACAAGAGCGAGGAATTCATCAAGGGCTTCCTTGACTCGGTGCTGAGCTTTGATATTGAAAAAGCACTTGATCTCACCGTTGTCAGATTTTCGGACGACTTCGGTACGCTCAACCTCTCCGTTCTGCTCTATAACATTGCCTACAACTTCCTGAACAACTTGTTCGGCACACCGGTTATCGTTGCCTGCAACACAAGCGCTCCGTTCCAGACCGGCTTTGAAAACAAGTCGCTCAAGGTTCCCGTTGAAAAAATGCTCACAAAGCTCAACGAAAAAAAGGCGGCAATCGTTCCCCCGGTTCTCTTTGCCGCAGCGCTCGCGATTGAAACGCTCGGCGACAAAAAGACCGAGGTAAACATTCAGGGCGTTTCTGTTTCCGATCAGGTATACACAGGAAAAGAGATAGCTTTGTCAGGCGTTTATGTTACCGTCAACGGCAAAAAGGTTAAAATCCCCTCGTATCAATTCACCGCGAGCCTTGCAAACAACAAAGAGCTTGGCACGGCAAGCGGAACGCTCTCCCTTGACGGCGCAGTTAAAAACGCCACGGTCAACGTAAGGTTCAACATCGTACTCGGCAAAGTCTCCGGACTCAAAGTTACAGCGTCATCCGCGAACAGCCTTACTCTTGCATGGAACAAGGTTACCGGAGCAAAGGGCTATGTTGTTGAGTACACCGCAAACGGAAAGAAAATTTCAAAATCCGTTTCCTCAAACACCGTCAAATTAACCGGTCTTTCCTCAGGAACAGCCTACAGCATTAAGGTCAAGGCCGTTTCCGGAAGCCACAGCGGTGCGGCAGCGTCTCTTTCGGCAACAACAAAGCCCGCAAAGGTCACGGGACTCAAGCTCAAAGAAAGAACCTCAACTTCACTAACCCTCACCTGGAACAAGGTCACGGGCGCAAAGAAATACGAGGTTCAGATGCTCAGAAACGGAAAGTGGGTCACTGTTGCAACCACAACAAAGAACTCCGCCGTAATCGGCAAAAAGTACATTAAAGCAAACAACAGCTACTCCTTCCGTGTCAGGGCTGTCGGCTCCGGCGGCTACGGCGAATACTCGTCTGTTCGCAAGGTATATTCCGGTCTTGCCAAGGTTTCAAAGGTTAAGGCAACAAAGAAAACTCAGTCCTCCGTCACCCTCACCTGGAGCAAGGTCTCCGGTGCAAAGAGATATGAGGTCTGGGTGCTCAAGGGCAAAAAGTGGGTCAAGGCCGCAGCCGTTTCCAAAAACACCGCAGTCATTAAAAAAGGACTCAAGAAGAATACCACCTATAAATTCAAGGTCAGAGCATACAAGACCGTTTCAAAAGTAAACATCTACGGCGACTATTCCTCGACGGTTAAGGTCAGAACAGCAAAATAAAGCGAAAGCAAAGCAAATTAAAGGGCTTCGATGAAACAAAACGCTTCATCGAAGCCCTGATTTTAGCCAACTTATATTGACGGCTTTTTTAAAATTTAACCCAACAAAATTCCGTTATATTCTTCATAGGCGTCCGTGTTTTTAACCACTCCGGCAGCGGAGCAAACGGTTTTTCCGTTCACAGTCTTCGTCTCGCCGCCAAGGTTATATACGCCCTCGGCAAAGGAAGCTATTGTCAGCTTTGTTCCGTCGTCAAAGGAAACCGTGTATGTTACGGGAACTGTGAGCAGAACCGAATCCGATGGGACGGCAAAGCTTTTTCTGTTTTGTCTGTATACGTCAAAAAGGTTGAATCTGCGGACAAATTCATCCGTTTCGGTCTCGGTTAAATTGCGTGATTCTGAATAGCCATCAAAATGAATTTTTGAAATTCGGCTTCTTTCAAGCGAAAGCGGCGTTTCACTGCTGCGAACGCTGTATATTGCTATTGAGGCAGCCGTCAGACACAGCACCACAGCCGCAATGATTATAATGCGTGTTGATTTCTTCGTTTTTAATTGCTTCATGT
>JAEDIH010000076.1 GCA_016292575.1 Clostridiaceae bacterium | reverse complement strand
GATGCAACTGCCTCGGCTCTGTCGTGGAACAGAAGAGAAATGCACCAGATTCCGGCAAGGGCAATGACAGTGTATATAATTCTGCTGATGATGGCGCTTTGACCTCCGAAAATCCATGCAACAAGGTCAAACTGAAAAAGACCGATGAGTCCCCAGTTGATGGCTCCGATGATTGTAAGCGTCAAAGATATCTTGTCTAACATCTTGTTTCCACTCCTTTTGGTTATAGCTGACGAAAGTCGAACGTCAGCTATAGTATGGCAAAAAACAAGGCTGTTATTCAAAACAAAAAATCAGTCGGCAGCAAATCAGAAGCTGCTTGCCATTATATAGCTTCCGAAAATGTTTGCAACCTTTTTAAAATTATTGCGTTCATAAAAACGGATAGCATTTTTATTGTCGAATCCGCACGAAAGCATGAGCGAGTGGATTCCGCTTTCCGAAAGATATTTCTTGAGCTCTTTCATGAGTCGCGAACCTACGCCCTGATGGCGGCAGACATCGGAAAGGTCAACATGAAGATGCGCCGGATATTTTTTTGCAAAAAGGCGGTGCGTTGTAATCTCTCCCATTGCCATGACAACATATTTAAGTCCAAGCTTACGTATCTCCGGCATATAGAGTCCCATAAAAACTTTATAGTATTCTTCAAAATTTTTGCCGCAAAGGAGATATCCGACAGCGTTGTCCTCCTCATCGGCGGCAACAAAGCACGAATCCGGTTCCGCCTCAATGTAATAATCACAGTACATGAGAGTGATGAACCTTGCGGTTTTTTTGTTTGAGACATCAAACGATGAGGTTTCAAGGCAGACCTTCCTCATGTTATCCCTGTCCTTGTCCTCATATTTCCTGATATTTATCATAATTTTTCCTCTTAAAATCAAAGTATAAATTATGGAGCTTCCTTAAAAATCACCAAAGCTCTCTGGACGAGGTTGAAACGCCGAGCGCACCGCTTTCGAGTGCCTTTTCAATGTCTTCCTTTTCGCTGATAAGTCCGCCGACAATCACCGGAACTTCAATAACCTCGCTGAGCTTTTTGGTAATCTTCGGCATAATTCCGGGCATTATTTCAATAGCGTCCGGCTTAATGAGCGCCGAGGTCTTGACCGTTGTCTGGATAGAAAGCGAGTCGATGATAAACAGCCTTTGAACGGTCAACATTCCAAGCTCCTTTGCAGCCTTGAGCTGGTTATTTTTGGTTGAAATTATTCCGTCCGGAGCAATCTGCTCATGGATATAACGAAGTGCGGTAGCGTCCTTTGAAAAACCGTCAATAAGGTCAACATGGATAAAGATAATCTTTTTCTTTTCATGAACCTTTTCAACAATCTCTTTCAGATTAAAAATATTGCCGCAAAGCAGGAAGATTATCCTGCAATCTGATTGGATAGCATGTTCAAGATTATCAATGTCCTTGACTGCCGCTATTATCGGATTGCTCTTCATGAGTTTTGTGAATGTTTCTTTCATATTTTTCCCTTCAAAAATAAACGTCTTTTTATTCGTAAATTGCTTTTTCAATCAGTTTGCGAAGCTCATCAACTCCGTCGCCCTTTACCGCCGAGAACGGAACAACGCTGATGCTTCCGTATTCGGTAAGAACCGAACAGATTTTCAAAAGCATATTACCCCTCTCGGTCTTGTTCAGCTTGTCGCATTTTGTTAAGGCAACAACAAACGGAATCTTCTTTTCGTTCATATAATTAATCATATCAAGATCCTGCTTTGTCGGCTCATGCCGCATATCAACAAGCTGAACCACAAGCTTTATATTCCGTCCGCTGTCAAAATACTCCTCCATAAGCTTTGCCCAGCGGAGCTTTTCGCTTTGCGGAACCTTGGCGTAGCCGTAGCCGGGAAGATCGACAAAACGGCAGGACTCAAGCCTGAAAAAATTAACAGTCACGGTCTTTCCCGGAACGGAACTGACCCTTGCAAGTGCTTTTCTTCCGAGTATCTTGTTAAGAAGCGAAGACTTTCCGACGTTTGAGCGACCGGAGAAGGCAATCTCCGGCACCGTTGATTCCAAAAGCTGCCCGGAAACACCGAAAGCGGCTTCAAAAGTCGCGTTGTCAAATTTCATAAAACACCTTTTCCTCAGCAGACCGCAGTACGAGTTCTAAAAAGCGGTCGGCAGACTTTATTGCGCGATATTATCGCCCTTGGATTTTTTCTGCTCAACCTTGAATGACGCATTGTGCTTGAGGTCAAGCTTCTTTGTCGCCTCATCCGCGAGGGCGGCTTCAAAAACATCTTCAAGCCTTTGCGCGGTGACAAACTCAACGTTGTCCTTCACAACCTGCTCAACCTCATAAAGATCGCTTTCGTTATCGACCGGAATAATAACCTTTTTAATGCCATTTTTGTATGCCGCCATGGTCTTTTCACGCAGGCCGCCTATCGGCATCACTCTGCCGGTCAGGGAGATTTCTCCGGTCATGGCAACGCTTTGCCTGACCTTTCTTCCCGTCAGCGCGGAAAGCAGTGCCGTTGCAATCGTCACGCCTGCGGAGGGGCCGTCCTTCGGGACAGCGCCCTGCGGAACATGGATATGAATATCCTTTGTTTTGAACAGGTCATCGGGAATATCATAGGTTTTTGCAACAGAGCGAAGATAGCTGTGCGCCGCCTTTGCAGATTCTTTCATAACCTCGCCGAGGTTTCCGGTCAGCTCAAGCTTTCCGCTGCCGTCCATAACAACGGCTTCAACCTGCAAAAGCTCGCCTCCGACAGCGGTCCATGCAAGGCCGTTGACAACGCCCACAAGGTCTGTTTTTGAAAGCGCTTCGGGCTTGAATTTTACGGGGCCGAGCATTTTTTCAACCATTGCATTGTTAACGGTCACGCGCTTTGCTTCCCCGTCGGAAATCATGACCGCGCTTTTTCTGCAAACAGAACCGATAAGCTGCTCGAGTCTTCTTACGCCGGCTTCGCGTGTATAGCCGTCGATGAGGAGCGAAAGCGCACTGTCGGTAAAGCGGATATCAGAACCTTTAAGCCCGTGCATTTCACGCTGTTTTTTAACAAGATGGCGCTTAGCTATAACAAGCTTTTCCTGCGAGGTATAGCTTGAAAGCTCGATAACCTCCATTCGGTCAAGAAGCGGCGCCGGTATTGTGCTGCTGTCATTGGCCGTCGTGATAAAAATTACGCGGCTTAAATCAACGGGAAACTCAATATAATGATCGCGGAAGGAATTGTTCTGCTCCGGATCGAGGGCTTCAAGCAGCGCCGAGGAGGGATCGCCCTTGTAATCGTTTGAAAGCTTATCTATTTCATCGAGAAGAATGATTGGGTTGAAAGACTTGGCCTGAGTCAGAGCATTGACAATGCGTCCGCTCATTGCGCCGATATAGGTCTTCCTGTGGCCGCGTATTTCCGCTTCGTCACGGACGCCGCCGAGCGACATTCTGACATATTTCCTGTTCATTGCACCGGCAATGGAGCGGACTATTGAGGTCTTTCCGACGCCCGGAGGGCCGACAAGACAGATTATCTGTCCCCTCGCCTTATCCGTCAGCGCGCGGACCGCAAGCATTTCAATAAAGCGTTCCTTAATTTTCTCCATTCCGTAGTGCTCATTATCAAGGATTTTCCGCGCTTTTTGCAAATCAAAGCAGTCCTCGGTGTAAACGCCCCACGGAAGCGCAAGGCACGCGTCAAGATAGCTTCTTATGACATTAGCGTCGGGCGAACTGCCCTGCATTTTTGAAAGCTTGTCACATTCACGCAAAAGCTTTTCGGAAACCTCGGCGGGAAGCGGAAGAGAGCGGATTTTTTTTCTGTAGCTTTCCGTTTCGCCGAGAACGTCCTCGCCCTCGCCGAGTTCGGTCGAAATTGCCTTGAGCTGTTCGCGCAGATAGTATTCCTGCTGATTTTTGTCCATCTGCTCCTGAACGCGCTTGTCAATCTCCTCTTCAATCTTGAAGATTTCAATTTCATGCGAAAGAATTGAGCAAAGCTTTTCAAGCCTTATCAAGGGGTGAAGCTCTTCAAGAAGCTGCTGCCTGTGTTCAAAATCCGTCAGCGCATTTCCTGCAATGAAGTCCGCAAGATGCGAGGGATCCTCGGTCATATAGACCTCCATTGCAACGTCCTGAGCAAGCTTTGCGGTAACGTCAATATATTCTTCAAAAATATCCTTGGTTTTCCGCATCAGCGCGTCGGCATAGTCCTTATCCTCCGGCTTAACGGCAAAAGAACGGCGTTCCCTGACATTGCAAAGAAGATATTCGTTGTTAGAAAGATACTCCACAGACGAGGCGCGGCAGACGCCCTCAACAACAACGCGGATATTCTTGCTGTCCGGAGACTTTACAATCTGCTTGATATTTGCAAGCACTCCAACCGAAAAAAGCTCATCAGGAGCGGGATCCTCATATGAAATGCTCCTTTGAGTCACCAGAAAGATTTTTTGGTTCGCGGCAACTGCGGCGCGGAAAGCGGCGATAGACTTTTTCCGTCCGACTTCAAAATGAAGCCGCATACCGGGAAAGATTACAAGTCCGCGCAAAGCAACCGCCGGAATTTCTTTATATATCAAATTAACGGGCATTAAACCATCCTTTTCATTAAAGCAGCCGGCAAAATATCCGCCCAAAAGCGGCCGGCCGCCGTTTAGTTAATCAATGCGATTAATTATACAGCATTTTTATGTTAAAATCAACCTTGTTTCTCTTGTTAAATTCCGTCAACTGTCTTTTGTCAATTTCCGTCAGCGCTCGGGGCTTACGCTTTTTCCGCTTTTTGACGACTCATACGCCAAAAGGAATTCTTCGCTTGCCTTTGTACCCTCGCAGACGTCTATTGAAAAGGGCTTTTTTTCTCTTATGCAGCGGTAAAAATCTTCAATCAGCGCGGCGTGTCCGTTGCCCCAGTAGCTTTTTCCGCTGAAGCTTTCCTTTTCCGGCTCGGTAAGTCTCAGCACTTCCCCGTCCTTTTTAAAAAGATACAGGTTCGCCCCCTCGAGGTAAAGCTTGTTTCCGCTTTCAAAATAGAGCTCAATTGTGACGTCCGCATTTATCGGAAAAGCGTTTGTTGCGCTCAGAACGGCAACTACTCCGTTTTCAAATTCATACCTTACAAGGGCAGTGTCCTCAACCTCAATAACGCCTTTAAGGCTGTCGTTAAAGATGTGACCCTGAACGCTTTTGACCTTGCTTGAGCAGAGATACCTGAGAAGATCGGCAGTGTGAACAGCCTGATTGACAAGTACACCGCCGCCCTCAGTCGCTTTTTTTCCGTGCCAGTCGTCGGAGTAGTACGCCCTGTCGCGGAACCAGCAGACGCGGCCGCTTTCGGCAATGAGAGCGCCGAGCTTTTTGCTTTCGATAATTGCCTTTGTTTTTTTAACGCAGGCGTTGTATCTGTTCTGAAAGCATACACCGAACAAGGCGGTGCTTTTAAATGCGGCCTCTTTCAATCTGACAATCTCGTTTTTTGTTATTGCACAGGGCTTTTCGCAAAGCACGTTTATACCCTTTTCAAGAGCCTTGACCGCCATTTCGGTATGAAGATAATGCGGAGTGCAGATATGTATACTGTCCGGTCTGTCCTTTAAGAGCATTTCATCAAAATCATAAAATGCACGGCAGCCGTATTTTTCTGCGGCAAGGTCGGCGCGCTCGCGTCTGGTATCGACAACGGAGGAGATTTCAACGCCGTTAAGGCTTTGAAGTATCGGCAGATGCGTGCCGGAAATGTTGCCGCAGCCGACAACTGAAACTTTCATTGTGTTCACCTTTACTTGAGCGAGAGCGCTATTTTTGCAAGCGAGTGCATTGCGTCAGCCGCAGCCTTGAACGACGCCGCATGGGACGGGTACGCGTTCTTCGGCAGGGTTCTGTTTGATTCAAGCGTTCCGCTTTCGAGCGCTCCGAGTCCTTCAAACACCTGAAGATGCGGCTCAAGCGAAAGCACTATTGTGCGGTTTTGCTTTGCCGCGCGCGTGATTATCTCAGGCACTCTGCCCTCGCCCTCTCCGGCGGGAACAACCGAACCGTCGGCATAAAGCGCGTCCTTAATATGGAAATATTCAACATAGCTTTCAAGCAGGTCATAGGCTTTGACCGTATCGACGCCGCACTGAATGAAGTTTGCCGGATCGAAAACGGCACGCAGCTTTCCGCCGCAGCTTTGAAGCAGCTCAAGGCATCTCTCGGCAGTATCTCCGTAAATGCCCTTTTCGTTTTCGTGGCAGCAAACAAGTCCGTTTTCGGCCGCATAATCGGCCATTGCTTTTACGCGGCGGATAACCTCAGCTTTGTATTTATCGTAGCTTTCGCCCTTTGTAAAATAAAAGCTGAATATTCTGATATACCTTGCGCCGAGAATCTTTGCGACCTCAACAGTGTTTTTAAAATTTTCAAAATGCGGCTCAAAATCATCGGTTATCTCAATCTTTCCGTAGCCTGAGCCGATGGACGAAACGGACATTTTTTCGCGGTCAATAACCTTTTTCATTTCTCTTGCCTGCTCGGCGGAAAGGTTGTTGATGTTAAGCTTTTCGCCGAAGCCGCGAAGCTCCATATGGGTAATACCGTTCGCCTTGCAGGCTTTGATCTGACCCTCAACGGTGTCTTCGCCCGATTCATCGCAAAAAGCGGAAAATATAAAATCTGCCATGGCTTTGCCCTCCTTAATAAGTTGAACTCATGTTTTCTTCAACCTGCTCGTTGACGACCTTTTTGAACTTTGAATTTTTAATTTTTTCGTTAAGCATATCAAGATAGAGATCTTCATCAAACGGAATTTCAACGGTTTTTCCGAGCCATGAGGAAAGGAAAGCCGCGTTTGAAATTATCAGACCGTTAATACCCTCGGCGCCTTCTGCAACAAGCGGTTCGCCCCTGAGAACATGGGCGGCAAAAGCGTTGAGCACGCCCGGGTGCTGTTCGTTTTTCCCGTCCGTTTCAATATCCGTCCATTTGCCGTGAAGCTTTTCAAAGCCCTTGTCCGAGGTTCTGATAAACTCCTGCGTACTGCCGTCAAGCTCATAGGCGTAAAGCTCAAACTTATCGGTGCGCGGATTGTTTTCACAGATAAGCTTCGCTTTGTCAAGTGTGATTTCAAGCCGATTCGTTCCCGGACAGTCTCCGGTTGTTGTGATAAAGGTTCCGGTAGCCCCGTTCGGATACTCGACATAAATTGTGACATCGTCTTCAACTTCAATGTCATGCCACTTGCCTTCGTGGCAGAAAGCCCTGACTCGCGCGGGCATTCCGCAGATCCACTGCCACAAATCAAGCTGATGCGGACACTGATTGAGAATTACTCCTCCGCCCTCGCCCGACCATGTTGCGCGCCAGCCGCCGGAATTATAATACTGCTGAGATCTGAACCAATCCGTAATAATCCAAGATACACGCCTTATCTCACCGTATTTTCCGCTTGAAACCAGCTCTTTAAGCTTTCTGTATACGCAGTTGGTGCGCTGATTGAGCATGAGAGTGTAGGTTTTATCGGATTTTGAAGCAACCTTTAAAAGCTCACGCACCTGCTTTGTGTAAACGCCGGCAGGTTTTTCGCTCATAACATGAAGACCGCTTCCAAGTGCTTCAATAGCTATGGGCGGATGAAAATAATGCGGAGTTGCAATAAGCACAGCCTCGCACAGTCCGCTTCTGATGAGCGAGGACGAGTCGGAAAAGCAGACCGCGTCCGGCAGCTTTTTCTTTGCCGCGTCAAGACGCTTTTTATCCGTATCCGCAACACAGGTTATTTCAATTTCCGGCATTTTTCCGCCGAGATAGTTTTCAATATGAGCAGTGCCCATATTGCCGACGCCGATGATTCCCAAACGCACTTTTTCACTCATTGCAAAGCCTCCGTCAGTGATATTGAAAACAGCCTCATAAAGCCAAGAAAAGTATAACACCAAGTCTGTCATATAGCAAGCACAACGGCGCTTTTTTGAGCAATTTCAACCTTGTTTTTATGTATTCGGCTTTCTTTTTGTGCATATCTGTTAATGCCAAAGTTCGTCAATGCGGATATATTGTTTTTGGCGGAAAACTTTTTTTGATTTTACCTATTGTTTTATCAATAAAAATGATGTATAATGTAAAAAAGTTTTTTGAACGGAGGGTTCGCAATGAAAGACAGCACAAGACAATTCAATCTTAATCAAAACGCCCCGAGCGAAATGGAGGAAGTTTTGAAAAGTGTTTATGCCGCATTGGTTGAAAAGGGCTACAATCCCATCAATCAGATAGTCGGCTACATTCTTTCCGAAGACCCGACGTATATCACAACGCACAACAACGCTCGCAGCCTTATCCGGAAGATTGACCGCGATGAGCTTTTGCAGGAGCTTGTCCGCAGCTATCTTCAGAACAAATAATTTTTCTTTAGGAGTAATACTATGGCAGCAAAAAAGAAAAACCAGTTTCTTATGTATAAGAACCGTCCGCTTGTCAGAAAGGGCAACACCATTTACTACGGCAGTCTCAGCGACGAATTTGTTTTAATGCTTCAGATTCTCAGCACAAAAGAGGTTGACGGAAACGAAATGCCGGACAGGGTTTCCGTTCAGCTCATCAACACCGACCCCAATGTCAGGCCGCATGACAGGATTGCCCACAAGACCGAAAAGAAAGGTCTTTATAGCGCCCTCGATATCGGCAGAACCTGGCTTGAAAGAGCGCTTGCATAAAGCGCTGATATAAATTGCGGCAGTTTTCACTGCCGTTTCATATTTCCGCTCGTGGCGCAGCTGGATAACGCAGCAGATTCCGATTCTGAAGAACGGGGGTTCAAATCCCTCCGGGCGGGCCAAAAA
>JAEDIH010000075.1 GCA_016292575.1 Clostridiaceae bacterium | reverse complement strand
TCGACTCAAAACATTGCTATTGCGTAACGGCGGCCGAATATACCGGCAACAAAAGAGAATACTCTCCGGCAGAAATATATACCGGAACGCTGCATAAAAGCGATGGCGAAGCGGCGCGCATATATCTTGAAAGCCTTTTTCGGCGTCTTGAAAAGCGGTGCGCTGCGCTGAAAAAAGCTTTAAGCGAACCCCGGGAGGTTCAAAGGCTTACTGCAATCATTGAAGATTTCAAAAGACTTACGGAGGACTGCTAATGATAACCGTAAAAATGATTTCAGATTTTATAAATGAAATTGCACCATATGATACAAAATGCGAATGGGATAACTGCGGCCTGCTTATCGGCGACGGTGAAAGCGAAGTTAAAAAGATTGGGTTTGCTCTTGATCTTACAAGTGAAACGCTTGAGAACGCAAAGCGGACCGGAACCGATCTTGTAATAACGCATCACCCGATAATATTTAAGGCACAGAAAAATTTTTTGAAAGGCAACATGGCCTTTGAGCTTGCAAGAAGCGGCATAAATGCCATCAGCGCACACACCTGCTTCGACTGCGCAACGGGCGGAGTGAACGATGTTTTGCTTGGTATCCTTTCTCTGACTGACAGCCGCAAGGTTGAAAGCCTTGAGTGTGTTCTGCCGATGGTAAGAATCGGAAAATGCAGGGAATATGAACCCGAGGAGTTTGCTTCCTTTGTTGCCGAAAGGCTTAAAACGACCGTCCGCTTTGTTGACGGCGGAAAAAGAATTTCGTCTGTTGCGGTTTGCGGCGGAGCAGGCATGAGCTTCATTGACGAAGTTATTGCCGCCGGAGCAGACGCATATGTTACGGGCGATATCAGCCATCATGAAATGCTCGACGCAAAGGAAAAGGGACTGACCGTTGTTGCCGCCGGACATTTTGAAACCGAGTATCCGGCAATGGCAGCGCTTGAAAAACAAATTAACAGGAGATTTCGCGAACTTGAAACCGTTCTGCTTCATCAGAGCAACCCGGTTCGGTTTATCGGATAAAGGATTGATTATATGGCTCTTGACGGAATTTTCTTGTCAAAGGTTTGTGATGAATTAAAAAAATATGCGCTCTCGCTTCGCGTTGACAAGGTTCAGCAGCCGAGCAGAGACGAAGTTGTACTTGTTCTGCGTGGAAAAAGCGGAACATATCGGCTCCTTATTTGTGTCAGAGCGGACAGTCCGCGTATTCATTTTACCTCGCACAGCATACAGAATCCTGCTGTTCCGCCAATGTTTTGTATGCTGCTTCGCAAGCATCTGACCGCGGCAAGGATTGCCGGCATCAGGCAAAGCGAGCTTGACAGGGTGATTTTTATTGACTTTGACGCTTCAAACGAGATAGGTGACAGGGTTCGTCTGACGCTTTGCGCCGAGATAATGGGCAAATACAGCAACCTGATTTTGATTGGCGAAAACGGAAGGGTTATTGACGCGGCAAAGCGCGTTGACCTTTCAACCTCGTCCGTCCGACAGATTTTGCCCGGAATTGAGTACAGACTTCCTCCGAAGCAGGATAAGCTTTGCCTTGAAAGCACCGAAACGGAGAAAACTATTCAAAGGATAACGGCAGACAAAAACAAATACCTGTCCTCGGCCATACTCGGCAGCATTCAGGGCGTTTCACCGGTTGCGGCAAGAGAAATTGCCTTTAAAGCTGTTAAAGACGACTGCTTTGTCAGCTCTCTTTCGGAATCGCAGCTTGAAAAACTCGCCTCTGTCCTTGAGAATATAAAATCAATACTGCACTCATCTCAAAAAGTATATATGCTCCTTGACTCAAACGCAAAGCCAAAGGATATGTGCTTTCTTGATGTTAATCAGTACGCCGGCGCGCTCGAGGTCAGGGAATATGACAGCCCGTCCTTGCTCCTTGATGATTTTTATTATGAGCGCGACAGAATCAATCGTATCACCCATAGAGGACAGGAGCTTTTCAAGCTGCTCGGAAACTTTATTGACCGAACAGCAAGGAAGTTGAACCTTCAAAGGGAGGAACTTAAAAAATGCGCGGATAAGGAAGCCCTGCGCCGAAACGGCGAGCTTATCACGGCTAATTTGCATAAACTGCAAAAGGGCGCTTTGTTCTATGAGGTCGAAGACTATTACGACGGAATGAAAACGCTGCGTATTCCGTGCAATCCTGCTTTGACTCCTACAGAAAACGCTAATAAGTATTATAAGGAATACCGCAAAGCAAAAACTGCCGAAATCATGCTTGCAAAGCTTATTGAGCAGGGCGAAGCTGAGCTTGCGTATCTTGAAACGGTTCTTGATGAGCTTTCAAGAGCTGACAGCGACGCCGAGCTTTCCGCCGTCCGTCTGGAGCTTTCCGAAGGCGGATATCTCAAAACAAAAACAGGTGTAAAAAACAAAGCATCCAAACCTTTGCCGCCTATTGAATATCTTTCATCTGACGGCTACAGAATACTTGTCGGCAGAAACAACGTTCAGAACGACAGGCTCTCAATGAAAACGGCTGCAAAAAGCGATATGTGGCTCCACACCCAGGGCTTTCCCGGCTCTCATGTAATAATCGTCAGCAAAAACGGCGAGGTTTCGGATAGGGCTATTGAAGAAGCGGCTGTTATTGCCGCCTGCCACAGCAAAGCGAGCGATTCCTCTCTGGTTCCCGTTGACTATACAAGGGTAAAGGCGTTGAAAAAGCCGGTTGGAGCAAAACCGGGCAAGGTCATTTACCATGAATATTTTACAATAACCGTAAATCCCGATAAAAAGCTTATTGAAAAGCTTTTGGTAAAATAAATTCTTGAAAGGCGGTGAGCGCTTGTCCTTTACTCATCTTCATCTTCATACCGAATACAGTCTCCTTGACGGCGCCTGCCGCATAAACGAGCTTGTTGAAGCAGTCAAATCCATGGGGCAGACTGCCGTTGCAATCACGGATCACGGCGTTATGTACGGCGTCATTGACTTTTACAAGGCTGCAAAAGAGGCCGGAATCAAGCCGATTATCGGCTGCGAATGCTATGTTGCCGCACGTTCAAGGTTTGATAAGGTACACGGGCTTGATAACGAAAGATATCACCTTATCTTGCTTTGCAAAAACGAAGCCGGCTATAAAAACCTTATTGAAATGGTAAGCAAGTCCTGGACGGAGGGATTTTATACAAAGCCGCGTATTGACCGAGACCTGCTTGAAAAGCACCATGAGGGTCTGATTGCGCTTTCAGCCTGCCTTGCGGGCGAAATTCCGCGTGCTCTTTTAAGGGGCGATTATGAGGGTGCCAAAAACACTGCGCTTTGGTATAACGATGTCTTCGGTAAGGGTAACTATTACATTGAAATTCAGAACCACGGTCTGCGCGAAGAATTGCTTATCCTCAACGATCTCATCCGCCTTTCAAAAGAGACCGGCATACCACTTGTTGCAACAAACGACACGCATTACATTAAAAAAGAGGATTCCGCTGTTCAGCAGGTTCTGATCTGTATTCAGACAAACCACATTGTCGGCGAGGATACCGGGCTTGAATTTAAAACGCAGGAGTTTTATCTTAAAAGTGAGGACGAGATGCGTGAACTTTTTTCTGCAGTTCCTCAGGCGGTCGATAACACTCAGCTCATTGCGGATATGTGCAGCTTTGATTTTGAATTCGGAAAAACCAAGCTTCCGCATTTTGAAGTTCCGAATCAGATGAATCATTTTGAATACTTCAAGCGTCAGTGTTTCTACGGTCTATATAAGCATTTTGGTGAGGAACCGCCTGCGGAGTATGTTGACAGGCTCAATTATGAGCTTTCAGTGATAAATGAAATGGGTTATGTTGACTACTATCTCATAGTCAACGATTTTATTCAGTACGCAAAGAGCAAAAAGATTCCCGTCGGTCCCGGAAGAGGCTCAGGAGCGGCGAGCCTTGCGGCCTACTGTATCGGCATCACCGGAATTGACCCGATGAAATATAACCTGCTGTTTGAGCGTTTTCTCAATCCCGAAAGGGTCAGCATGCCTGATTTTGACGTTGATTTTTGCTATGTCAGACGTCAGGAGGTCATAGATTATGTTATCCAAAAATACGGATACGATCACGTGGCGCAGATAGTAACGTTCGGAACGCTTGCTGCGCGCGCGGCAATACGCGACGTTGGTCGTGTTCTCGGTTTGCCTTATCCTACGGTGGATTCCGTTGCAAAGCAGATACCGAACGAACTGAAAATTACCATTGACAGCGCGCTCAAAATTTCACCGGAGCTTAAAGCACTCTATGAAAGCAGCCCCGAAACAAAAGAGCTTATTGATATGGCTCGCCGTGTTGAGGGTATGCCGCGCCACGCTTCCACTCACGCCGCCGGCGTTGTTATTACGAGAGACGTGGTTTCAAGCTATGTTCCGCTCGCCGTAAACGATGAAAGCGTTGTAACTCAGTTTACTATGACTAACCTTGAAGAGCTCGGACTTTTAAAAATGGATTTCCTCGGTCTGAGAACTTTAACCGTAATTGACGATACAATAAAAATGATACGCAGGAGAAATCCCGATTTTTCCGAGGTTAATATTGATATTAACGATAAGGCGACCTTTGAAATGCTTTCAAGCGGTAAAACCGACGGCGTTTTTCAGTTTGAATCCGCCGGAATGAGGAGCGTCCTGACGCGGCTGAAGCCTCAGAGTCTTGAAGATCTCATTGCCGTTATCTCTCTCTACAGACCGGGTCCCGCAGATTCAATCGACACCTATATCAACAACCGTCACCACCCCGAGCAGACCGTTTATAAATGCGAACAGGTTCGGGATATACTCTCTGTAACCTACGGCTGCATGGTCTATCAGGAGCAGGTCATGCAGATCTGCCGCAAGGTTGCCGGCTATTCCTACGGGCGTGCGGATCTTGTCCGCCGCGCAATGTCAAAGAAAAAGCTTGACGTAATGGCAAAAGAGAGGGAAAATTTTGTTCACGGACTGAAAGATGAAAACGGAAACGTTCTTTGCTGCGGAGCTGTTGCAAACGGAATTTCAGAAAAAACGGCGAACGAGCTGTTTGATGAGATGTCAAATTTTGCAAAATATGCTTTCAACAAGGCTCATGCCGCGGCTTACGCCTTTGTTTCTTATCAAACGGCGTACCTCAAATGTCATTACCCGTGCGAGCTGCTTGCGGCAACGCTTACCAGCGTGCTCGACAGCGCAAGCAAGGTTACGGCATATATTAATGAATGTGTTCGACTTTCAATCAAGGTTCTTCCTCCGCACGTAAACGAAAGCATTGAGGGTTTTTGTGTTTCGGACGGCGCAATCCGCTTCGGTCTGCTTGCCGTCAAAAACATCGGCAAGGGCTTTATCCGCACAATCGTTGAAAAACGCAGGAATTCACCGTATAAAAGCTTTGATGACTTTTGCCGGCGCGTTTACGGCAAGGATTTCAATAAGCGAGCGGTTGAAAGCCTTATAAAATGCGGGGCTCTTGACGGACTCGGGCTTAACAGGCATCAGATGATCCGCATTCTGCCGACGGTAGTTTCGCAGCTTGATGACGACAAGCGTAAAAATATTGCAGGGCAAATAGGCTTTTTTGACGCAGACTCCTCCTTTGCCGTGCCGGAACAGTTTTATGCTCCGGAAATGGAAGAGTTTGAATACGAAAAGCTGCTTAAATATGAAAAAGAAGTTACCGGGCTGTATCTTTCGGGGCATCCGATGGAAAAATATAAAGAGCTTTCAAAAAGCGTCGGCGCCGACCGGATAAGTGAAATTCTTTCCACAGCAGGGGAGTTTGCTTCAAAATACAAGGATAATGCTCCTGTTGTTCTGCTCGGTTCAATAGCGTCAATACAGCGAAAAATTACAAAAAACAACGCTTCAATGTGCTTCATAAGGCTTGAGGATCTTACAGGTACGATTGAATGTATTGTTTTTTCAAAGCTGTATTCCGAAAAAGCCCTGCTTATTCAGGACGGCAATGTGGTTCTCATCCGCGGCAGACTGAGCCTTCGTGAGGACAGGGAATTGTCTGTTGTTTGCGAAAGTATTGAGCCTAACCCCAAAAACCTTATTCGCAGTGAGAGCGCGCAAAAGAAGAAAAGAAGAAGCGGCATTTTTATCCGCGTTAATGACAAATCCGATGCGCGGCTGAAAAAGCTTGAAACACTCAAGAAGATTTTTACCGGCTCATTCCCTGTTTACTGCTATTTTGAAGACAGCGGAAAATATGAACACTGCGGAGAGTTGGAGCTTTCCGAGCCGGTAAATGATGAGCTGGAATATATATTCGGCAAAGATAATGTTGCGGTCAGAAAATGAGCCTGATTTTTTGTTCAGACAGCAATTATTATTAACCGCTTATTAATTGATTGTTCACTTCTTGACAAATTTTGACAATAGTGTATAATATCTTTAAATATTTATGATTTATCGGTAGGCTTGTGTTATTCAAGACTTGCTGAAAGGAGTTTTTAAAATGATGAAAACCATCGGCGTGTTAACCAGCGGCGGAGACGCTCCCGGTATGAACGCTGCTATTAGAGCCGTTGTCCGCGCAGGCTGCGAGCTCGGAATGAAAGTTTACGGCATAATGCGCGGCTATAACGGACTTATGGAGAACGATATGTATGAAATGAACCTCCGTTCTGTTTCAGATATCATTAACCGTGGCGGAACAATTCTTTACTCTGCCCGTTCTGACCGTTTCAAAACTGACGAGGGTATGCAGGCGGCAATAAGAGTCTGTCGTGAAAGGGGAATCGACGGTCTTGTTGTAATTGGTGGAGACGGATCATTCCGTGGTGCCCGTGACCTTTCTCTGAAGGGTGTTCCTTGTGTAGCACTTCCCGGAACAATCGATAACGATATTGATTGCTGTGATTGCACCATCGGCTATGACACCGCAATGCAGACAATTATGGAAATGGTTGACAGAATCAGGGATACAACCGAGTCGCATGACCGTTGCGCTGTTGTTGAGGTCATGGGTAGGGGAGCAGGATATCTTGCACTCAACGCCGGTATTGCCTGCGGCGCAACTTCAATTCTTATTCCCGAAATTCAGTACGACTTTGAGCGTGACGTCATTCAGAGAATGATGCGCACCCAAAGGAGCGGAAAGGTTCATTTTGTCATTATGGTTTCCGAGGCTATCGGCGGAGTTGCCGAAATGGCAAAGCGTATTCAGAAGGAAACCGGTGTTGACAGTCGTGCAACCGTTCTCGGTCATGTTCAGCGTGGCGGTTCACCGACAGCCCGTGACCGTATTCTTGCAAGCAGAATGGGATATCATGCCGTTCAACTGCTCAAAGCCGGTATCGGCAACCGTGTTGTTGCAATTTCAAAGGAAGAAATTGTTGACTATGACATTGTTGAAGCCCTCAACATGAAAAAATCCATTGACCTTGATCTTTATAAGATGGCAATGGATATATCAATCTGATTTTGAATCTTTGAATATTTTGTAAAGCGGGTATGACTTATGGCGGAACAGGAAAACAACATCCATAAAGGTCATCGCCAAAAGGTTAAAAATCGCTATATTGAAGCCGGCTTTGACGGCATGGCTGACCATAATATCCTTGAATTACTCTTGTTTTTCGGAATCCCGTATAAGGACACAAACCCGATTGCACATGAGCTTATGGAAACTTTCGGAAATTTTTCCGGAGTTCTCAAAGCAAGTATCCCTGAGCTGAAAAGCGTTAAGGGCATGACTGAAAACGCCGCGTGTCTGCTTAACATGATACTGCCTGTTTACGCGCGGTATTTTGCCGATACGGTTGCCGAAAGACCTACGCTTATGACTACGCAAGAAATTGTTGACTATATGCGCCCGAAGTTTCTTGACACAAGCAACGAACGCGCATATGTTATGTGCTTTGACCATAATCATTACCTTATTGCCGTCCGTAAGCTTTCCGACGGCGATATTTACAGCACTCTTTTTGATATGCGCAAGTTGGCCACAGCCGTGCTTGAAACCAAGGCAACGGGCGTTGTTCTGGTTCATAATCATCCGAACGGAATCCCACTTCCGTCATCGGACGACGTTACTCAGACAAAAAACGCCTATGAATTTTTGCAATCGCTTAAAGTCAGCTTGATGGATCATATCATTATTTCCCGTGAAGGGCATTGTTCAATGATATCCTTGCCTAAATTTGCGCATTTATTTTACGGACTTGAGCCGTTGGTTTAATAGGGGTGATTACTTTGTTTAACGCTGAAAAGGTTAAAAACGACTGTGTAAGCTGGATAAGAGATTTTTTTGAAAAGAACGGTAAGGGCTGCAACGCCATTGTCGGAATTTCCGGCGGCAAGGACAGCTCCGTTGTTGCCTCTCTTTGCGTTGAGGCTCTCGGAAAAGACCGCGTTATCGGCGTACTTATGCCGTGCGGCGTTCAAAGCGATATCGACTGCGCAAAGCAGCTTGTCTCTCATCTCGGAATAAAGCATTACATTATCAACATCAAGGACGCCGTTGACGGTGTGCTGAAGAATCTTCCGCAGGATATGGAAATCACTCAGCAGACAAGAAACAACCTGCCTGCCCGAATCAGAATGGCAACCTTATATGCAGTCGGTCAATCCTGCAACGGCAGAGTTGCAAACACCTGCAACCTTTCCGAGGACTGGGTGGGCTATGCCACCCGTTACGGTGACGCGGCAGGCGACTTCGGTCCGCTTTCCCACCTCACCGTTACCGAGGTCAGAGCAATAGGTCGTGTTCTCGGCGTTCCGTCAAATCTTGTTGAAAAAGTTCCGATTGACGGTCTTTGCGGAAAGACGGACGAGGACAACCTCGGCTTCACTTATGATACGCTTGATAAATATATCAGAACGGGCGTTTGCGAGGACGAGGAAACAAGGAAAAAGATTGACAGAATGAACAAA
>JAEDIH010000003.1 GCA_016292575.1 Clostridiaceae bacterium | reverse complement strand
GGAAGAGGTTTTTGTGGACAGCGAAAACGGCTATCCGCAGTTTTCCGAGTTCAACAACACCACCGGAAAGCTCTCCTCCCTTACCGGCAGTGAGATAAAGCACAGTATTCTTGACGAGCGCTCAAGCTTTCTTTCAAGACTTGTTGAATTTTTCAAAAATCTCTGCTCGGTCATCACTAATCTTGTTTCAAAAATTAAAAAATAATTATATAAGAGGAGAAAATCAAAAATGAAAAGGATTATTTCGCTCATTCTTTGTGCTTTGCTTGCTTTTTCCTGCATGACACTCGCCTTTGCAAAGGACGAAGAAAGCACACCCGTTATTCTTGTCAGCGGAATGGGAGCTTTCCCCCTTTATGACATGGATACCTCGGAAACAGCTTTTCCGCCCTCTGCGGAAACAATCGTTAAAAGTGTACTGGGCGTTGCGCCCTCGCTGAGCGCGTCGGCTCTGCTTAACAAATGGGATATCCTCGGCAAATACGGCATGGAGCCTATCCACGGTTTGTTTGAAAAACTGAAGTGCGATGAAAACGGAGACTCCGTTTATAATGTTTCCGCGACCGTTTTTACGGAAAATGTCGGAAATTATGAAGTGTTTAAAGACGATGAGGCAACAAAGTCCACCGAAAAGGGCGTAATACGCGCGATTGCGGAAAAAATCGGCTGGGACAGGGCATATTTTTTCTATTTCGATTTCAGAAGAAGCGCACTTGATATTGCCGATGATTTAAAAGCAATGATTGACAAGGTTCTTGAGGAGACCGGAAGCGAAAAGGTTTCGCTTGTTGCAATGAGCTTCGGCGGAACGGTGGCAACATCTTATTTTTATAAATACGGCACCGAGAAGCTTCATAACGTTGTTTTTGCCTCAACGGCTGTTTTCGGAACGGATATAGTCGGAAAGCTTTTTACGGGAAATATTGAAATTGAAATTGACGCGGTTCTTAACTGTATTGAAGAACACCTGATAAAAAGCGATTTTGCCTATGAGTTTTTCGGTCTTGGCAAGGACGTTATTAAAAAATATGGCAAAAGCGCAAAAAAAGCGCTTGACGCTTATCTCAGAGCGATGATTGAAAAGCTGAAGGAGCCGGTCTATTCAAAGGTGTTCATGGATACCTTTGTCCGTTTCCCCGGAATATGGGGACTTATGAACTGCGAGTATTATGAAAAGGCAAAAAAGCAGATGATCCCTTACGCATCCTTGAGCGACAGCTTTATTGCAAAGACCGATGAGTACGCGTATAACGTCGGAATGAAAGCTCAGGAGCTTATCGAAAAGGCGGAAAGCAGCGGCGTGAACGTATATTTTACGGGAGCCTACGGCTACGCGGGAATCCCGCTCACGGAAAGTGCCTGCAATCATACCGACAGCCTTATTGATACATATCTTATGACGGGCTATGCCGAGGTTGCGGATTACGGAAAAACGCTTGACTCTTCTTCCATCACGCGTGAAAGCGTTTGCAGCAACAAGAGCCACAACCACATTTCAACCGATAAAGTTATTGACGCTTCGGTCTGCATTCTTCCGGAAAAAACCTGGTTCATAAAGAACATGAGCCATGTTGAATACGGCAGAGAGCAGGACAGCGGCAGACTTCTTGTCTGGATTGCAACCTCCGAGGAGGCCGTTGACGTGAGGACAAATCCGCTTTATCCGCAGTTCCTTTCGCTTGACAGAAGCAGCGGAAAATGCACGTCGCTGACCGAGGGAGTCGAAATTCCGTCGGACGCTTCGCAAAAGAGCTTCCTTGAAAAGCTTGACGATTGGTTCGGACGTATGCTTGCGTTCATCAGAGCGTTCTTTTTTAAGGCTGTATAAAATATTTGAAAAAACACTTTACACCACGGTTCATATTTAGTAGAATGTTTGTATAGGTATTTACAGGGTACACCGAGTAATATCGACATTTTTCACAAGACGGTAAAACAAAGCTGCGCACTGTTCTGCACAGTCAGAACCCGATTTCAGCTTCTTGTGTTCCGGAAAGGACGGTCATTAAAAATGCAGAATGTATATAAGAGGATCCTTCTCAAGCTCAGCGGAGAGGTTCTTGCCGGTAAGGACGGAAAAGGCATTGACTTTGAAACGGTTAATAAAATTTGCAGGGCGGTCAAGGACTGCGCCGATCTCGGCGTGCAGATAGGTCTTGTTGTCGGCGGCGGAAACTTCTGGCGCGGACGCAGCAGCGGTGAAATGGACCGAACGAGGGCCGACCACATGGGAATGCTTGCAACGGCGATGAATTCCCTCGCCCTTGCCGATACGCTTGAGCAGCTCGGCGTTCCCGTCAGAGTGCAGACGGCAATCTCCATGCAGCAGGTTGCAGAACCTTATATCAGAAACAAAGCGGTTCGCCACCTTGAAAAGGGCAGAGTTGTCATCTTCGGCTGCGGAACGGGCAACCCGTTCTTTTCAACCGATACGGCGGCGGCTCTTCGCGCGGCGGAGATCAACGCTGAAATCATCTTCAAGGCAACTAACGTTGACGGCGTTTATGACAAGGATCCGAACAAGTATCCCGACGCGGTAAAGTATGACACCCTTACCCACAGCGAAATTCTTGAAAAAGGTCTTGCCGTAATGGACAGCACCGCCGCCTCGCTTTGCAGGGATAACAAAATCTCTATCCTTGTTTTTAACCTCAACGACCCGGAAAACATTGTCCGCGCCGTTAAGGGCGAAAAAATCGGAACGGTAGTGTCGTAAGTGGCTTTGCAATAATTGCTGTTGTGCGGGAAATCGCAGCTTAACAGCCGGCTGAGCATTTTCATTAGTTTTTTAAACATTACATCAGTAAAAGGAGTTATCATTATGAAAGAAGTATTTGAAAAAGCCAAAACAAAAATGGGCAAAACCGTGAGCGCTCTTAAGAGCGAATATGCAGGCATACGCGCGGGAAGAGCCAATCCGCAGATTCTCGATAAGCTGAGCGTTGATTATTACGGTACGCCGACTCCCATTGGTCAGCTTGCCTCCGTTTCCGTTTCCGAAGCGAGGGTGCTTGTTATTCAGCCGTGGGACAAATCCGTTCTCAAGGGCATTGAAAAGGCCATTCTTGCCTCCGATATCGGAATCAATCCGCAGAACGACGGAACGGTTATCCGCCTGACATTTCCGCCCCTCACCGAGGACAGAAGACGCGAGCTTGTCAAGGATGTTCAGAAGATTGCCGAAAACTCAAAGGTTGCCGCGCGCTCAATCCGCCGCGACTGCATTGAAAAGCTCAAGGCAATGAAGAAGAATTCAGAGATTACCGAGGACGACCTCAAGGACGGAGAAAAGGAAATTCAGAAGATTACCGACAACTGCATCAAGGATATTGAAGCCGTTGCCGACGCAAAAGAAAAAGAGATTATGGAAATCTGATTGCGTTTGTCCGGACGGCGGTCAAAAAAGCAAAAAGAGGCTGCGGCGTTTGCGGCAGCCTCTTTAAGCAGGTTTTAAGCAGCGGACAACGGTATTTTCCGCTGTGTGAAAGTAATTTTTAAGAAGGAGCCGTAAAATGGAAAAAGAACATATCGTTCTGCCCGAACACATTGCAATAATCATGGACGGAAACGGACGCTGGGCAAAAAAAAGGGGACTTGAGCGAACCGAGGGTCATAAGGTCGGCGCGGAGGTTTTCAGGAGAATTTGCCAGTACGGCTCCGATATCGGCATAAAGTATATGACCTTTTATGCCTTTTCAACCGAAAACTGGAAGCGCTCTGCTTTTGAGATCGGAACAATTATGAATCTTTTCAGAAAGTATCTTGAAGAGATGGAGGAACGCGAGCGCGAAAACGAGGAGGCCGGCTATAACATTCACTTTATCGGCTCACGGGAGGGTATGCCCGAGGATATTGCAGAACTGATGGATGTTGTTGAGTCACGCTCAAGCGATAAAGGAAAAATACATATTAACATTGCCGTGAATTACGGCGGCAGGGACGAGATTGTTCATTCTGTTAAACGCCTTGCGGAAAAAATCATGAAAAACGAGCTTTCTCCTGAGAATATTACGGAGGAAGCAATATCGGATAATCTTTACACCGCCGGTCAGCCCGACCCGGACCTTATTATCAGACCGAGCGGAGAGAACAGACTTTCAAATTTCCTCATCTGGCAGTCCGCCTACGCCGAGTTTTATTCAAGCGACATCCTTTGGCCGGACTTTACACCCGCTGACCTCGACAAAGCGATTGAGGAATATTCAAAACGCAACCGCCGCTTCGGCGGAGTATAAAATGTGAAAGAAAGGACAGAAAAGCACTTTTCTGTTGTGGTATAGATGTATGAAAAAAATCAAGTTCAAAGGCGAGCGCACAAGGTCAACGCTCATTATCGTTGCGGCGCTTATTGCTTTTTTGGTTTCAATCTGCACGGATTTCAGGCTCGGCTACACACTGCTTGTTGCCGCCGTGGCTCCGATGGCAACGTATGAGCTGATGCACGCCTGCTCGGTGAAAAGTCCGCTGCTTTATGCCGTTGCCTGCGCCGCAAGCGCCTTTTCCGCTTTTTATGTCAGCTATGACATACCGCTCAAAGCAGTCGGCGTTTTTGTCAGCTTCTATGCGCTTACTCTGCTTTTCCTTGCGGTAATTCTGAACAAGGAAATCAAGTATGTTGACTCTGTTGTAACGCTGTTTGCCTCCGTTGCAATTCCGTATTCGTTCACTTGTTTCATTCGTCTCAACGATATTGCAAAGCTCTCTCCCGAAAAGCTTTCCCACCATGAGGGCGCATTCCTTGTTATGCTTGCTTTTTCCTGCTCGTGGCTGACGGATTCGTTTGCTTTCCTTGTCGGACGCAAGATCGGAAAGCACAAAATGACGCCGAATATCAGCCCGAAAAAGTCTTTTGAAGGCGCAGTTTTCGGAACGCTTATTACCGCCGCAGCAAATGTTCTTTTGCTGTTCTGTTATTCGCTCGGAACGGGCAGGCTCGGGTATCACGCTTTCTTCGGTGAAAGCGCAATGAAGTATATCTATATTGTTCCGGTTTCCTGCGTTCTTTCTGTTGTCAGTATGTTCGGTGACCTCGCCGCGTCCGTGCTCAAGCGCAATGTCGGAATCAAGGATTACAGCAATCTTCTTCCCGGTCACGGAGGAATAATGGATCGTTTTGACAGCACTATGTTTGTTCTTCCCGTGCTTTACGGAATCTATGCGCTGATATACGCATAATTTTAAGGTGAAAGAAAATGACTGAAAAGCTTTCAATTTTAGGCTCAACAGGCTCAATAGGCACGCAGGCGCTTGATGTCTGCGAAAATGCAGGCATCGCCGTCACTGCCCTGACGGCGAACAGCAACGCAAAACTCATTGAAGCACAGGCAAGGAAATTCAAGCCGAAAATGGTTGCCCTTGCCGATGAGGTTGCCGCAAAGGAGCTGAAAATCCGTCTCGGTGATACTGACATCAAGGTTCTCGGCGGTCAAAAGGGCGTTTGCGAGTGCGCGGCGGAGGAAACGGCGGACACCGTCCTCAATGGCATTGTGGGTATGGCAGGTCTTGAGCCGACCCTTACGGCACTGGGCGCAAAAAAGGGGCTTGCCCTTGCAAACAAGGAGACGCTTGTTGCCGGCGGCAGCCTTGTTACCCGTACCGCAAAGGAAAACAATATCAGGATTCTTCCCGTTGACAGTGAACACAGCGCAATTTTTCAGTGCCTTCAGGGCATGAATAAAAAGCAAGAGCTTAAATCAATAATACTAACGGCATCAGGCGGTCCCTTCTTCGGAAAAACAAGGGCGGAGCTTGAAAACGTAACCGTTGCCGAGGCACTCAGGCATCCCAATTGGAGCATGGGCGCAAAAATTACCGTTGACAGCGCAACAATGATGAACAAGGGTCTTGAGCTTATCGAGGCGGTCTGGCTTTTTGATGTTTCGCCGTCGGAGATACAGATTGTTGTTCACCGCGAAAGCGTTGTTCATTCGCTCATTGAATATGTTGATAACTCCGTAATTGCACAGCTTGGCGTGCCGGATATGAGAATACCGATACAGTACGCGCTGACATATCCGGAAAGAATACCCTCTCCGGTTAAGCGCCTTTCGCTCAGCGATTACAAAAGTCTCACCTTTTCAAAGCCGGATTACGAAACCTTCCGCTGTATCAATCTTTGCCGTTCGGCGATTGAAAAGGGCGGACTTTTCCCTGCGATTGCAAACGGCGCAAATGAAAAGGCCAACGAGCTTTTCAGAAAAGGAAAGGTCGGTTTCCTCCAAATTGCTGACCTTGTTGAGGCGGCAATTTCAAACGGCGTTTCAAAGGATAATTATACGCTTTCCGATGTTCTTGAGGCTGACAGGGCCGCAAGAGAATTTGTTGAAAGCCATGTAAGGTGATAAAATGAAATTGAATTTTCTCGTAACTTTTTCGGCGGTCTGGAGCAAGGCGTGGCCAATTCTCGTTGCCGTGCTCTTTTTTGGATTGATAATTTTTATCCACGAGTTCGGACACTTCATTTTTGCAAAGCTTTTCAAGGTTAAGGTCAACGAGTTTGCGCTCGGAATGGGTCCGACTATCCTCAAAAAGCAGGGCAAGGTTACAAAATATGCCCTGCGCCTTTTTCCGATAGGCGGCTTTGTCAGCATGGAGGGCGAGGACGAGGAAAGCGAGGACGAGGGCGCGTTCTGCAACAAAAAGCTTTGGCAAAAGATGATAATCGTTGCCGCAGGCGCAACGTTCAATATCATTCTCGGCGTGCTGATTTGCGTACTCATTGTTGCCGGCATCGGCTCAAACCAAAAGGACCCCCTTGTCGGCACCAACACCATTTCGCAGTTCTATGAGGGCGCGGTCAGCAACGGGGAAAACGGACTGATGGTCGGAGACAAAATTATTAAAATCGACTCAAAGCGCGTCTATTCCGATTACGATATAAGCTTCCTCATGCAGCGCAACAACACGGGGAAATACTCCTTTGTTGTTGAGCGCGACGGAAAAAAGCTTGAGCTTCCGGAGGTCAACTTTGCCGTCCGTACCGGCGGAAACTTCTCCTATGACGAAAGCTGCGTCATTTCCTCGGTAAGCTCCAAGCTCAAAAAAGCCGGACTCAAGGACGGAGACAAAATCATTGCCGTCAACGGCGTTAAGATTGCAACAAACCGGGCACTCATGGAGGAGATCGGCAAAGATAAGGATTACACGATTGACTTTACCGTTCTGCGCGGCGATGAGGAAAAGACCTTTGAAAAGGTCAAAATGCAGACCGTAACTGTTTTTGATTTTTCAATCCTCGGCGAGGAAAGGAACTTCTTTAACGTCATCGGCGGCGCGTTCAGGTATACCGCCACAATGTCAAGAATGGTATATCTCAGCCTTTTTGACATCATTCGCGGAAGATACGGCTTCAACGACCTTGCAGGGCCGATAGGCACGGTCTCCGTTATTGCCGATGTTACCGAGCAGAGCGTTCAGAGTGCAGACTGGAGCGCAATGCTCATGATTATGGCACTCATTACGGTGAATATCGGAATTTTCAATCTTCTTCCGATACCGGCGCTTGACGGCGGCAGATTGTTCTTCATGTTTGTTGAGCTTATCACAAGGAAGAAGATACCTCCGAAATATGAAAACTGGATTCATGCCGCAGGTCTTGTTCTTCTCCTTGTTTTCATGGCGGTAATCTCCGCAAGTGATATCTGGAAATGGATATCGGGAATAGGCTTCATGTAAATTCAGAAATCAGATGTTGGACAGGTGCTTTATGATTGAAAGACGAGAAAGCAAAAAGATTAAGGTCGGAAACATTTTTATCGGTGGGAAAAGCCCCGTTTCTGTTCAGTCAATGCTCAATGCCGAAGCGCATGACATTGAAAAAAACGTTAAGCAGGCAAAGGCTCTTGAAAAAGCCGGGTGCGAGATTATCCGTGTTGCAGTGCCGGATCTTGAGGCGGTGAAAACCGTTGCGGCACTCAAGGAGAATGTTTTTGTTCCGATTGTTGCGGACATTCACTTTAATTATAAAATTGCGCTTGAATGTGTTGAGGCCGGTGTGGACAAAGTCCGCATCAATCCCGGAAATATCGGTGACGACGGGAATGTGAAAGCCGTTGCCGAAAAATGCCGCGCTAACGGCGTGCCTATTCGTATCGGTGTAAACTCCGGCTCGGTTGAAAAGCATATCCTTGCAAAATACGGCGCGCCGACTGCGCAGGCGATGGCGGAAAGCGCAATGTATCATGTAAGGCTCCTTGAAAAATTTGACTTTGACGATATCGTGATTTCTATCAAGTCCTCAAACGTTCAGACGATGATTGCCGCATACAAAAAAGTTGCCGCAATGTGCGCCTATCCGCTTCACCTCGGAGTAACGGAGGCCGGAACAAGAAGAATGGGAATGCTCAAGTCCGCTGTCGGAATCGGCTCGCTTCTGACGGACGGAATAGGAGATACAATCCGTGTTTCCCTCACTGCTGACCCCATCCGGGAGGTTTATGCAGGTCTTGATATTCTCAAGGCGGCAGGCATCAGAAATGACACACCCACCCTTGTTTCCTGTCCCACCTGCGGACGCACAAAGATTGACCTCATCTCCCTTGCCGAAGAGGTTGAAGAAAGGCTCAGAAGCGTCAAAAAGCCGATAAAGGTTGCGGTCATGGGCTGCGTTGTCAACGGACCGGGCGAGGCGAGGGAAGCCGATGTCGGAATAGCCGGCGGTGACGGCTGCGGTCTTGTTTTCAGCCATGGCGAAATCCTCAGGAAAGTCAGGGAAGAAGAGCTTGTCTCAGAACTTATGAAAGAAATAGACAATTTATAACATAAGGAAAAACATATAACAAAATGGAAAACAATGATTTTTTTTCGGTTTTCGGTGAAATACCGGAAAACGAACAGGCCTCTGCCGCCTTTTCCGGCTGCAGAATTGATAACATCAGAATACATTTTGAGAGCAGGAAAATGGAACTTGAGCTTTCCTTTCCCGCTCTTGTTATGCAAAGGGAACTTGAGTATGTTGAAGAGCTTCTCAAAAGCCGGCTCAACCTTTCGGAGATTGAAATTTTTCCGAAGATGCCGTCTGCGCTTTTCTCTGAGGAATACTTCTCCTCGCTTGTTAAAAAAGTTAACTCGTCCGTTGCGGCGAGCAACGGCTTTTTTGTGGGTGCCGGTGCCGGTTTTGACGGAACAACTCTCTCGGTTCACCTCACCCACGGAGGAAAGAACATTCTTGAATCCTGCGGCTGCAAGGACTTTATGGAAAGGCTCATTCTTGACCGTTTTTCAAGAAAGGTTGCCGTTGAGTTTCTCGGTGATGAAATTTCCGTTGAGGATGAAGCTTATACCGAGATGATAAGAACCGCCGAGGACAACAACCTGCGTGCAAAGGGAATTGATCCCGAGGAGGTGCGCGCGGCGGCGTCCAAGCCGAAAGAGCATAAGATTATTGAGGGTATACCGCTTTACTTTGAAACCGCTCATCCCGTACTCGGAAGCAAAATCACCAAAAAGCCGCGTCCGCTTTCGGAAATAAGCATTGAAGACGGCTCCTGCGTTGTCTGGGGCGATGTCTTCGGTCTTGAGGTCAGGGAAACAAGGGACGGCAGGAGTAATATCGTCACGTTTAACATCACCGACCGAACATATGCGTATTCCTGCAAGATATTTGAAAAAAAGGAATACTGCGCCCATATTCTTGAAAAGGTTTCCGACGGCGCAACGCTTCTTATCAGGGGCGATTTGACATTTGATAAATATTCGGGCGAAACAGTGATAAGCCCGAAAGCAATTTCAACAATTCAGAAAATTCCGCCGATTGACGATGCAGAGGAAAAGCGCGTTGAGCTGCATTTGCACACAAAAATGTCCATGATGGACGGCATGACGGACGCAAAGCTCCTTGTCAAGCGTGCAATTGCCTGGGGACACAAGGCTATAGCCATTACAGACCACGGCGTTGTTCAGGCTTTTCCGGAGGCTATTGCCGCCGCAGGCGGAAAAATCAAAGTTATCCTCGGCATGGAGGGCTATTTCATCAACGATGATGAGCAGAGCTTTGAGGACTGGAAAAAGGAAAAAAAGGCGAAATATTTCCACCAGATAATCCTTGCAAGGAACAGCACGGGACTTAAAAATCTCTATAAACTTATCTCTCTCTCAAATGTTAAATATTTCCACCGAAGGCCGATTATTCCCAAAAGTGAGCTGATGCAGTACCGCGAGGGACTGATAATCGGCAGCGCGTGCGAGGCGGGCGAGCTTTACCGTGCGATAGCCACAGGTCAGAGCGATGAGACGATTCTGAAGATCGCCTCGTTCTATGACTACCTTGAAATTCAGCCCTGCGGAAACAACCGCTATATGATTGACAGCGAGCGTTTTCCGCTTGTCAACAGCATTGAGGACATTCAGAACATGAACCGCAAGGTCGTTCACGTTGCGGACAAGCTTGGAAAAATGGCCGTTGCAACCTGCGACGTTCACTTCATTGACCCCGAGGACAGCGTTTTCAGAGCTATCCTCATGGCAGGACAGGGCTTTCCGGATGCGGACAAGCAAGCACCGCTGTTCTTCCGTAACACAAAAGATATGCTCTCTGAGTTCGATTATCTCGGTGAGGAAACGGCAAGGGAAGTTGTTATTGAAAATCCCGGAAAAATTGCGGACATGATTGAAGAGCTGACCCCGATTCCGAGCGGAAACTATCCGCCCTCCCTTGAGGGTGCCGATGATGAACTCAAACGGCTCTGCTGGGAGAAAACAAAGCGACTTTACGGCGATCCTGTTCCCGAATATGTTGCCTCCAGACTTTCGAGGGAGCTTGACTCAATAATCAAGCACGGTTTCGGTGTTTTGTATATGATTGCGCAGAAGCTTGTTAAAAACTCCGAGGATCACGGCTATCATGTCGGTTCCCGTGGTTCAGTAGGTTCCTCCTATGTTGCAAACGCTTCCGGAATTTCCGAGGTCAATCCGCTTGCACCGCACTACCGCTGTCCGAACTGCAAGCACTCGGAGTTCTTCCTCAAGGGCGAAGTCGGTTCAGGCTATGACCTTCCGAAAAAGGACTGTCCGGAATGCGGAACACCGATGGAGCGCGACGGTCACGACATTCCGTTTGAAACCTTCCTTGGTTTCAAGGGCGACAAAAGCCCCGATATCGACCTCAACTTCTCCGGCGAATATCAGGCAAGGGCGCATAAATATACCGAAGAGCTTTTCGGCTCGTCCCATGTTTTCAAGGCCGGCACCATTGCAACCGTTGCGGATAAAACCGCGTTCGGCTTTGTCAAAAAGTACCTTGACGAAAGGGGAAAAAAGGTTTCCCGTGCGGAGGAGGCAAGGCTGACAATCGGCTGCACCGGTGTCAAGCGCACGACCGGTCAGCACCCGGGCGGAATGGTTGTTGTTCCGAACGCCTTTGAGGCGGAGGACTTCACCCCCGTTCAGTATCCGTCCGACGACGCAACAAAGGGGCAGACCACGACCCACTTTGACTTCCATGCGCTTCATGACACAATTCTGAAGCTTGATAACCTCGGTCACGATGTTCCAACGCTTTATAAGCACCTTGAGGATCTGACGGGAATTCCCGTTATGGAAACGGACATCTGCGACCCGAAGATTTATGAAATGCTGACAAGTACCGAGCCGCTCGGCGTTACAGCGGAGGACATTGATTGCCCGACAGGAACGCTGACGATTCCGGAAATGGGAACTCCGTTTGTTATTCAGATGCTCCTTGACGCACAGCCGAAGAACTTTTCCGACCTTTTGCAAATTTCGGGTCTTTCCCACGGAACGGACGTCTGGCTCGGCAATGCGCAGGATCTTATCAAGAACGGAACCTGCACAATTTCCGAGGTTATCGGAACGCGAGACAGCATCATGGTCTATCTCATGCACAAGGGGCTTGAACCGAGCCGTGCGTTCAAGATTATGGAAACCGTCCGCAAAGGACTCATTGCAAAGGGCAAGGTTTCCGCAGAAGTCTGGGAGGGCATGGAAAAGGATATGCGCGAGCATGATGTTCCCGAATGGTATATCAAGTCCTGCTATAAAATCAAGTATATGTTCCCGAAAGCTCACGCCGCCGCCTATGTCAGTGCGGCTTTGAGACTCGGCTGGTACAAAATATACAAACCGCTTGAATACTACGCCGCCTTCATGACCGTCCGCGGCGGAGATATTGACGCCGCCGCCGTCATTGAGGGTAGGGCGGCAGTTAAAAAGCGTATGGCGGAAATTAAGGCGGCAGGCAAAGAAGCCGCGCCCAAGGAGCAGAATATGTTCCCCGGTTTGCAGGCTGTCAACGAGATGATGGCAAGGGGAATTGAATTTCTGCCCGTTGATATCTATAAATCCGACGCCAGCGTATACAAAATTGAAGACGGAAAAATCCGTATGCCGTTCAGCGCACTCAGCGGCGTCGGAGAAAACGCCGCAGTCGGACTTGCAAAAGCAAGGGAGGGTGTGGATCGCTTTGTTTCGGTTGATGACTTTGCCGCAAGGGCAGGTGCGTCCAGCGCCGTCGTTGAAGCATTGCGCCAGGTTGGAGCACTCAAGGGTATTCCAGAAACCAGGCAGATCAGCCTGTTTGATTTTTGAATGAAGAGAGGTGAGCAAAACGGATATCGAACTTTATGAGGGCGAGCGGCTCGATCCGCTCGGCGGAGGTCTTTCCGTTGTTGTTTCAAATGATCATATTTTCGGTACGGACGCCGTTTTGCTTGCTTCTTTTTCAAACATCAGGAAAAAGGACGCTGCCTGCGACCTCGGAAGCGGCTGCGGAATTATTCCCTTGCTCTGGTGCAAAAAGCAGACCGGCAGTCTTACCGCCGTTGAAATTCAGGAAAAGGCGTGTTCCCAGCTTGAACGGTCGCTCAGGCTCAACGGACTTTGCGAAAGGGTGGTCGTTGTCAATCATGACTTGCGCAGTCTGAAAGGTGTTTTGCCGTTCGGTGCGTTTGACCTTGTAACAATGAATCCGCCTTATAAAAAGGTCGGAGCAGGGATTGAAAGCGCAAGCGAAAGCGACAAAATTGCAAGGCACGAAACAATGTGCGGCATTGACGACTGCTGCGCGGCCGCCGCAAAGCTGCTGCGCTTCGGCGGAAGATTTTGCCTTTGCCACAGACCTGAACGCCTTTGCGACGTTATGGTCAGTATGCGCCGGCACAACCTTGAGCCGAAAAGGCTTAGGTTCGTCTCCAAAAATGAGGGCAGCGCCCCATGGCTTTTTCTTGTTGAGGGAAAGCTCGGTGCAAACAGCTTTGTCAGTATTGAAAAGAATCTTTATATTGAGACTCCGGACGGAAAAATGTCGGAAGAGCTTAAAGAAATCATGGGCGATTATGCGGAGGAACGAAGATGAGCGGAAAGCTGTATATTGTCGGAACACCGATAGGAAATCTCGGGGATTTTTCGCCCCGTGCGGTTGAAACGCTCAACAACTGCGACTTCATTGCCGCCGAGGATACGAGGGTAACGCTCAAGCTCCTCAATCATTTTGAACTCAAAAAGCCGATGATAAGCTATTTTGAGCACAACCGCCGCGAGAAAGGAGAAATTATTGCAGACCGAATCCTTGCCGGGGAAACCTGCGCTCTTGTAACGGACGCCGGAATGCCGGCTGTTTCCGACCCGGGCGAGGATCTTGTTGCCCTCTGCGGTGAAAAGGGTATAGACGTGAAGGTTGTTCCCGGACCGTCAGCTTTTGTTGCGGCTGCGGCGCTTTCGGGTCTTCCGGTCGGGCGCTTCACCTTTGAGGGCTTTCTCAGCGTGAACAAGCAAAGCCGCCGCGAGCATCTGCTTTCCGTCCGGCACGAAAAAAGGACGATGATTTTTTATGAAGCGCCGCACAAGCTTGCTTCAACGCTCAGAGATCTTTTTGAAACGCTCGGTGACCGCAGGCTTGCAATAGTCCGCGAAATTACGAAAATTCATGAGGAAGCAATCCGAACAACGCTGAAAGAGGCCGCGGAAAAATACTCCGAAACGCCGCTCAAGGGAGAAATTGTTCTCGTCATTGAGGGCGAAAGTGAGGATAAGGCAGAGGCTACCCTTGAGGATGCTGTTGCTCTTGCAACAAGCTATGTCAGAGAGGGCCTCGGTGCATCCTTTGCAGCAAAAAAAGCGGCGGCGGAAACAGGCCTCAAAAAAGGCGATATCTATAATCTTATTAAGGAGGCTTAATTATGGCAGAGTGGTTTCGCGAGTATTGGACGTATGCGCTGGGCTTTGTGGGCGTGTGCATTTTTGCTCTTTTCATCTTCCGCGCCGCGGCAAAAGCATATTCGGCTCATAAAAAAAGCTATAAGGCAGAGGAAGCGTATATAACAAGGCTCAAAGCCCTCAAGGAAAAGTATGTTCCGCTGACAAAAAAGACGATTGAAAACGCTCCGGACGGCGAGCTTTTAGAGGGTGCCGCGCTCGGTATACAGATTTTTCTTCAAAAGCAGGAGGATATGGAAGCGGAGTTTTTGCTTCTGCCCGAAGCAAAAAAGCTCATCTATACTTTGGATGTTTTTGTTTCCGATAAGACTCTTGACAGCTTTTTTAGAAACAACACGGAAATACTCAAAAGCCGCCTTGTTCCGGCGCTTTCGCTTATCGGACTTGAGGCGCAGGCGGAGCGCGTTGCGCCTGTTGCAAAAATGTTTGACGATAAGGACGAGGAGACCTCGCTCAACGAAAAAAAGCTCACAGAGCTGGACAAAGAGCTTGAAAATGAGGGCTTTTTAAGTTTTATTAAGCTTTCTGCCGCAAAATATATAAAAGATAATGCAGAAGTTTTTGTTGATCGGGGATAACTTTCGGCAAATCGGTTGCCTTGCCTGATTGACTTTTTTCTTTTGAAAGAGTATAATACTACTTATTGCCCGTATTAAGAGATTGGAGGCTATCATATGCGCAAGCTGCTGCCGTTTATATTGGCTTTTGCGATAATTGTCTGCCTTGCCGCCTGCAAGGATAAAAATGAGCCGGCGGAAGGGAGCACTATCGGAACAAGCTCACCGTCGGGTTATGTTGCTTCTCCGGTATCGCAAAGTCAGAACATCGGCGTCAATAATCCCGCAGGCGAAAGCGTTCCCCAGACCTATATTCTCACCACTGCGGCCGATATGACTGTGCCGACTGTTTTGACCACTGCGTTCAACGTTGCGAACGAAAGCATTTCAAACGATCCTTTCACCACTCAACAGGTAACAACTGACATCAGCCTCACCGTTGCTCCGATAACCGCGCCGGTTGTCAACACCACCGCGCTGCCGTCCGTTCCGACGGTAAGCACAACAGACGGCGAAAAAACCTCTGACAGTAAGGGCGACAAAACAACCACCAAAAAGGAGCAGGAATCAACAACAAGTGCTTCGGCAAAGGCGGTCAGCATTATTGATGCCGGAGTAGGCTTTGACGGCAGCGGAAAGCGCATCATATATTCCATTGATCCCTCCTGCGGAAGCTTCAAGTCTAACTCAACCGTAATTTCCGTAACCGTTGACGGCGAGGAATATGACAACATACCCTGCAAAATCAGCGCAAGCAATCTTGACGCAAGCGGATGCCAGCAGGTGTTTATCGACCTGAGCGGCGTTGAAGACCTTGCCGAGGGCTCAACGGTCAGCTTCAGCGTTCCCGCAGCCTTCCTCAACTCCAAGGACGGAAAAAGCTACGGCAAATCCTTCGGAAACACCATAGTTGTATAAAACACACAACGGACAGCATAACAGCAGGACAGGTTTACTGCGTTCAGCACTTTTAGGCAAAAAATAAAGCTATAAATTACAGAAAGATGAAAAGGCTTTTTGTAATTTATGGCTTTTAATTTTTATTATATTGCATCTGTTTATATTCTTTTGTGTGTTTGTTAACAATTATGAAAACAATATGATAACATCGCTGATTTTTTGTTCATATTTTTAAGAGGAAAATATTGACATTTATTTGCATGAATGATAATATTTATAAGAAATATGCTTTGGCGTGTTTCTCCGCAAAAAAACGGAAAAAAACGATTTTCAAGTCGGTCAGTTGGCACTTCGCCGTAAAACGAAAAAACCGGAATCATATCTGTCTTAGCCGGGAGCGGTTGCCGCTCCTGCTCTGCGGAAAAATACCGCTTCAAGGCAAATTTTTTAGTTCATATTTTAAATGGAGGAAAGAAAAATGAACCAGAAATTCAAGTCAGGCAAAAAAGTTTTATCTCTTGTTCTCTCGGTTCTCATGCTCATGAGCTGCCTTGTTTTTGCACCCGTTGCAAATGCGGCGGAGACATTGCCAAAGTCAGATGTAGACATTGTGTTTGATTGTACAAATGAAATGACTTTGAAAGGCGATGGTGGAAGTTACACAATTAGAGTCGACTTTGAAGACGGAACTTCCAAAACTATTAACCTTTTTGATTATGATGGTAAAGATATCCGTGTGGATAGGGGTTGGCCTGCGCTTTGGGGTTATAAGATAGGCGAGAAAGAGACCACTTTTACAATTACAGGCGTTACCTCAAAAGTTAAAGCTGTCTATATGGCGATGAATATTGATAAGGAGTTTTCCGGCGGTAAACTTGTTTATAAGATTTATGCTTATCAGAACGGACAAATTCTCGGAAACGCTTACAGCTTTAATCAGACCGGCGGAAAATTTTCGAAAAACGAGTATATTTTCGGCGGAGACAGCGACAACCCCATCAATGCAAGTACAGCTTCAGAAATTAGGTTTACCGAAAAGAAATCTTCCGCAACCATTGACAACGTCAGTGCTACAGCTCAGTTCACCGCTCGCGTTGTTGACCAGTTCGGCGTTGCAATGAGCGGAAAGACTGTAACCTATTCCGTCAGCCCGACTTCAGGCGCTTCAATTACTTCGACAGGTCTTGCAACGTTTACTAACAAGGCTACAACAAATACTTATAATAGAAACACTTACACTGTTACCGCTAAAAATGGTACATTAAGTGCAAATGCCACCATTTACGTTACCAACGAACAGTTTGACGTTACTTTCAAATATCCCGGAAACGACGGAACAAATAAAGAACCGTCGCAGAAAGTTTACTATGGAAAAGCCGCAACCGCTCCCACAGATTATGCAACAGCATATTCGACCGCTGACGGTCACATGACCTTCACCAAATGGGATAAAGCTTTTAACTTCGTTACCTCAGACCTTACCGTAAACGCCGTTTACTCAGCTGCGGCGCACAACTTCGTTTCAATGGGCGATGTTGCAGTCAGCGGCGATAAGGCCACCGGCTACACCGTTGCAGACAGCGAAACCTTTGAGTGCTCGATAGGTAAGGAAACCAAGACCGAACCCGTTGACCTCACCGGTTCGTTCAATGCTGCAGCTTCGGCAGCTTGTGCAATCCTTGACAAAAGCGAAAAGTACAACACCGAATCCGCTGCTTACAAGGCACTTGAAAGCGCATACAGCGAGCTTGTCGGTCTTGTCGGCAGACAGTGGAGTTCCGAAACTATCGCAGAAAAGATTGAGGCAGTCAACGCAGCGGTTGAGGCTTTCAAAAAGGCTCTTGCGGACGACCCCGCAGGAAACTATAAAACCTATACCCTCACCTACATTATTAACGGCGTAAGCGAGACGGAGAACTATTACTTCGGTCAGACAATCGCAAAGAGACCCGACCCCTCAAAGGAGGGCTATACCTTTAACGGTTGGGACGGTGCTGTTCCCGAAACCATGCCGGCAAACAATGTAACTGTTACCGCAACATGGAAAGCTATCGACTACACCGGAACCCTCAAGGGCGTTCACGGAGTAAACGACGGTGATTACACTATCAGCTATACCGTTGAAGATATGCTCGAAGATCTCATTGCCGATGCGAACGCGGCAATTCCCGAAGAGAGCAAGTCCTTTGTTGCAACCGCTTCTGACGCAGGCTATGACCTTGACTATACCTATACCCTCAGCAGCTGGACTCCGGAAAAGAGCGCAGGCTATGCAGGCGACCAGACCTTTACCGCTGTTTATACAAAGGGTGCTTTAAACCCTGCCGATTACACCGAATGGAACAAGGCTGTTGCAGAAGCAACGGAAAAGATTCTCAACAGCGAAAAGTATTCAGACGAATCAAAGGCTGCTGTTCAGGCTGTTATTGACAGCATTCTTCCCGACCAGGGCATTTCCTATCAGCCGACAATCGACGCGGCCATTAAAAACCTTAACGCAAAGGTCAAGGAAATTGAAGATAATGCTCCTGCCTCCTATAAGAAGCTTACCGTAAGCTTTGACCTTGCAGGCGGAACTGCCGCTCCGGCAATCGCTTCGCAGGAGGTTTACTACGGAGAAAAGGCAACGGCTCCCGCTGTTGTTCCGACCAGGACCGGCTATGACTTTGCAGGCTGGAACTTCGATTTCGAAACCTCAATCACCAAGGACACGACCGTTACCGCACAGTGGAAAATTGCAACCTACAAGGTAACCTTCGTTTATGAAAACGGCGATACTTTTGAAGAAAAGACCTTCAATTACATCAACGCCGAAACCGGCGCAGCAAACGGTATTGAAGTTATCAAGGCTATTGCTCCCGCTGTTCCCGAAAAGACCGGCTTCACCGGATACTGGAACTTTGACAAGGTAACTTTCACCGCAGCCAACCTTGTTGTTGAGCCGACCTATGCGGCAAACACTTATAAAATCAGCTTCTATCAGTTCAAGGGTGATGAGACTCCGGTTGCAGAGGTTGAATATGAGTTCGGCGCAGCTTCAATCGAAGAACCGGCCTTCCCCGAGCGTGAAGGCTACACCGGAAATTGGGGCTCATACAACCTCGGCGCTTCGGATTCGGACGTTTACGCCGAGTACACTCCGATAACCTACACCGCAACATACTATGATGAAAACGATAATGTTGTTGATACAAGAACCTATACCATCGAATCAACAAGCGTTGCCGATCCCGCGGCTCCGACCAAGGAAGGCTACATTGTAACCTGGCCTGCATGGTACACTCCGAATATGATCGGAGATATGGAGGTTGTGGCTGATTACACCCCGAGAAACGACATTTCCGTTGCCGTTACCATGAAGAGCGAAAGCGGAAAGCTCCTCGGAACAAAGGTTATCGCAAACCAGACAATGGACACCACAATTTCCGTTGCAGGCGATAGCTTTGCAGGCTACACCGCTCCGACAGCCGTTGATTACAAAGTAAAGGCTTCCGGCAACGCTGTTGAGCTTATCTATACTCTCAACACCTATACCGCAACCTATGTTGCAGACGGAAAGACCGTTGGAACTTATGAGTTCAACGTTGAAACAAGCAAGGAGGACATTGCAAAGGCAGTTGCCGTTCCTGCAAAGGAAGGCTACACCGGCGCATGGAAAGCCTTTGACGTAAAGGCTGAAGACATCACCGTTGAAGCCACCTATGACACCGTTGAATACACCGCTTCGTTCATTGATGACAACGGCACAAGTGAAGTTAAGTTCACCGTTGAAAGCACCAAGGCGGACGTTCTTGCAGAAGCAGGCGCCCCGGCAGCAAGAGATTATTACACCGTAGACTGGGCTGACTTTGCAATCGTTGCAGGCAACATCACCGTTAATGCTGTTTACACTCCGGTTGATTTCACCGCAAACTTTGTTGATGAAAACGGCAACTCCTGCGGAACCGTTACCTTTAACGTTGAAACAACAAGCGTTGTTAACCCTGCTGTTCCGACCAAGGACGGCTACACCGTAACCTGGCCTGATTGGTTCACTCCCGGAATGCACGGCAACACAACCGTAAACGCTGTTTACACTGCAAACAAATACACAGCAACCTTTAACGATGAAAACGACAAATATGTCGGCAAGGTTGAATACACTGTTGAAGACAGCGTTGAAGCAATCCTTGCAAAGGCTCCCGCCGTTCCCGCAAAAGTCGGCTATGAGCCGGGCGAATGGGTGCTTGACAAAGTTGTTTCCGGCGGCATGACGATTAAGCCGGTTTATAACACTCTTACCGTTTTCAAAGCAACCTTCTATAAGCTTAACGGCTCGGTTGCAAAGGTAGTTGACTTCACAATCGAAAACACCGCTTCCGACATCATGGCTCAGGCTCCCGAGCTTGAAACCGTTCCCGGTTATGTAACTTCATGGACAACCGTAACCGTTGATGTAACCGCTCCGAAGAATCTCACAATCAATACTCAGAAGCTGGCTGTTACCTATACTGCAACGTTCAACGCAAAGAAGGACGGCGGCGTTGAGGAAAAGTTCAACAGCTTTGACTATACCGTTGAAAGCGACAAGGCAGCACTTGAAGCTTCAATCGGTACGCCTGCCGCTTACATGGACGGCGATTATCAGTTCAAGTTCACCGGTTGGGATAAGGCGTTTGACCTTTATGTCGGCGACACGACCTATACCGCTCAGTATGACGAGGGAACCTTTGTTCCGGCTGACTACACTGAGTTCGATAAGGCTGAAGCAAAAGCAGACGATATCATCAAAAATAACGACCTGACTCAGGAAGTCATTGACAAGATCAAAGATCTCATTGCCGACGGCTATAAGAAGGACGGCTCCGATTACGGCATCACTGATCAGAAGACAGTTGATGATGCAACAAAGGCTCTCAACGATTACCTTGACAGTCTTGACAAGGACGGTGACGGCAAGGTTGATGAGGATAACCTCAAGCACTACGCTATCCGCTTCTTCAGTGACGGCAAGCAGGTTGGCGAAACCCAGTCCCTTGTTAAGGGTGCGACAGTAGCCGTTCCCGCAAACCCGACCAAGGCGGCAGAGGCGCACAAGACCTATCAGTTCAGCAAGTGGTCTCCGGATGTTGCCGTAGTTACAGGCGATCAGGATTATGTTGCTGAATATAACTCCATTGATTACACCGAATACGACAAGGTTGTTGACATTCTTGACAACGCTGACCTTACCGATGAGGTCAAAGAAGCTGTTGAAAAAATCAAGGACGGCATCGATGGCGACAGAGCTGCCGAACCCGAAGACAAGAACACTCAGACGGAAGTTGACGCGGCTGTTGAAGAGCTTAAAAAGCTTCTTGACGGTGAAAATGTCAAGGACGAAAACCTCAACCACTATACCGTAATTTTCAACTTCAAGGATAAGGACGCTAACGACGTTACCGACGAAACCAACAAGGATCTCCTCAAGGGCGCAAAGATTAACGTTCCGGCAGTTGAAAAGAGCTTTGAAGTTAAGACCGCCGACAGCGACAAGACCTATGTATTCACCGGCTGGGATCCCGCAGACGTTGAAGCAAACGTAACCAAGAACGCAACCCATACCGCACAGTACAAGGTTGTCGAATACAATGACTTCAACGACCTTGTTGACGATATCAAGGGTAATGAAGAAGAAGGTAAAGACCCAATCGACCTTGACGATGAAACCAAGGAAGAGATTGAAGATATCATCAAGGATATTGAAGACAAGAAGAACGATGAGGACGGCGACAAGAACACTCAGGACGATGTTGACAATGCTATCGATGATATCAAGGATATCCTTGACAAGGACGGCGACGGCGAGATTGACGAGGACGTTCTCAAAAAGTACACCGTAACCTTTAAGTGGCACGGCGGCGAAAAATCGCAGACTGTTGTTTCCGGCAAGGCTGCCGTTGCTCCGGCTGAGTTTGTAAAGGCTTATTACGACGCCGCAAAGCACTACGCTTTCAAAGAATGGGACGCTGGCTTTGCAAATATTACCGCTGACCTTACCGTTAACGCTGTTTACACCGACGAAGCTCACACATACTCCACCTCCATTGCCCGTCCGGCGGCAGAAGCCGGCGCAAAGGGAACTGTAACCTACACCTGCGAGTGCGGCTACAGCTACACTGTTTCGGTTGACAGAGCCGACTACTCAAGATATGACGCTGCCGTTGAAAAGCTCAATGAAATTCTTGATACCGTTGACCTTACCGATGAGGCAAGAAAGAGCATCATGGATATGCTCAAGAACAACGATATTGAAGATAACCTTGTTGCGGCACCGGATAACGGCTATGACGAGCAGCCCATTGTTGACAAAGCGGCAGACGCACTTGAACTCTTCCTTGAAGAGCTCAACAAGAAGATTGATGACAACGATCCCGAGGTAATCAAGTATTACACCGTTAAGTTCAACTGGCATAACGGTTCCTCCGAAAAGAAGTATGTCAAGGGCGCAAAGGTTGCTGTTCCCACAGTTGAAAGCTATGTTTACGGCGGCTTCACCTATGAGTTCACCGGCTGGGATAAGGCTGTTGTGGCTGTTGACGGCGATGCCGAGTACAACGCACAGTACACCGAACCGCGTTCAATGGACGATGTAATCGAGGCCGAAAAGAAGGCTGATGACATTATCGGCAACAAGGATTATTACGAAGAGGATCGCAATGCGGTTGAAGACGCTAAGAAAGAGCTTGACGAATACCTTGATGAAAAGGGTGTTGAAATTGACGAAAACGGCAATGTTACCAACAACCCGATCGCCAAGGACAGCGAGGAAGACGAAAAGATCACCGAGCTTGTTCAAAAGCTTAACGACGCTATCAACACCGCCAACAAGAACAAGGAAGAGCGTGACAAAGCGTTCAATAAGACAGGCGGCTTCCTTGGCTGGCTTACAAGACTGCTTATCCTTGTCAGACATTTACTCAATATGGTCTGATTGAACCGACAGAACAAAACAGCTTAAAGCAAAGGGCGCTTCGGCGCTCTTTGTTTTTTTAGAAGTTTTTTTCTTTACAAATTAATAACTTTTTTATTAAATAATTTATTTTTATATTGATTTTAATTCTAAGATTTACTATAATAAGGAATATTATGGATCAGTTTGCATAAGTAACCGCTGATTTAAAGCTTCGGAGGTAACGTTTTTATGCCAAAAAGCTCAAAGGATAAGGAACAAAAGGCCGTGCGCACCCGTGGCGCTCAGCCGCCGAGGAAAAGGAAACGCAAAAAGAAAAAGCACCCAGTGCTGTTTTCAATCTTCCTTGCGTTTTTCTGCCTTTTTGTTTCGGGTATGCTCACCGTGCTCATTGTCGGAACATCTGTGCTTTCCTATGTCAAAACCGTTGTTAACGGAGATGTCATAGTCAATCTCGATAATTACAAAAGCTCGCAGAGCATGACCTCAATCATGTATTATTATAACAGCAATGGCAAGCCTGTTGAGGCAACGCGCCTCCACGGTGAGGAAAACCGTATCTGGGTCAATTACGATAAAATGCCGAAGAATCTTCTCTGGGCGTTTGTCTGCCTTGAGGACAAGCGTTTTTATGAGCACAGCGGCGTTGATTGGATCAGAACCATAGGCGTCCTTGTCAAGCCCTCGCTCAACGGACAGGGTGGTTCAACAATCACTCAGCAGCTCATAAAGAACCTTACGGATCAGAAAGACGTTACCTATATCCGAAAGTTCAATGAGATTCTGCGCGCGCTCAACCTTGAAAAGTATTACTCCAAGAAGGATATTCTTGAAGCGTACCTCAACACGGTATACCTTGGCGCAGGCTGCTACGGCGTGAAAACCGCTGCGGAAACCTACTTCGGAAAGTCCGTCAGCAAGCTCAATATTGCCGAATGTGCAATGCTTGCAGGCATCACCCAGGCACCATATTCCTATAATCCTTATGTCAATTACGATATGGCCGTATCAAGGCAAAAGGACTGCCTTTACTATATGCATCAGCAGGGAAAGATTACTGATAAGCAATATCAAAAGGCGCTTAAGACCAAGATAAAGCTCGTCAGCCAAAAGGAGGACGACAACAGCAGCACGTCAAGTAATCATATCTATACCTGGCATGAGGAATACGTTATAGACCAGGTTATTGCCGACCTTCAAAGCAAGTACGGCTATGAATACAACGAGGCGTGGCGCATGGTGTATTACGGCGGACTGAAGATTTATTCCGCTGTTGACAAGAGCGTTCAGGATACGCTTGGGGATATCTATGAAAACAAGACCGGCTTCCCCTATGCTTCAAAGGATTCGCGCGATCAGTATCCGCAGTCCTCAATGACCATAATGGATTACAAGGGGCGCATTGTTGCCCTCGTTGGCGGAACTGGTAAAAAGACCGCCAACCGCTCGTATAACCGCGCAACCGACAACCGCGCAAAGCGCCAGCCCGGTTCCTCAATCAAGCCGCTTGGCGTTTATGCGCCTGCGATGGATCTCGGTCTTATCTCACCGACTTCCATGATTCTTGAAAAGGCAATTAACCTCAACGGAATGACATGGCCGCGCAACTTCAACGGTGACTACGGTTCGGGCAGCTATATCACCGTTCAGGAAGCGCTTGTGCGTTCCCTTAACACCGTTCCGGTAAGAATACTGAACGAAATGCTCGGCGTCAAATCTGCATTTGAATATGCAAACGAGCACTTCCACCTCAACCTTTCAAGCAATGATATGGATCTAAGCCCTCTTGCCGTCGGAGGAACGAATACCGGCGTAACCACGCTTGAAATGGCCGCCGCTTTTGCAACCTTCGGCAACGGCGGAAAGTATTATAAGCCCTACAGCTATTACAAGGTTCTTGACCGCAACGGAAAAACACTGCTTGATAACACAAAGAACGAGCCTGAGCAGGCAATTAAGACCGCAACGGCGAACTCGATGCTTTCAATGCTGACAAAGGCTGTCACTCAGTCAAACGGTACCGGCTACGGCTCATATATCTCAGGCTTCCAGACCTTTGCAAAAACAGGTACAACTTCCGATAACTGCGATAAATGGTACTGCGGCGGCACGCCCCATTACGTCAGTGCCGTCTGGTACGGCTATGACTACCGCGCCGACCTGCACACAGGCTCGAGCAACCCCTCAAAAACCATCTTCCGCGAGGTATTCAGCACAATCCATAAGGGACTTGAAAGCAAGACCTTTGCCGATGTAATTGAGGAAACGGGAGGAGAAAAGAGTGACGCAAACATTCTTGTTTCCACCAATCCCGTTGTTATTACGGAGTCCGACACCACTGAGGAGGTAAGGACAACCGAAAGCACAACGCGCCGCCACACAACCGAGGCGAGCACGACCAAGCCGAGGAACACCACTGAGCCGACAACGGCAACAACCACCGCGCCCACAACAACTGCTCCGACAACCACCGCGCCAACAACAACAACAACAGAGCCGTTAACGCAGCCCCCCACAACAGAGCCGCCGACTTCAAAACAGGAGCCTTCCTCCTCTGCGGAGAATCCCGGCGAATAAGGTGAAAAAAGTATGGTGATTCTTTCTGTTGATTACGGCGACGCAAGGACGGGGCTTGCCGTTTGCGATAAACTTGAAATGCTTGCCTCGCCGGTCGGAGTGATTTTTGAAAAATACGAGCCTAAGGTGCTTGAGCAGGTCAGACTGGCGGCGGAAAGGGCAAAGGCTCAGCTTATCGTTGTCGGTCTTCCGCGGAACATGGACGGCACGTTCGGTGAGCGCGCGGAAAAATGCGCCGCCTTTGCCGCAAAGCTCGGAGAGCTCACCGGGATTCAGACCGCAACATGGGACGAACGGCTGACAACGGTCAGCGCCCACCGTGCTCTTAATGAGGTTAATGTCCGCGGAAAAAAGCGAAAGGATATTGTTGACGCGGTTTCCGCAGTCATGATTCTTGAGGATTTCTTAAAATCAAGGGAATGAGCGCAAACAATGCAGGCCGGAACGATAAAGGCATAGTTTAATGTATCGAGGAAATAATTCGCAATATTTTTTACATATTTTCGTTGACAAACGTTCACAGATACATTATAATTCAAGTATACAGGTGAATTTATCACCGGGCATATTATACATAGAAACGGAGGATATCCATATGAAGAAAATCATTGCAGTTTTACTTTCGGTTCTGCTTCTTTTCTCGGCACTCAGCGTTGTTTCCTTTGCCGAGGGTGAAGATGAGGAAAAACCCATCTACAAAATTACTTTCGTTGATTATGACGGAACGCCTCTCGGCTCAAGGCAGGTTCCTCAGGGAGAAATCATTTCCGCTCCCGAAAATCCCGCAAGAGCCGAGGATAAGGAAAACAAGATTGAATACATCTTCAAAGGCTGGTCTGCCGACGGCGGAGCAACCACCTATTCCGCAAATACCCTTCCCCTTGCAACGGCTGATGTAACTTACACCGCAGTTTATGCCGAAAACAAAAAGGGAGACAACCTCACTTTCTGGCAGCTTGTTGCTTCAATCTTTGCAAGAATCAACAAGATTTTTGAATACTTCAACAAGCTTTTTGACTTTGACTTCAATCGTCCGTAAGAAGCAGAGTAAATGAAAACGAATCGGCGGGTCCGCAAAAATGGCGGACTCGCTTTTTTAAGATTTATTCAGAGATTCATTAAACCGTAAGGAGCAGACGATGAAACAATTTTTTGCAATGTTCTCAAGAATGAAATACATCAACCGCTGGGCGCTGATGAAAAACACGCGCAGCGAAAATCTCAGCGAACACAGCCTTGAGGTTGCCGCAATAGCCCATGCGATTGCAGTGATGAAAAACCTCCGCTTCGGCGGAGCGCTCAATGCCGAGCGCGCGGCTGTTCTCGGGCTTTATCACGATATGCCGGAAATAATAACCGGCGATATGCCGACTCCCGTGAAATATCACAACAAAACGCTCAGGAATGCTTTCCGCGAGGTTGAAACCGAGGCGTGTTCGCGCCTGCTTTCAATGCTTCCGGAAGATATGAAGGAGAGCTTTTCCCCTTACTTTTTCAAAACAAAGGAGGACGGGTACCTTTGGAAAATTGTTAAGGCGGCGGACAAAATTTCCGCGCTTTTCAAGTGCATTGAGGAGGAAAAAAGCGGGAATCACGAATTTTCAAGCGCACTTTGCTCAACAAAAAAGGCGATTGAAAAAATGAATCTGCCGGAAGCGGACGCTTTTCTTGAGGAATTTATGGAGGCGTACAAGCTGAATCTGGACGAGCAAAGCATATAAAAAGGGCGCACATTTATTCAGAAAAAATTTATTGCTTTTTTTAAGGCAAGCTTGTATAATATGCTTGCTATACTTTGTATACGAAACTTTTTCTCAGTGTTAAGGAGTTGTAGGAAATGGAACCCATCAAGGTTGATTTTACCGGCGGAAACGGAGCCGGAAAAGGAAGGGGCAGCGGCAAGGACGCCTATCTTACCCCCTCAAAGGCCGGAATGAAAACCGTAATTTCCGTCATCGGAACCCTCATCGGCGCCGTTGTGGCGTATTACTTCATGCTTCCGCCGCTTAATTTTAAAAGCACAGAGCTTTATTTCTTCCTCGGCGTTGTTGCGGCGATTTATGTTGTTTTGCAGGCTCTTCTCTCCGGCGCAATAGTTAAGCCGGAATATACAAAATACGTTAAAAAGCAGGCTATTGTTCCCGGAATAATTATCGGAGCACTCGTTGTTGTTGTCGGAGTGGGAATGCTGTTTTCATCGGTTGTTTTTCGTGCCTCGTCATACAGCAAGCTCATTGACGTATCTGAGGACAAGACCTTTTCAAAGGATATTACGCAGGCGGATTTCAAGTCCGTTCCCGTTTTGGATACGGCAGCTTCCGCTGCTCTTGCAACCCGAACCCTCGGCGATCTTGCTTCAATAAACAAGGAATCGCAGTTTGAGGTTGCTCCCCAGTTCACTCAAATCAACTATAAAAACTCTCCCGTCCGCGTGGGAACGCTTGCATACGGCGATATCTTCAAGTGGTTCAAAAACACCGGGGAGGGTATGCCCGGCTATATCATTGTTGACATGGTTACCCAGAAGACCGAGTTTGTAATGCTCAAGCAGGGCGAATATATCCGTTATTCCACAGAGGAGCACTTTTCAAAGTACCTCATGAGGCACGTTCGCTTTGCGTATCCGACTTATATTTTTGACGTTCCGCACTTTGAGATTGACGAAGAGGGAAGACCGTTCTGGCTTTGCCCGGTGCTTGATAAGACCATAGGTCTTTTCGGCGGAACGGACGTCAAGGGTATTGTTATCGTTGACGCAATCAGCGGCGAATGCAACGAATATTCGCTTGACACTATCAAAAACGATAAGTCGTTCCAGTGGATTGACGGAATCTACTCAAACGATCTGCTCATTGAACAGTATAACTATTACGGAAAGTATGCCGGCGGCTTCATCAACTCGGTAATCGGTCAGGAGGGCGTGAGGGTTGCAACGGAAGGCTCAAACTTCCTTGCCCTCAACGATGACGTCTATATGTATACAGGCGTGACCTCGGTCAGCAATGATCAGGCAATCATCGGCTTTGTTCTTGTCAATATGAGAACAAAGGAGGCCAACTTCTATGAGGTCTCCGGCGCAAAGGAATATTCCGCAATGAGCTCTGCCGAAGGTCAGGTTCAGAACTATAAATGGACGGCAACCTTCCCGATTCTTCTGAACATCAGCGGTCAGCCGACCTACTTCATGTCGCTCAAGGACGACGCAAGCCTGGTCAAGCATTACGCAATGGTAAACGTTCAGAATTACCAGGTTGTTGCAACGGGCAAGACCATTGCCGAATGTACCGAAAACTATGCTAATCTCCTTGCGCAGAGCAATATAAACATCAAGGTCGATATCGACAAAATCAAGGACGATACCGACAAGAACGAACAGAACGCCGACGAAAAGCCCTCAGTCTCAACAGTTACCGTCAAGGGCGTTGTTTCGGATATCAGAACAGCTGTTATGGGCGGCGAAAGCTATTACTTCATTAAGCTTGAAAAAGGAAAGACTTACTATAAGGTCTCCGCATCCTCAAACGAGGCGGTGGTTATCCTCAACATCGGCGACAGCGTTTCGTTCACCCATATCAAGGGTGCAAGCGGAAGCGTTATCGAAGCTTCGCTCGGATAAAACAAAAAATATCAAAACAGGGTCTGTCGCAATTCAGCGCAGACCCTGAGATTTTATATATAGTAAGTATTATCGGCTTCTGTCATCAGGCGGTTACTTAACGGCTTCAATGACTGCATTAACAAGCGGCGCGCCTTCCTGAGCCAGAACGACTGCGGAAGAAGAACCGAAGAACATACACATTGAAAGAAGCATTGCAGTAACGCGTCTAAAACGCTTCATTCTCATTCCTCCTTTTACATTTAATAAAAAATTTGACTTTCGTCAGTTATAAGTATATGCAATCGTACATTAAATATAGCTTAACGGCGGCTTATGAAAACGGAAGAATGAAGTAATTTTATAGTTTGTTAATAAATTAGTCTGCGGCGCTTTTTTGCATTGCGGCTGCTTACTGATACTTGAAAAAAGCGTCGGAATACGTTATAATCACAGCATAGATTAGTTTTTAGGAGTGTGAAAAATGAAAAAAACAGTTGAATTTGACAAAAGCAAAAAAGCTTTTCCCCTCATTCTGATGATAATCGGCGCAGGTCTGATGGCGGCGCAGCTGATAACAAGGCTCAACTTTGTTGCCGTTCTGAGCGTAGGCTATTGCTGCATTGTTTCTGCGGTAATGCTGCTTTCGCTGATATTTAAAAAGAGGGTTTACTTTTTCATGGCTTTGGGCTATGCCTTTTCTTTTACGGGCCTTACTGTTTTTCACATCATCTTCGGCGCGGACGCAGGATTCGGAGCGTTTTCAAGCGGTCTTGCAGGCTGGTCAAGTGCCGAGCACACGCTTTCTTCCGGCGAGGGCAACGTCCTTTTGCGCCTTTGCGGAAATTTTCTGCTGTCTCTTCCCGTAATAATAAGCTTTGTGTTGCTTGTTGTCTTTGCAAAAAAGAGCTTTAAAAAGGGAGCGGTAAAAAAGGCTCTCTGTTCTTTTTTCAGCCTGCTTCTTGTTGCCTCGTCCGTTGCAAGCGTTCTTTTCATGAATATGAGAACAAAGCCCGTTACCCAAAGGCTCTGGGAGGGCGAGGAGGACTATCTCAAGGGTGTTGACAAGACCAAAAAGGATAGCCCTAATGTTCTTTTTGTTCTTATGGACGACCTGGGCTACGGAGACGTTTCTCTTAACGGTGCAATTTATGAAACACCAAATATAGACTCGATAGGCGAAAACGGACTCAATTTTGAAAACTTCTATTCAAGCTATTCGGTTTGTTCGCCCGCCCGCTTTGCCGCAATGACCGGACGCTATCCGTACAGAGGCTATGCCGACAATGTTGTCTATCCGACAATTTCCACTGTTGCACCCTTTGCTCAGACCCGTATTTTCAACAGCATTGAAATGGGCAACAATGTTGACGGAATGCTCGGCGATGAAATTACGGTAGCCGAGGTTTTCCAGTCGGCAGGCTATTCAACAGGTCTTTTCGGAAAGTGGCATCTCGGCGATTACGGCGAGTATCTTCCGACGAATCAGGGCTTTGATTATTTTTACGGCAGCCACCATGTCAATGACATGAAGCCGTTCTATCACGTCCGTGAGCAGGACGGCGAATACACCGTTGTTCGCGGAACGGATGAGCTTAAGGATCAGTCAAAGGCGACAGAATGGATAAATGAGGAAATAACAAACTGGATTACTCAGACCGTGACCGAAAAGGACGAGCCGTTCTTTGCTGTTTACACCTCTCCGTGGCCGCACGCACCCGTTTTTGCCGGCGACGAGTTCAAGGGCTCAACCGGTATGGGTACATATGTTGACTGTGTTAACGAGTTTGACGCCGGACTCGGAAAGCTGTTCGGAACGCTTGAGGACCTCGGTGTGCTTGAGGACACGATAATTGTTTTCACAAGCGATAACGGTCCTGCGCTTGAAGGCTCGGTAAATGAGCTTCGCGGCGGAAAGTACCTTGCCTATGAGGGCGGACAGAAGGTTCCGTTCATGCTCAGATGGGATAACAACAACGGTCTGTTTAAGGCAGGAGAAAAGCGCAGTCAGAGTGCGACTCTTGTTGACCTTTTCCCGACTCTGCTCTCGCTTTGCTCAATAACCGGAGACGGAAAGAGCGGGTATCTCCCGACTGACCGTGTGATTGACGGCGTTTCAATGCTGCCTGTAATCGAAAACGACAGTGCCGTCCATACCGAAGAAAAGCCGATTCTTCACATGAAGCGCAAGGACATCAAAGCGATTCAGTATACCGTTGATACTGACGCTGTCAAAAAGCTTTATCCCGATTATGACTATCCGGTACTTAACGACAACAAGCAGGTAACGTTCAAATACTTCGACCGTATTCAGAACGATAATTCGGCGTTCTTTGACAAATACCGCAAAAACTGGCTGCATATTCTGACCGATGACAGCGGTGAAAACTATAACCGCTCAGGCGTCTATCCTCTCATTGCGGACGAGATGCACGCAAAGCTTGACGAAATTCAAAAGGATTTTGAAAGCAATCCGAGAGGTATAATAAAGTAATGCCGCCGCTTTCGATAATGATAAAGCCGGCCTCAAGCCTTTGCAACCTCCGGTGCAAATACTGCTTTTACTGCGATGTTGCCGAAAGCCGCGAAAGCTTCAGCTTCGGCGTTATGAATGAAGCCACGGCGGAAAGACTCATCAGAAGCGCGCTCAATTTTGCGGACGGAGAAAGCGTTGCCTTTGCTTTCCAGGGCGGAGAGCCGCTGATTGCGGGGCTTGAGTATTTCCGCTTTTTTGTCTCCTGCGTGAGGGAGAACAACAAGAAAAACTCACGCATCTTTTACTCGGTGCAGACCAACGGCACCCTTGTTACCGACGAGTGGTGCGAATTTTTCAGGGAAAACGAATTTCTGGTCGGACTCAGTCTTGACGGCGACCGCGAGGGTAACCGCTTCCGCCTTGACGCAAAGGGGAACAACTCATACTTCAAAATTCTTAAAGCCGCCGAAAAGCTCAGAAAGCACGCGGTTGAGTTCAATATTCTTGTTGTCCTGACCGGATATTGCGCCGATAGGTGCGAAAAGGTGTATAAATATTTCCGCGACAACGGCTTTAAGTATCTGCAATTCATACCTTGTCTGCGCCCGTTCGGCGACGAAAGCGAGAGCGAACTGTATATGACAAGCGAGCAATACGCCGCTTTTCTGATAAAGACGTTCAATCTCTATGTCAAGGACTTTGTCCGCGGCAACTATGTCAGCGTTCGCCTTTTTGATAATTGGGTCAGAATGTTCCTCAAAGAAAAGCCGGAGCAATGCGGTCTTTGCGGTCACTGCACACATCAGCTTGTTGTTGAGGGCAACGGCAATCTTTACCCGTGCGACTTTTTCTGTACCGACGAATGGCTGCTCGGCAATATTGAAAATACTTCAGTTGAAGAAGCACTCACGGGCAAAAAGGCGGAAGAGTTCATCAGGGAGAGTCTGGCTTTGGAGGAAAGGTGCAAGGAATGTCGTTTGTTTTCAATGTGCCGCGGTCAGGGCTGCAAGCGGCAAAAGCTTCACGCGGATTACTGCCCGGCATATAAGGCGTTTTTTTCATCTTGCCTGCCGCTGTTTCGTGCGTTCGGACGGGAAAAACAAGGTTTTTGAAACGGCTTTTTACCAAAGACAAAATATATACGGTAAAGAATAAAGAATTATTAAATGTTTAATATTTTTTGAACAAAGTATTGACATTCTATAAAATGAGTTGTAGAATGTAACCGATGATAAAGGTTTGTTGACTGCTGTCAATGTGCTTTTTTCAGCGCTGAAAAATTATTTAAGAGGGAGGATAAGACACGTGGAAAAGTTCTTTGAAAAGTTTGAAGAAATCTGGGCAATCATCTGGGATTTCCTTTACAAAACCGTTCTTTCCGGTCTCAAATAATTGAGTGAAAGAGTTTGGCTGCCGTTCGGCGGCCTCTTTTTCTTTTTGTGATTCCATTTTCTGTTTGGCTTCTGTTATGGTTTCTGTTATTAATAAAATTTGTTAAAAAATTGTTGACATTTAAAACTTTTCGTGATATCATATTGCTAAGATCAGGAACGGGTAAAGCCGTTTCTCTTGAATTTAAATTATATGGAGGAACATTATCATGAAATTCACTTGGGAAGATTTTGAAAAATTCTGGCAGATTCTTTGGGAGAACATCTATAAGTTCTTCAGCCACTTTGGTTTTGAAACTCCGCTTGATCCGGAAGATACTTGCCCCGTTCGCTAATAAACCCCGATTATTAAAACCTCGTCCCTTTTGCTTCTTGCAGGAGGGGCGTTCTTTTAATCTGCAGTAATTGACAAAAGCACGTTCGCTCTGATAAAATCAGGCTAAAGGAAAGGAGCCGTTTTGATGAAAAAGACCCTGAGTTTTATGCTTTCGCTTATAATGCTTTTTTCGTGTCTGCCGCTTTTCTGCTTTGCTCAGGTGGGCGAAGCAGTACCTTTTAAAAACAGCGAATATTTTGAATTCGGTGATTACACGCTGCATTACAGAACTTACGGCGACATCCGCTCGTGCCGTGCACGGGTGATGCTGCTCCACGGTTTCGGTCTTTCCTCCGCCTCGCTTGAGGGCGTTGCTGAGGAGTATGAAAAGGAAAACTATTTTGTTGTTACGCCGGACATGCCGAATTTCGGCTTTTCAAGCCGCGAGAACGAAGAAACAAAGCTTCTCTCGCGCGAGGAGCTTGTTTTTGCGCTGATGGAACACTTTGGCGGCAAGTGGATAATCGGCGGCCACTCAATGGGCGGCGGAATTGCGGTCAATGTTGCGCTTAGCCACCCGGAAAGTGTGACGGGACTTGTTCTTTTTGCTCCGCAGACGAGCGCAGAAGCCGGCGGAATTACGGCAAAGCTTATGAAAAGCAAATTTATGCAGGCTGTTTTCGGCGCAATTATAGGACTTGTCAAGCCTTTTCCGAACCTTGTCCGTCCGCTTGTGGCGGTCAGCTTTTCGGATTTTAAGCTTGCAAAGGATTATGACGTTTCTAAAATTGCCGCGCCGCTTGCGCTCAAAGGCACCGGAGCCGGAATTGCCGTGATGTCCTCGCACACCTGCGGAACCGATCTTGAGGCGTTTTCCGCTCTTAAAGTTCCGGCTGTAATAATTACCGCAAAAAACGATATGGTGGCGAACAAAAAGAACCTGCAAAGCCTTATTGACTGCGCGCCCGAGGGAACGGTTGTATATTGCGTTCAGAAGGGCGGACACATGATGATGGAATACGATCCGCAGAATACTGCTGCGCTTACGCTTCCGGTGATGGAAAAAATGAAGTGAGCGTTTTTTCAAAAAAAGTTAAAATATTGTAAAATTTGAAAATAGTGCTTGCTTTATAACGAAGGATATTGTATAATTGTTACAAATTCATTAAGGAGGTATATCCATGAATACGGCAATCAAAAAAGCTAAAAAAACGCTTGTTGTCCTTTTGTGTGTTCTGATGATTTCTGCCTTTGCTGTTCCCTTTGCCGGTGCTGAGGGTTCGATAACATGGAATGTCAAAGAGGGTGGATACACAGTTACCGTTCCGAAAGATGCAGACGGTGTTTCTGTTGTTACTCTTCCGGAAGCAACGCTTGAGGGCACCGAGGGAGAGGTGATGTATTCACTCGTCATTGTGAACGGTGATGATGAAGTAGCTGTGTCTGAAACTTTATTGAAGGATAATTTCGGCTTTTCAAAGGACAAGCCCGAAATTACGGTTGATAATTCATCAAAAGACTATGTCTATATAAAATCAAACGGAACCGGAGCCATAACTCTCGGCATGAGGGCTGTTTGCGGTACGCTTCAGTCGGATATCTGCCTTATCAGAATTGAAAATTATAAGGTCAAGGCAATATTCAGCTATCTTAACGATAAAGATGAAGATGTTGATGTCCAAACGGAAGTATATTACGGACAGTCGGCAGAAGAATTTGCCGGTACGATTGATGACTGCAGCAGCCCTAAAAACGATGAACACTGCCACTACAAAAATAACGGCTGGGTTGATTTTTTGGGTGAATCAACCGTTCAAAGTGTTAGGGAGGACACCACTTTTGTTCTTTCATTCCTCTCAGAGGCTCATAATTTAGACTCGAATATTGCTGGTTATGAAATAAAAGAACCGACCTGCACTGAGGCCGGATATACTAAAGGCTATTGCAGATATTGTGCAGAGCAGGAGGACGGATATAAGGGACTTATACAAGTTGATTTTCCGGCTCTCGGTCATGATTTTAAAGTGACTAAGGAAGGCAAGAACCCGAGCTGTTTTGAGGACGGATATACTGCGGAAAGGACTTGCCAGCGTGAGGACTGCGGCTATGTAGAGGAATCAAAGCCTAGCTCAGCCATAGGTCATCATACTCCTGTAACTGACAGCGCTGTTGAGCCGACTTGTACAAAGCCGGGTCTTACTGAGGGCAGTCACTGTAAAATCTGCGAAGAGATTCTTGAGGCTCAGAAAGTGATTCCTGCTAAAGAACATAAGTTTGAAGATAAGTCGGAAAAGGCTCCAACGTGCACTGAGGTTGGCTATAAAGCCGGAAAGCGTTGCTCGGTTTGCGGAGTCCCCGAATCTGATGACATGATAATTCCTGCTTCTGGGCATGATTATGAGGATGTTGACGAAGTTCCGGCTAAGTGTGAGGAAAACGGTTGCACCGCCGGAAAGAAATGCAAGCGTTGCAATGAGATTCTTGAGGGCTGCGAGGTGATTAAGGCACTCGGACACACGAAGTCCAAAATCAAAGAAGCTGTTCCCGCAACCTGCAGCTCAACCGGTCTTACCGAGGGCTATACCTGCTCGGTCTGCGGTCTTGTTGTTAAACAGGAAGATGTTCCCATGCTTCCCCACACGGAAGTAATCGATGCCGCCGTTGCTGCAACCTGCACTGAAAAGGGCAAGACAGAGGGAAAGCACTGCTCGGCTTGCAACACCGTGATTGAACCGCAGAAGGAAACGGACGCTCTCGGTCACGATATGGTAGTTACCAAGGAGGGCTACGAGGAAACCTGCACCGAAAAAGGTTTTACCGATGAGAAAAAGTGCTCTCGCTGTGGCGTTGTTGAAGAGCAGACCGAAATTCCGCCAAAGGGACACTCTCTTGTTACCGAATACGGCAGAGATGCCACCTGCACCGAGGACGGTGAGAGTGACTGCGTTTTCTGCACGGTCTGCGGTCATGTTGAAAAAGAGCGCGAGGTAATTAAAAACTTCGGCGGACATAAGGATCTTGATAACGACGGCTTCTGTGACCGCTGCGGAACAGAGGTTGAAAAGCCGCAAACCGGCAACACCTGCGACCATTTGTGCCATAAGGACGGTATAGTCGGCTGGCTTTGGAAGAGTATCCTTTGCCCGATTATCAAGTTCTTAGGCATTGAGCAGAAATGCAAGTGCGGCGTAGACCATTGGACAAAGTAAACTGAATTTCAGGAGGCTGTTCTGTGTTTTCGGAGCAGCCCCTTTTTTGCGCCTTATCGCAAAAAAATAACCGCACGTTTTGCAGAATTCTGGAAACGTGCGGTTTTACTGTCAGACGGCAAAGGCTTCTGCCCTATTTTTCCCATTTCATGATGGTCTTGCCGAAAGCTTTTTTGGTGTCGAGTTCAAACGCTTCGTTCATGTCCTTGATTGAACGCACGGGCTTGACAATGCCCACCATGTGCGAAAGGTACTCGATGATCTCAGGATATTTGTCATACATATCAACGGTTTTTACAAAGTCTTCGCGTCCGCTTCGGCTGCTTCCGAACATACGAAGTCCCTTTTCAAGAATCATTCTTGTGTTGATGGGAACGGGGTATTCCGAAACGCCGAGGATTGAAATTGTTCCCTCGGGGTTAATATAGTCTAT